>NZ_JBBNNA010000008.1:0-92049 GCF_040098065.1 Collinsella sp. CLA-JM-H32B | reverse complement strand
GTAGTAGCTCTCGGCAGAATCGAGAAAGGCGGCGTCGGTTTGAGCGGCAAGGGCGGCGTTCGCGTATCTTGCAAGCTCCGCGTCGACTTGCTGCTCTGGAGATAGGTCTGTGCCGCTGGCTTGGGGTGCGCGCGTATTGAATGCGTCGACAAAGCTCTGCATGCCCTGCTTCATAAAGAAGGGCCCGTAGATGGGTGAATTGAACGCAATGGTTATGGAGAAGGCTGCAGCGAGAACGAGCGTAGAGATCCATACGGCCCTGTCTCTTAGGATTAGTTTGAGAAGAAGTCGACAGTACATTTAGAAGCACCTACATTTCTCAAAGCATCGTTAGATTAATAATGCAAGACCGAATGAAGATGCGTGCGATGGGGGCGAGGCGAATGGCTGAGCGGTATCGATACGCGGGTTCAACGGTATTATATTGACCACATAGATTATTAACTTGCATTTCTAACAGTTAAGGAGACGGGTGCTTTCCAGCACACTCCTTCGATGATGCCTTCCGCTAGTTGCTATGCCGGTTTCAGCCAACAAAGAATGTGCCCGGGCGCTCAGGTTCACCGTTAGCGTTGGCAACATATGAGATGGGCCAGACCCTTGCCGCGCGTCGATTGCGCGAGAGGTGTCGGGCTCCATGTTTATTCCACCTGCTTGTTATCAACCAGCTTCGTTCAACGTCAGACATAAAATGTCATTTTTGGAGGCTGATGTACACAAAATCGAATGACATCCCGCCCGATACCACCCTCCACATGTCTGGACTCTCTATGCTTACGCTGGATAGACATCGCTAGAACGGGTATAGTATCGAAAGTTTTGTCGTTTACCAGCGGGGGAGTCCTGTGGGCATCAAGAAGAAGATCAAAAAGGAGCTTATCGGCACTTCCGATTACCCGTCGAATAAGATCTTTACGATCTCCAATTTCATTACCTTTACGCGCCTGGTCCTCACGCTCGTCTTCCTGTACCTGTTTGTGACGGACAACAACCGTGTCGTAGCCATTGTCATCTATGCTATCGCGGCCTCCACCGACTGGATGGACGGTCAGATTGCCCGCATGACCAAAACGGTCTCGTGGCTCGGCAAGGTCATGGACCCCATCTGCGACCGTGCACTGCTGTTTACCGGCGTGTTGGGCCTGGTAGTCCGCGGCGAGCTTCCCATCTGGGTCTGCGTGCTCATTATCGGCCGCGATATCTACCTGGGTATCGGCACGCTCATCGTGCGCCATTATCACCGTCGTCCCATCGATGTCGTCTTTCCCGGCAAGATTGCCACGGCGCTGCTCATGACCGGCTTCTCACTCATGCTGCTTGGGTTCCCCATCATAGACGGCTGGCATCTGCTGCCCGCCACGTTCACGGCATTCCCAGGCCTCAATGGCAGCTCGGTGCCCCTCGGCATCTTCTTTGTGTACGGCGGCGTGATCTTCTCCATGCTCACCGCTGTCATCTATTCCATTAAGGGAGGGGCGGCCATTAAACAGGCCATCGCGCATCCCGAGGACGAGGACACCGACTTTCTCAACCCCGAAATCGAAGACTGATTCATTGGGGTATGATTACGTACGGTTCATTCTTTGCGGCGTGGCCGCGTTAGATAGGGGTTGTCATGGACAACAAGGTTAACAATATGCCTCAGAACGATAAGACTGCGGACGCTACCTGCGTTTTCCGCGTTCCTTCGAGCGATGTTACTGTTCCCGACCTTATGGCCAACGTGCACATCACCGCTCCGGTTCTGTCCATCGTCAAGGGCCCGCAGACCGGAGCTGCCTTTGAGCTCGAGGACGACGTGACCACCATCGGCCGCGATCCCGCGAACGGCATCTTCCTCAACGACATGACCGTCTCGCGCAGCCACGCACGCATTATTCGTGAGGGCCTGGGCGCCCGTATTGAGGATCTGGGCTCGCTCAACGGTACGTGGGTTGACGGCGCCATCGTCAACGGTGCTCCGCTGCACGACGGCTCTTCCGTTCAGATCGGTACGTTCACGCTCATCTACCACGAGAGCACGCCGGAGCGCATCGAAACCGGTGAGTAGTTAATGGCCGAACGCAACTATCTGAGTATCGGCCAAGTCGTCAACCTTCTTCGAGGCGCATACCCCGATCTTTCAAACTCAAAAATTAGATTTCTAGAAGATGAGGGGCTCATCACCCCTCATCGCACGCCTAAGGGGTATCGTCAGTACTCCAAGGAAGACGTTGACCGTCTCGAGGTCATCCTGCACCTGCAGAAGACCCGCTACATGCCGCTCAACGTCATTAAGCAGCGCTTGGAAAACGCAACGGACCTGTCCACTTTGGCTTACGAGGTGGGTCTTTTATCCGATGTTCCGCTTAAGACGGAACCCAAGGAGACCAAGCAAAAGCTGCATCCCATCGAGACCATTCCCGATATGCTCGGCGTCGAGATCTCGTTTATCCGCTCCCTTGCCGAGAACGATCTTATCCGCATCATCAAGAGCCCGCAGAACCGAGAGCTCGTCGATGGCCGAGATTTCCCGATTATCCGTTACTGCTCGGAGCTGTCGCGCTTCCACATTGAGCCGCGCAACCTGCGTCAGTACGTATCGTCGGCAAACCGCGAGTCTTCGATGTTTGAGCAGGTTCTCGTGAGTATGCTCGGCATGGATACCTCCGATGACGAGCGCGACGCCAAGCTCGAGCGCGCTTTTAAAAAGTTGCATGACCTCACCGAGGGTGTGCACACCGCGCTCCTTAAGAATCGTGTCTTTGAGTCGCTCAACGCCGTGGTCGAGGACGCTGACATCGATGCCCTCGATGAGGAGATCGCGCGTTCCGAATCCACCAAGGCTAAAAGCGATGCGACAAGCGTCCCCGCGGTTGCCGCGCACGACGAGTCGCTCGTGCAGCCGTTCAAGGTCGTCGTCCCCTCGCATAACCCGTCTGCTAACACGGGCAAATAACCGCCGTCCACCCGGCAATCCATGAAAGGTCACGCCATGTACGACTTCGAATCTCATATTGTCGATATCCCCGACTATCCCGAGCCCGGAGTCGTCTTTAAAGACATCACGCCGCTCTTTGGCAATCCTGAGGCTCTGAAGGCCATGGTCGATGCACTCGCCGAGCATTTTGCTGGCATGGGCATTACTAAGGTCGTCGGCCCCGAGGCTCGTGGCTTTATGGTGGGCGTGCCCGTGGCCGTCGCCCTGGGCGCCGGCTTTGTTCCCGCACGTAAGCCGGGTAAACTGCCGCGCAAGACGGTGAGCGAGAGCTATGAGCTCGAGTACGGAACGGATTCTATCGAGATCCACGCCGATGCCATCAGCTCTAAAGATACCGTGTTGATTCTGGACGACTTGGTCGCGACGGGCGGAACCGTCGAGGCAACAGGTAAACTGGTGCGAGATATGGGCGCAAAGCTTGTGGGCTACGGTTGTATCCTTGAGCTTGCGTTTCTCAACCCGCGCAAGAAGCTCACGCCTTCTAACGAGGACGTTGAGCTCTTTAGCCTGGTAACGGTGGACTAGCCGCTACCCTTAGATACCGGAAAGGAAGCTACATGCGCACAGCAAACACGCACAGAAACATGGCACGCTGCGCTGCTACGGCAACCCTCGCTTGTGTTTTGGGCCTGGGCCTCGTGGCTCCGGCATACGCCGATACCGCATCCGACCTTGCCGCTGCTCGTACCAAGCTCGAGCAGATCGGCACCCAAACCCAGCAAATTCATGAAGAACTCTCCGCACAGACGCAGGAGCTTGATCAGACTGCAGGCGAGATCACGCAAAAGCAGCAAGAGATTGCCGAGGGCCAGGCAAAGCTTTCGAGCTACGTTGCCGGTGAGTACAAGACCGGCGGTCTGAGTCTCCTTCAGGTTCTGACGGGCGTCGACGATCTTGGCGACATGCTCAACCGTCTCTTCTACTACGGTAAGGTGTCCGACAAGCAGGCCCAGACCATTCAGGAGGTCAAGGACCTTAAGCAGCAGCTCACCGATAAGCAGACCGAACAGGAGAAGAACGTCGCCGCGACGCAGAAGAAGGTCGACGAGCTCAACGCCCAGCAGGCTGAGGCCCAGAGTGTCGTGAACTCCCTGGATTCGCAGCTGCAGGCCGAGCTTGCTGCCGAGGCCGAGGCCAACGCTGCGCTGCAGGCTGGCATTAATGCCAGCACCGCCGAAAAGGCCACGGTGAGCAATGACACCGCCGGTACGACCGAGAACACCAACAATGGTGGCGGTACGACCAACAACGGCGGCGGCAACACGCCTGCGCCCGCGCCCGCTCCTGCTCCCACGCCGCAGCCCGTGACGCCCGCTCCGGCTCCGACGCCTTCCGCACCGAGCCAGTCCGTTGACGGTGGTACCGTTGTTTCGCGCGCCTACAGCAAGCTCGGTTATGCTTATTCTTGGGGCGGTATTGGACCGAACAGCTTTGACTGCTCCGGCTTTGTGAGCTATTGCCTCACCGGCCGTTATTGCCGCCTTGGCACCACGGGTACCTTCATGGGCTGGACCCGCGTGTCCGATCCCCAGCCTGGTGACGTCGTGGTTAACTCTTACCACACCGGCATCTACATTGGTAACGGCCAGATGATCCATGCTTCCGACTACAAGACGGGCGTCATCATCAGCTCCGTCGCAGCCGGTATGAATAACAACTACATCTTCGTACGCTACTAATTTATTACTACAGCGAACGAACGTGGGCCTCGCGATCTTGAGTCACGAGGCCCATTCTTTTTGCCCCTACCGTTTGCCATAAGATCAAGACAGCTATCTAGTATTCAAAACTAGATAGCTGTTCAATCAATCAAAAAGATGGCTATAATTGTTGGGGAACAATTAGAAAGGACCCTCAATGAGCTGGGCACTTATTTCCGATTCGAGCTGCAATCTTCGCGATTGGCAACCAACCGCACCTCATACCACCTTTGCATTTGCACCCCTTAAGATCCGAGTGGGGGAGCGCGAATTTGTCGATGACCTCTCGCTCGATGTTAACGAGCTCAATTGCGCCGTGCAGGCGGAGTCGAGCGCTTCTTCGAGCGCCTGTCCAAGCGTAGGGGAGTGGGCTGAACTCTTTAGGCTTGCCGACAAGACGATCTGCATGCCCATCTCGGAGGGCGTATCGGGAAGCTACAATGCCGCAGCCACCGCACGTGACATGGTGCTTGCCGAGGAGCCCAACCGCCAGATTCATTTGGTTAACTCGCGAGCCGCAGGTGGCAAAATGGATCTGATCTTCTTGCTGTTCGACCGCTATCTTGCGAGCAACCCGGACGTTTCCTTTGAAGACGCCTGCGCCTATTTCGATAGCTTGGAGCAAAACAGCAAAATCCTCTTTAGTTTATGCAATTACGAAAACCTTGCGAAGGCTGGACGTATTCCCAAGGCAGCCGGGGTCATTGCCAACAAGCTCAATATCCGCATTTTAGGCACTGCGAGCGAAGCGGGCGAAATTGAACTCGTTGGGCACACGCGTGGCGAAAAGAAGATGCTCACCAAGATTGTCGACACCATGGAGGCCGAGGGCTTTACTGGCGGCGAGGTCATCATCGATCACGTTGAGAACGAAGCTGGAGCCCAGGCGCTTGCCGACCGCATTGTGGAGCACTGGCCAGGCTCCAAGACTATCATCATGCCCTGTAACGGGCTAGATTCCTATTACGCCGAGATGCACGGTCTCATCATCGGTTACGGCATGGGTGTAGCTTCGGGCCGATAATGTACAACTAGTCAAACGCGCGGGCGGGATAAGGGGCCACTGGCCCCTTATCCCGCCCGTCTTATACCTCAGTTAGCTATTAAACCCATTGAACTTAAGATAGCTCATCAGGTATGCCTTCGAAACAAAGGACGATACCGCACTGCGTACGAGCAGCGACTCGCGCGTAACTTGATGTGCGGTATCGGGCACAGGAGTCTGCTCGACGGAAAACGCCGCACGAATCGATGCCTCAAGCTGATCGACAACATAATCAAAGGCGGTCGGAGCGTCGTAGCTCAAGCGCTGAATATTAAAGAGCGCCTGAACCGCAGCGATGGGTAGCACCTGCTTAAAGATACAAATGGCGATGAGACGCGCAATCTGCTCACGGCCATACTGTTTTTTAACCGGAGCAGGAACGAGGCCGACCTTCACGTAGTTATTGATCATCGATGGCGTGATAACGGGCTGCTCTACGCAAATCGAAAGCGGCTCCATCCACAGCGCAACATATTCAATAACCTGATCGCGATAGAGCGTTACGTTGGGCAGCTGGTCATAGCGTGGCAAGCTCAACGCGTTGAGTTTTCCCACCATATCGGACTGAATAAATGCATCCGGCAGCACCGTCGGCTGAATATCCTCCGGCTTAATGCTGACCGATGTATCGGACATCGGGATAACATGTTTAGCGTGGTTCATAAGAGGCCTCCGTTCGTTTTCTATATTGTATTCTAGGTTATCTAGTTTTGCATACCACATAGCCGCTAAGTAAAAGTGGTTAGACAGCACATTGACGCACCGTCCAACCACTTTGTTTAAAGATAGCAACCTTACATAAGATATATTATCGTACTTATCCGCGTAGGAAAGCGTATGCGCTGGTTGCCGCTATAGCACCGTCCGATACGGCGGTCACAACCTGGCGTAAACGCTTGGAACGAATATCGCCGGCTGCGAATAATCCGGGTGTGCGGGTTGCCATGGAATCATCGGTGACAATGCCGCCGTCGGGAGCCAGATCGACTAGGTGCTCAACGAGCTCGGTATGTGGCTGCGTCCCCGTAAAGACAAAAATGCCAAACGAGCCCGGATCAAAAGACTCGGAATACGTTTCACCGGTTGCGTTGTCCTTAAACGTGATTGTCGTGGGCATCGCTTCACCAGAAAGCTCAACAATACTAGTTTGGTACCTAACTGAAATATTGTCCTTAGCAAGCACCTTATTCACAACGCCCTCGGGTGCACGGAACTGATCGCGACGCAGCACGATAGTCACGCTGCTGGCAATGTCGGACAGGAACAGCGCCTCCTCGCATGCCGAATTGCCGCCTCCGACAACAAAGACCTGCTTGCCACGGAAGAACATGCCGTCACACGTCGCGCAGTACGAAACGCCACGACCGCGATACGTGTCCTCGCCGACAAAACCCGCAGGACGCGGCGTGGCGCCCATGCACGCAACGACGCTCTTGGCTGCTGTATCGCCCATATCATGATGGATGGTAAATTGTGCCGCATCGGCATCGTAATCGACGCCTGTCACCATACTCCATTCAACCTGAGCCCCCAGGCCTTCAGCATGCTGTTGAAACCGCTCACCAAGTTCGGCACCGCTCAGTAGCGGAATGCCAGGATAATTCTCGATCTCGTTGGACGTGGCGATCTGTCCGCCAGACATGCCCTGCTCAAGGACAGTCGTCGTCAGGTTGGCACGCGCCGCATAAATGGCGGCAGCATAGCCCGCGGGGCCGCCGCCGATAATCGCAACATCGATTGTCTGATCGGTAGTCATGAAGAGTCCTCTCGTCGAAACGTTGTCGTTCTTTGCGCTCATACCCAAATTTACGTGAACGTGACACTCATGCACTACAATGATAAATCCGTGTTACAACGTCGAAGGGGAGTTATCGATGGATCAGACGCAGACGAGCGACGATGCTCCCCTGCTCACGAACAGCGCTCCCCAATCGGAGCAAACCACGCTCTTGGCTCAGCAAAAACCCCTCGTGACCATCGTGCACGCCTCGGTCGGCTCGGGCCACAAGGCCGCCGCAAATGCGATTGCGCAGGCATTCGACCTCATCCGCGGCACCAATGGCATCCCCGAGGATGTTGAGATTGAAGTGCTCGATATCCTTGATTTTGGACGCATTAAATTCGACGGCAATAAGACCGCGGCTTCTTTTACGGGAGCCACGCGCCCCATTTACGACCTGACCTGGCGGTATACGCTTACGGGACATCTTCTCTGGGGTGGCGGCACGGCATGGTCGCGAATTATGTTCCCCGCCTTCAACGAATATATTCGTAACCGCAGGCCCATAGCCGTGGTCGCAACGCACATCACGGCAGCCAACGTTGCCGTGGGCGCCCGCGTAATTACGGGTATCGATTATCCGGTCATCTGCGTCCCGACCGACTACGAAGTCGAGGGCTGGTGGCCCCACAAGGACACCGATCTATTCTGTGTTGCCAACGAATTTATGGCCGAAACGCTGCGACCGCGCAAGGTGCCCGAGGCAAAGATTCGCATTACCGGCATTCCTATTCGCGCCGGATTCGACACGGATTACGATCGCGAGGAAGAGCTTGCCAAGTTCAACCTCCCCACCGACAAGACCGTCGTGCTGGTAATGGCCGGTGCCAGTTTGCCTCAGCCTTACGTCCGGTTTCGCGCGGCGATGGACCACATACTCCCCTTTCTGCGCAGCTTCGAAGACATGCACTTTGTCTTTTTGCCGGGCAAAGACGTGGAGTATGCCACCCGGCTGAAGACGCTCTTCGATGCCATGAAGCTCGAGAACGTCACGGTGTTGGACTATGTCGACGACATGGCGGCCCTCATGCACGGCTGCGACCTGGCAATCCTCAAATCGGGCGGACTAACGGTCACCGAGTGCCTATGCGCACATCTGCCGATGATCCTGCTGGGCAAGTCCTATGGCCAGGAAAAGGCCAACACCACTATGCTCACCGGCATGGGCGCCAGCATGCACGTCACCACGGCACGAGAGCTCATCGTGACGTTGCGCCACCTGCACGATCATCCGGAGTCGCTTAAAGCCCTACTCATCAACGGCGAAGTACTACGCCGTCCCCACGCAGCCGAAGACATTGCCGTCGCCACCATGGAGCTTACAGGCAAGCCCCAAAAGCGCAAACGAGCCTTCTGCCGCTTCTACTGGGGCGGAAAACCTGCGCATATCAGGTAGACGAAAGTCCGCTGCTCGGCGGGAGCCGCCCATATATCATTCCATGCTCAAACATTCTCGCTGCGCTGCGAAACTGCGCGTGGAACGATATATGGGCGGCTCCCGCCGAGCAGCTACGTTTACGTGCTAGCAGCTATGCCAGATTCCCTACCATTAGAACCTGCAAAGGAGAAACCGGAAAAAATAAATATAGTAAGCCGATGCGAGAAAGGAGGTTTTCCTTTATCGCATCGGCTTACTAGAAAGAAAGGCTTTTATTTTTCAAGCGAGTAACCGCCCGCCCGCCTCTCACACATATCGTTCCACGCGCAGTTTCGCAGTGAGCGAAGCGAAGCGAGAATGTTTGAGCATGGAATGATATGTGTGAGAGGCGGGCGGGAGGGATATGAGCGCCCTAAGCGACGCCGCTAGAACCGAAACCGCCGGCTCCTCGGTCGGTTTCGTCTAGTTCTTGTACTTCTACGAGGTTGACCGTGGGGACTTCTTGGATGACGAGTTGGGCGATGCGGTCGCCTTTGTTGATTTGGATGTTGTTCGTGGGGTCTAGGTTGATGAGGATGACTTTGAGCTCTCCTCGGTAGTGGGCGTCGATGAGGCCAGGAGTGTTGACTATGGACAGGCCTTGCTTAATGGCCAGGCCGCTGCGGGGCTGGACAAAGCCGGCGTAGCCGTCGGGCAGAGCGATAGCTAGGCCCGTGGAGACCAGACGACGCTCAAAGGGCTTCAGAATGCAATCCTCGTTGGAACGCAGGTCAAGACCGGCATCTGTAGGATGGGCGTATTTGGGAAGTTCGACGGTTGGGTCGAGACGTTTAATGTTAACGGTAATGTTGGACATGAAATCACCTTAGCTTGTCGAGCTCTTGCAGAAACTCATCGACGTCTTTGAAATCGCGATAGACCGAGGCAAAGCGGATGTAGGCCACTTTATCGATCTTGGCCAACCGCTTAAGAACCATATCGCCCAGCTCATGAGACGTAACGGCCGTAAGCGTACGGGAGCGAAGCTCGACCTCAATATCGTCAATGATCTCGTTGAGCTTTTTAGTATCGATATCACGCTTGATCGTAGCGCGCATCAAACCGACCAGCAGCTTATTGCGATCGAACCGTTGCTTGGATCCGTCTGACTTAATGACCTCGATAGGGTCTTCACAACGCTCAAATGTCGTAAAGCGATAATTGCATGAGCAGCATTCGCGACGGCGCTTGATGGTGTTATTTGATTCCTGCATGCGGGAATCAACGACGCGGGTATGTGCCTTGCCGCATTTGGGACAGCGCATGGTACCTCCTCTAAAACGATTACAAGGGTACCATGCGACGGTACTTAAATCTTAGGAACGTGCGGGAACTTTAAGATGCACACCGGCATCGAGCGAGCCATGCTCCAGGTGATTGACGTTGCGGATCATATCAGAGGTCTCCTGCGTGGAAAGACCCTCAATCGGATGCTCCTGGGCTAGCGACCACAAGGAATCGCCAGACTGAACACGGACGGTCTCGTAGGTAACGTTGGATACCGACTCGGCATACGCGGCGTGACGAGCGCTGAAGATCGAGGTGGCAAGTACAAAGAAGAGCGTGAGCGCAACGGCAAGAGCGGCGATCGTCGAAGCCTTTAGGGCAACGGGGGCCGAAGTCGTGGCGACGCACTGGCTGCGGACGGGCTTGCCAGGCAGTGTTTGGAAACCAGATCGGCCGCCTTTAACAACCGTGAAAGCCGGCGCCGCAGGCGTCTCGAGCTTAAGGGCGAGGTTTCCCTGGACCATATCCGTTGCGTTCATCATGTTCTCCTCTCGCGTGTTTTGCTGAGAACAGTTTTATCAAGCCGCGCGGACAAAAATGTCTAGCGCGAGAACGAATGTTCGGTTATTATTATCTTCGAACAGTTGTTCCTGTCAAGCAATAATCGAACATTTGTTTGACATTGGCAGAGAGGATCCCCTGATGGCTCGCAAAATTACCAAGCGTCAGCAGCAGATTTACGACTTCATCAAGGAATATCAGCAGGAGAAGGGCTATCCGCCCAGTGTGCGCGAGATGGCATCGGCCGTAGGCCTCTCCTCCCCCAGCACGGTGCATGCTCATCTCTCTGCCCTGGAGGCTCGAGGTCTGCTCAAGCGCGATGCCACCAAGCCTCGCGCCCTAGAGCTTTTTGATGAGGACGGATCTTCCGTCTCGATTTCCAAATCCGATGAACCCACAGCGCCCCGCGGAACGGTCTCGCTGCCGCTCGTCGGTCGCGTCGCGGCTGGGATTCCCATTCTGGCCGAGCAAAATATCGAGGACACCTTTACCATCCCGACCGAAATCGCCACAGACCAGGGCTCCTTTATCCTTGAAGTGCACGGCAACTCAATGATCAATGTCGGCATCTACAACGGTGACTACATTATCGTTCGCGAGCAAAAGAGCGCCATGAACGGCGAAATCGTCGTGGCCATGATCGATGGCTCGGCGACCGTCAAGACGTTCTACAAGGAGCAGGGGCGCGTGCGCCTGCAGCCCGAGAACGACACCATGGAGCCCATCTATGCGACGAACCCCGTTATTTTGGGTAAGGTTGTCGGATTAATGCGCCGGTTCTCGTAATGCAAAAACGCATCACCATATTTGATACCATCCGCGGGTTTACGATGCTATCGATGGCAGGTTTCCACGCCTGCTACGATTTGGCTTACCTATATGGATGGGATATGCCATGGTTTACCGAAACGGTTTTCCAGGATATCTGGCGCGCTAGTATCAGCTGGGTATTTTTGTTTATCGCCGGCTGGATGTGCACGTTCTCGCGCAATAACGTTAAGCGCGCCCTCAAATACGCGGCCGCGGCCTTGATCGTATGGATTGCAACTACACTGGTATCAGTCGACGATTCGGTAAACTTTGGCATCATTTATTGCATGGCGGTGTGCACCGCGGTGGTTGCACTCACCCGTCCGTTACTCCAAAAAATACCGGGCTCGTGGGGCATCGCAGTATGCCTTGTTCTTTTTACCCTAACCTGGGGCATTCCAAAGGCGGTCTACCCACTCCCCTACCTGGCATGGCTTGGATTCCCGGGCCCGGATTTTGTTTCGGGAGATTACTATCCGCTCATTCCGTTTGTCTTTATGTACCTTACCGGCTTCTTTACAGCCCAGGCATCACAAGCATCAAGGCACGAAGCGCCGGCATGGGCATACGCCAATCCCATCCCGGCGCTCGCAGTCCTCGGTCGGCATGCCTTACCGTTCTACCTGCTCCATCAGCCTGTCATTCTAGGCGTACTAGAGCTCGTTTATTCCGTACGATAGCGCTCAAGACGCGGCGCGATTCGAGCCGGTAACTTCGCCACAATGCGAACGCCGTCCTCTAGATATTCCTCATGCAGAAGGGTTCCCTGCTCATGCACCAGCGTGATGAGTGCGCCCTCGCGATACGGGATATCAGCGGAGAGCAACACATCGGTGGCAGCCGCCTCTCGAGCAATTCGGTCGACGAGATCGTCGAGCCCCTCGCCCGTCTGGGCCGAAAACAGCACGGCCTCGGGATAGCGACGACGGAAACTCAATCGATCGACGCTATCGAGTAGGTCGATTTTATTGAACACCGTAAGCGTCAAACGCTCGCCGGCACCGATCTCGTCAAGAACGCGATCGACTGCCTCGAGTTGGCGCTCGTAGTCCTCGTCAGAGGCATCCACAACTTTAAGGATCAGGTCGGCACCAAGGACCTCAGACAGCGTGGACTTAAAGGCATCAACGAGACCATGCGGAAGCTTTTGAATAAAGCCAACGGTATCGGTAATGGTCATGCCACGACCGCCGGGCAAGCGATACGAGCGCGTCGTCGGATCGAGCGTGGCAAACAATTTGTCCTGTGAAAGCACCGTAGACCCGGTCAGGCGATTGAGCAACGTCGACTTTCCGGCATTGGTATAACCGGCTAGGGCAACGCGAAACGCCGGCGACTCGATACGGCTCTTTGACTGGACATCGCGGCGCTGTTCAACCTGCTTGAGCTCGCGACGAAGAGCGGCAATCTTGTTGCGAATCAAACGTCGGTCAACCTCGAGCTGGCTTTCGCCCTGACCAAAGCGCGAACCAATGCCACCGCGTGTCTGCTCTTTTGCAAGATGGCTCCACATACCGCGCAAGCGGGGCAACAGATACTGCAATTGGGCTAACTGCACCTGCAGACGGCCCTCACGGGTCTGAGCGTGCAGACCAAAGATATCGAGAATCAACGCCGTACGGTCGATAATCTTAACCGGTTCGCCCACGGCTTTCTCCAGATACGACTGCTGCGAGGGCGTTAAATCGTCGTCGAAGATAACAACATCGGCATCCATACGATGCACGAGCCCGCAAAGCTCCTCAACCTTACCGGAGCCGATAAACGATTTTGGATACGGCTTAACCAGACGCTGTGACAAACGCGCCACGCACTGAGCGCCAGCCGTATGGGCCAGGCGCTCAAGCTCGTCAAGCGAGCGATCGAGCGGCCAGGCGTTATCGCGCCACTCAACTCCGACAAGAACGGCGCGTTCGGGCGCAGGAGCCGTTGGAACGAGGGGAAACCGAGCCATTAGACCGCCTCGATACGGTGAAGGATATCCTCAACGACCTCATCGATCGTAAACTCGTCCATATCGAACCACACGATACGGTCATCGCGTTTAAACCACGAAAGCTGACGCTTGGCATAGCGACGCGAACGCGTCTTGATGAGTTCGCGAGCCTCATCCATAGAAATCACGCCGTTAAGGGCATCGATAATCTCTTTATAGCCAATCGCCTGCATCGAAGTCAGGGCATCTCCCAGCCCCTGGTCCATAAGACCGCGAACCTCATCAACAAGACCCTGCTCAAACATCAGATCGACGCGTAGGTTAATACGCTCGTAAAGCGCCTCACGATTACGCATCAACCCAAACCACAGAGCGTGATAATGCTCGCGCGGAACACTAAACTGCGACTTTTGCTGCGCGTAGGACACACCATCATCGTGCATTTCGAGCGCGCGAATCACGCGACGAACATTATGGGGGTGGATGACCGCAGCGGACTCGGGGTCACGCTCGGCAAGCAGCGCGTGCAGCGCTTCCTCGCCAATGCGTTCGGCAAGCTCCTGATACCCCGCGCGGCGATCGTCCTCAAGCTCGCCTGAGGGAAAATCCATTTCATCCAGGGCGGCCTTGAGATACAGGCCTGTGCCCCCGCAAAACACCGGTAGGCGGCCCTCGCCCAGCAAGCGCTCAACATGCACACGAGCGTCTGCCTGATACAGCGCTGCAGAATATGCAACGCCCGGTTCAACAATATCGACCAGGCGTAGAGGCGCCGTGCACTCCTCGGGTGCCATCTTGGCAGTGCCGATATCCATACCTCGATAGATTTGCATCGCGTCACACGACAGCACTTCGGACGAAAGACGAGCCGCCAAACGATCTGCGACATCACTTTTGCCAACCGCGGTCGGACCGACAATCGCAACGGCGGAAAGGCCTGCCCCGGGAGAAATCATTAGCGCGGCTCGCCCACAACGGATCCGGACAGATACCACGTCTTGGCGACGTCGATGTCAACATCGACAATCTTGCCAATCAACTGATCGATGCTGTAGCCCGCGGGAATCGGTGCATGAACGGTCTGATTCTTAGGACTCTTGCCCAGCAGCACCGCGTCATTCTTTTTGCTCATACCCTCAATAAGCGCCGGAACAACGGTGTGGAGCTCACCCTGGTTATACTCGTGCGCTGTGGTCTCGATAACCTTCACCAGACGATTGAAGCGCTCAAGAATCACCTCATGCGGCGTGGGATCGTCAATCTCGGCGGCCGGAGTACCGGCGCGCTTGGAATAGATAAACGTATAGGCCTGAGCATAACGGACGGTCTCGGCAAGCGAGAGCGTCTGCTCAAAGTCTTCCTCGGTCTCGCCGGGGAATCCCACGATGATATCGGTCGAAAGCGCGATATTGGGCATGCGATTTCGGATGCGATCGACGAGTCCCAGATAATCCTCGCGCGTATAGCGACGATTCATCTCTTTAAGGATGCGCGTCGAGCCCGATTGAACTGCCAGGTGCAGCTGCGGCATGACGGCAGGCGTCTCGGCCATAGCGTCGATAGTCTCGGGCAGCAGGTCTTTGGGGTGCGAGGAAGTAAAGAAGATGCGCTCTACACCCGTATCGCCCACGGCACGCAACAGATCGGCAAAGCGCGGCTTGCCAAACAGGTCGCGACCATAGGAGTTGACGTTTTGACCCAGCAGCGTGACCTCTCGCACGCCCTGGCGTACTAGACCGGTGACCTCGTCGACAATCTCCTCGAAAGGGCGGCTCTTTTCGCGACCGCGCACATACGGCACGATGCAATAGGTGCAGAAATTGTTGCAGCCCGTCATTATGGGGACCCAGGCGTGATACTGGGTCTCGCGATGCCACGGCATGCTCATCGCATCCGTGTCCTCGTGTTCATTGGTGCGAATATGACGCTTGCCGTCCAAGAACGCCTCGGCAATGAGCTCGGCAACATGCGCGATGGAATGCGTGCCAAAGATAACATTGACGTTATCGACATTGGTGAGCAGACCCTCGCCGTCGCGCTGCGCGATACAGCCGCCCACGGCGACCACGCGCTTGCCCGAGGGCGAAGGCGGGAGGCTCTTACAAGAGTTGCACTGACCGTACAGACGAGTATCGGCGGCCTCTCGCACGCAGCACGTCATGAACACGACAATGTCAGCATGCTCCGGATCGAGCGCCATGAGGCAGCCATATGAGTCGAGCAGACCACTCACGCGCTCGGAGTCGTGCTGATTCATCTGGCAGCCAAAGGTGCGGATAAAGTAGGTTTTACCGGCAAGAATATCGCGTACGGAACCCTGGTCCATGTGTATAAGTCCTAACGAGGTGGAATAAGCGGGATCAAAGAGGGCGGGCAAAGAGTAAAAACTCTATGCCACAGGCTTAACGTCGTCCATCACAACGTTATCCATGGCAGCTCGATTAATCTGATGAACGTAAATAGAAAGACGGATGGCCGTGCGCGACTCCCCGTTGATGAGGATGTCGGAGAACACCGGCGCGCAGGAAATATCAAACCCGGTCGGAATCAAAAAGCCGCGCGCGATAGCCACGGCCTTAATTGCCTGGTTGACGGCACCCGCGCCAACACACTGAATATTGACGGGAACACCATCTTTGACCATGCCGGCAATGGCGCCGGCAACGGACGCGGGCGATGATTTGCTTGATACCTTCAGGCAATCCATGAAGAAACTCCTGCGTTTAAAAGTACGTTTTAACTGCAATAACTGTATCGTACCGAACGGACTCGGTAAAGATGCTATTCCTCTTTGGCAAGGTCGAACGTCACGGTAATACGATCACGCGAAACACGAATCTTGGGGTCGCCGCAAAGGTTGAGATAGTACCGCGATGCAAGATCGTTAAAATCGCGCTCGACGGCTCGCGAGAACTGCGCCATGTCGTCCTTGGCGATACGCAACCCGCGACGATCTTTGGCGAGATCAACCGGAGCAGACGCATGTGAGGACGAATCGCGCTCGCGTAGCAGGCGTGCGGTCACACCGCGAACGGGCTTAATCTGGCCCGCCAAGATACGATGCGCCGTACGCTCGGACATCTCAAGGCCCAAACCCGAACAGATACGGATAAAGTCTTCCGCATCCGAAGCAAGACCCAGACGATCGACCACGGGAAGCTCGGCTTCGTCGTCGATAAACAAAAGACGTGAAGCATCGAGACGGCTGGAGGCCTGCGCATGCAGCGTCGCGGCAATCTCGGACGGAGACCCCAGATAGACATCACAGGCGCGCAGCTCCTCGAGGGCAAACTCGCAGGCGGCGCGAATGATGTTGTGAGGGCCACGGGCGCAGACATAGTGACCGTCCTCGTCCTTCACGGCCTGAGGCCAGCTGGACTGATCGGCGCGCTCGCCAAGGCGGTCGGTAGCGACGCTCACCTTAAAGACCGAGCCAAGGTCAACATCCGACGTGACAACGCGTGCCTCGTCGGTGTTTTGCTTAATCGAGAACAAAGCCATGCCTCGACCGTGAACGCCCCAACGGTCCATCTTCATACTCTCGAGCTTGGAGGTAACGCGGGCATCAAAGATGCGCTCCTGCATATCCTGCGGCACGCCCGAGCCATTATCCAGAAAGACGAGCGTACGGACGCCATCTTCCTTGGTCGTGGCGAGATAGACCTTGTCGGCGCCGGCATCACGAGCGTTGCGCAGCATTTCGATGACAATATCCTCGACATGCTGAATGTCGTGCTTTGCCTGGCGCCGCTCGGCCTCCGAAACGCGGAGGCGGACATACCCCTCGCCAAGGTTCTCCTCGACGCGAAGGTTGCCCTCCCCCGACATCGACGCGATAAATGAGATGAGCTCGTTCGCGTCGTTCATGTTATTTAGCGATATCGACAGCGCGGCTCTCGCGAATCACGACGACGCGCACCTGACCGGGATACTCCATCTCTTCCTCGATCTGATGGGCGATGTCATGAGCCAAGACCGTGGACTGAGCATCGGAAATCTTGTCCGGCTGAACCATGACGTGAACCTCGCGACCAGCCTGCATAGCATAGGTACGCTCGACGCCGTCATGGGAGTTGGCGATCTCCTCGAGCTTCTCAAGGCGCTTGATGTAGTTCTCGGCCGATTCGCGACGGGCACCGGGGCGAGAGGCAGAAACGGCATCGGCAGCCTGGACCAGAACATCGAGCACCGTGTTGGGATCGACGTCGGCGTGATGGGCCTCGATAGCGTGAACGATAACGGGCTTCTCGCCATAGCGACGGGCGAGCTCGGCGCCGATAACGGCATGCGGACCCTCGACGTCATGGTCGATAGCCTTGCCAAGATCGTGTAGCAGGCCGGCGCGCTTGGCAGTCACAACGTCCAGGCCAAGCTCGGAAGCCATCACGCCGCACAGGTCGGAAACCTCGAGGGAATGCTGGAGCACGTTCTGACCAAACGAGGTGCGGTAGCGCAGAGCACCCAGGGTCTTAACGATCTCGGGGTGCAGATCGTGGATACCGGTATCGAAGGCAGCCTGTTCGCCAGCTTCGCGCACGCGCTGCTGAACCAAGTCGGCGGCCTTGTGATACATCTCCTCGATGCGGGCAGGGTGAATGCGGCCGTCAGCGATAAGGTTCTCAAGGGCCACGCGGGCGGTCTCGCGACGGACCGGATCGAAGCTCGAAAGCACAACGGTCTCGGGCGTATCATCGATCACGAGGTTGACACCGGAAACCTGCTCGAAGGTGCGGATGTTGCGACCCTCGCGGCCAATGATGCGACCCTTGAGGTCATCGGAAGGAATGTGCACGGAGGTAACGGTAACCTCGGCAGTGTGGTCGGCGGCACAACGCTGAATCGCCAGGGAGAGGATCTCCTGAGCGGTCTTATGGCACTCGGCGCGAACCTGCTGCTCGGACTCGCGAATGATCGTGGCGGCCTCGTGGGTAACCTCGCCGCGAACCTTATCGAGAAGCTCCTTGTGAGCGTCCTCGCGGGTCAGGTCGGCGATGCGCTCGAGCTCCGAGGTCTGCTTGGCGCAGAGCTCCTCAAGCTCGCGGGAGCGCTTCTCGACCTGGCCAGCCTGGCTGGACAGCTGATGTTCACGCTTGTCGAGGGCATCGTTGCGGCGATCGAGGGACTCCTCGCGCTGCATCACACGGTTCTCGAGCGTACGAATCTCGCTCTTACGCTGCTTGTCCTCGGCCTCGGCAGCCTGCTTATTCTTGATGATCTCTTCCTTTGCCTCAAGCAGAGCCTCTTTTTTGAGGGTCTCGGCCTGGCGCTTTGCATCACCGATTAGGGACTCAGCCTGTGCGTGAGCCGACTGGATCTTTTCGTCGGCCTCGTGAAGACTACCCTGCTTGGCGGTGCGCATGTAGGCAATGGCGGCGATGGCACCCAAAACAATGCCAACGAGCGCTGCGATGATAGGCATGCTCACTCCTTTTTATGGATTCGTTACACAACAAAGCGAACCGTCCTTACGAACGGCTCGCGACATTTGAGTAATATGGGCGCAGCTTATGCGGGTCGGATACAGATAAACATATAAACAAACTCATCAAAGATGAGCACATATCACAAAGCAAATGACAGTGTTTATCGTACGTTGAACCGCAACAACTGTCAAATAAATGGACCCAGCACGGCGGCTAAAAGGCGGTGAACGGCAGGTGCGCAAAACACATGTGTCTAAACTGCACATTCCTCACGTTCGGCATCGAGACGCGCCTTAACGGCATCGGCGGCGATGTGGTACGAAAAGCCCTTACCCATCAAAAACCGAACGAGTTTTTCGAATCCACGTGTCTCGGGAACGCGACGCTTCGCGAGTAAAGCCGACGCGCGAGCCAAGTCGTCCTCAACGGCAAAATAATCCTCGGGATAGCCGGGGATATCATCGAGTACGACATGGCGGCGCTTGAGCTCGGTCTCAATCTTGCGCTGTCCCCAGCCGCGTCGTTTGCGCTCCTCGATAAAGTAGGAGCAAAAGCGGTTCTCATCTAAAAAGCGATACTCAGTGGCACGCTGGACGGCAAAATCAATTGCGGGTTGGCGAAATCCGTAACGAGCCAGCTTGTCACGGACCTCACCCGTGGCATGGTCGCGGCGCGACAGCATCTCAGTCACCATGGTAAGCGCGCATTTACGCTCAATGAGCTGTACCGCTTCGCGAAACTCATCCCAATCGCAGGGAAGATCGGGGCGATTTTTAAGAAACAGGCGAGCAACACGAACAGGAATCCAGATGGATCGTTCAAAACCGCCCTCGAGCTCACAGTCGATATGTGCACAAGGCTTTTTTGATGCATACCCACTCGAGAACGAGGAGGCCGCCTTCTTATCGGGAAAGACGACCGTGGCCTCGGTCACCATATACGACATGAGGGCATCCGCTACTCGTCGTCATCATCGAGCATCGCGGAGCCATCGATGGCGTAAAGCTCATCGAACTCCTCAGTTTCGGGCTGATCGGTCAGCTCGACCTCGGACGGAGCATCGTCATCGAATTCAAGGCCACAGGCGAGGCGAACCTTATGCTCGATCTCGTCAGCACAATCGGGGTGTTCGCGCAGGAAGGCCTTGGCGGCCTCGCGACCATTACCGAGCTTATCCTCACCGTAAGCAAACCAAGAGCCCATCTTTTTGCAGATACCGCACTCGACGGCCATGTCCAGAATCGAGCCCTCTTTAGAGATGCCCGTGCCGTACATGATGTCGAACTCAGCCGAGCGGAACGGTGCGGCCACTTTGTTCTTAACGACCTTGGCACGCACACGATTGCCGATGACCTCGTCCTTGAGCTTAATGCTGTCAATGCGGCGAATATCGATACGCACCGACGAGAAGAACTTGAGGGCGCGGCCGCCCGTCGTAGTCTCGGGGTTGCCGAACATGACGCCGATCTTCTCGCGCAGCTGGTTAATGAAGATGCAGGTCGTTTTAGATTTGGCGAGCGAGCCGGCGAGCTTACGGAGCGCCTGGCTCATCAGACGGGCTTGAAGGCCGACCGAAGTATCACCGATCTCGCCCTCGATCTCGGCACGCGGAGTCAAAGCGGCGACAGAGTCGACAACGATGGCGTCGATGGCGCCAGAGCGCACGAGCATGTCGACGATCTCGAGCGCCTGCTCGCCCGTATCGGGCTGGGAAATGAGGACCTCATCGATGTCCACGCCGATACGCGCGGCATACGTGGGATCGAGCGCGTGCTCGGCATCAATAAACGCCACAACGCCGCCCATAGCCTGGGCCTCTGCCAAAATCTCGAGCGAAAGCGTTGTCTTACCGGAGGACTCGGGGCCGTAAATCTCAACAATACGGCCGCGCGGCACGCCGCCGATGCCCAGAGCGGCATCGAGGGCCAGAGCGCCCGTGGGAATGGCCTCGACCTCGAGCTCGGGACCACCGTCGCCGTACCTCATGATGGAACCCTGGCCGAATTTCTTCTCGATCTCGGCCTTGGTGGTGGCGATCATCTCATCGCGCTCTTTACCCGTCGTGCGAGCATGAACGGTACGTACGGGACCTGAATTCTTGGCCATGAATAGCCCTCCTCTTAACAACCTGCATCGATAATAAACGAACGGCTGTTCGTGGTCAACCGTTCAGATTCATCATATGTACCCGACCATTCCAAAACCCGACCAAACGCCGACCAATCACCGACCAAACGCTTGACCACGCCAATCACAAATAGAGGTGCACGAATAAATTTAGGCCTTATACCAGCGCAAACACCAATTCCGTCAAAGGTCCCTATCTCCACAATTAAGGGGCCCTAAGGCCCCTTAAACCATGTCTATTCCATAGAATTGAGCACGCGAACAATGCGCTCCAAAGCCTCCGCGACCGCATGAGCACGAACGCACGACCGATCGCCCTCGTAATGACAGCGCGCAGACTCGACAACCGGCGCTCCCCCATCGGCCGCGCGATACGCCCACCCAATATAGAACGTACCGGCGGGGTCTTGCTCGGTGCCACCACCGGGCCCAGCGTAGCCCGTTGCGCTTACGGCTATATCGCTCTGATAAAGCTCCAGCGAGCCTGCGGCCATCTCGCGAGCCGTCTGGTGCGACACGGCGCTAAACCGATCGAGCGTTTCCTGTTTAACGCCGAGCACGCGATGTTTGATCTCATCGCAGTAGGTCACCGCGCCACCACGAAGCACCGCCGAGGCACCCGGGATATCGGCAATCGTCGAGGCAATCATACCCGCCGTCAGCGACTCCGCCGTCGAGACCGTCACACCACGGGCACTCGCGCGCTCGACAATATCGCGCGCCAGTTCCTCGTTGTTTGCGGCGATTAGCAAATAAGACTCCGTCATACCCACCAGGACCTAGACCGAAAAGACGATCTTGCGACAGTTCCAGAAGTACTGGGCGCCCGAGACAATGGTCAAAATCACGGCGATGACGTACAGGAAGCGCGACACCGAATAGACACCGAGCAGCAGCGACACCGGCCCCAGCTGGAGACCGGCCATCGCAAAGACGCACAGATAGCCGCAGATGGAAACCATCGTCGTCGCCGTCTTGTACTTGCCAAGCTTATCGGCGGCAACGACCACACCGGCCGCACTCGCGACCATGCGCAGGGCGCTCACCAGCAGCTCGCGGAACAAGATAATGAACACCGACCACACGGTTACGGTACCAAAATCCAAGAACAGAAGCAGAGCCGAGAACACGAGCAACTTATCGGCGATGGGATCCAGGAACTTACCGAAGTCGGTGATCTCGTTGCGCGAACGAGCCAGGTAGCCATCAACCTTATCGGTGCACGACAGGATGACGTACAGAACAAAGGCGGCAGCGGCGAGCGGGCCGTCGAAGGTGCTCAAATCCGTACCGGCAACGCTTGTGTGAGACAGCGCCGACACGATCATGAACACCGGAATGAAGACGATGCGCACGCACGTCACGATGTTGGCGGGCGTCCAAACACTCGTCAGTTCCTTATTGCTCTCGTTAGCCACGACGCTCTCCTACTCCACAACATGACCGATAAGCTCGTAGCAGAAGCTATCGGTAAACTCGACCGTCAGAATATCGCCCACAGATGCCTCGCTGGCATCCAGATGCACCGCGCCATCGGAATCGGGCGCCTGGAACCAGGCATGTCCGATGAGCTCGGCACCGTCTTCGGTCTCCTCGATACCGTCGACGATCACCTGGGCGCGTTCGCCCACATGTGCGGCAGTTGCAGCAAAACCGAGCGACTCGGCCAGGTCCATGGCCTCCTGGGCGCGCTCGAGCTTAACCTCTTCGTCAACCTGACCTTCCATCTTAGCAGCCAGGCTGCCCTCCTCCTGCGAGTAGGCAAAGACGCTCGTGTAGTCAAAGCCGACGGTGTCCATAAAGTCAATGAGATCGCGGAACTCGTCGTCGGTCTCGGTCGGGAACCCTACCATGGCCGTGGAGCGGATCACGATACCGGGGATGCGCTCGCGCAGGTCGCGGAACAGGTCCTCGAGCTCCTGGCGCGAACCGGAGCGGCGCATGGCCTTGAGGATGCGCGCGTCGCAGTGCTGCACGGGGATATCGATATAGGGCAGCACCTCGGGCGTATCGCGAATGGTTTCGATAAGCTCGTCGGTTATGCCCTCGGGCTGCAGGTAGAGTACGCGGACCCACACGTTATGAGGACGCACCGCCTCAGCAACGGCCTGCAGCAGCTGCGCCAGATTGCGCGGCGCGCCCTCAGCGAGGTCCTCGTCGGCAAAGTCGGTACCCCAGATGCCCGTGTCCTGACCGATCAGAACGATCTCGCGCACGCCACCGGCGACCAGGTCGCGCACCTCGGAGATAATGCTCTCGGCATTGCGCGAGTGATAACGACCGCGGATATACGGGATCATGCAGAAGCTACAGAAGCGGTTGCAGCCATCGGAGATCTTGACATAGGCGACAGCGCCCTCGACGGTGCGCTTGACCTGCGGAATATAGGCGGCAATCTCGCGCTCAACACCCAGCACGTCATCGATAACCGCCACGATGCCGTCTTCCTCGTCGGCCTTCATAAAGGCCGCGACCTCGGGCAGCTCGTCGGGTAGGTCGTCGCCGTAGCGTGACGGCACGCAGCCGCACATGACGATCGGGCAGGAACGAACGCCGTCCTGCACCTCGTTGGCAAGCTCGAGCGTGGTCTCGATGCTCTCGGACGTTGCAGAGGCAAGGAACGAGCACGTATTGACGATGGCGATATCGGCATCCTGTGGATCGAATGCCTCCTCGTAGCCTGCGGCAGTCAGCAGCGAACGCATACGGTCGGTATCGACCTCGTTCTTGGCGCACCCGAGGGTGATATAGAGCACGGAGCCCAACGGAGTATCCATGTTGGAGAGCGGTCCTTTCGAAAGAATTAGCGGTAGTTGGTGAACTGCAGCGGCTGACCGTAGTCCTGGTCGCGCAGGAACTGGATCACGGTCTGCAGCGCATCCTTGGAAGCAGAGGAAACACGCAGTTTGTCGGCCTCAATCGTCACCTTGACCTTGAGCTTCTGATCCTTGATGTCCTTATTGATCTTCTTGGCAGTCGTCTGGTCGATACCCTCGACGATGTGACCGAGCACGCGCACGGTACCGCCCGATGCAGCCTGGGGCGCATCCCAGGACACGGCCTTAAGATCGATGCCGCGCTTGATGAGCTTGGAGCTCAGGACGTCGATGATCTGCTTGGAGACAAAGTCGGCCGGGGCGTTGATCGAAAAGAGCTTGTCGCCCTTCGAAAGCTCGATGGTGGCGCCGGAGTCCTTCAGGTCATAGCGCTGGGAAATCTCGCGCGTGGTCTGCTGGAAGGCATTGTCGACCTCCTGCATATTGACCTCGGACACGACGTCGAAGCTGGAATCTTTAGCCATGGTTAATCCTTTCGCTTACGAGCGGCTTAGTAGCTGTCGTACGAATAATCGGTGGAATCGGTCATCGTTTGACCGTCGGTGGCGGTATCGGTGCCGTCCGTGGACTGGGCGTCGGTTCCATCCGCACTGTTAGCATCATCGTTACCGTCAGTGGTCTCGCCGTCCTCGGCGTCGGTCGTCTCCTTCTTGGGAACGGTGATCGTCACGCGTGCCACGCCCGATGTCTTGGTGTCATAGCGGACCTTTTCGCCGTTCTTGGTAACGGTGACATCGGAAGGCTTGGACGTGGTGATCTCGATCGAGGACTCGGGCGTGTATTCCTGCTCAAAGGGGCCGGTCGCCTGGGCGCCATAGACCGACTTGCCATCAACCTTGACCTCAATCCAAGCAGTCTTGCCCTTGGCAACGGAGATCTTGACCTTTGTGACCTCGTTCTCCTCCTTCTTGGCCGTCGTCTTAGCGGCATCCGAATCGGTGGACTCGTCCGTCGTCTCATCGGTATCTTCATCCTCATCGACGGATTCGGTCGTCTTGGAAGACTTCTTAGTCGATGTCTTGGTGGCAACGGGCGTCTCGGGCGTCGACTCGGGCGCCGAGGAGTCGCAGCCACGCAGGAGCACCACGATGAGCACGATCAGCAGCAGCGCCACGGCACCAATACCGGCGTAAACGATACGTGGATCGAGACCGTTGTTCTGGGGAGCACGCCCACCGCCGCGTCCACGATTGGAACCACCGCGACCAGTGCCTTGGGGCATGCGACCGCGGTTATTGTCGGAACGTCCACGATAGCTGCCCTGGCGCTGCATATTGCGCTGGCCTGAGCGGGGGGCGAGCTCGCCGCGACCCTGGTAGTTGCGCTGGCCCGAACGAGGCACTGAGGAGCGCTGGCTATAAGGCTGCGATTGGGATCGAAGGCGAGGCGTCACCTGTGTAGTATCGGCATCTGTATAGCCACCGCGCGGACGACCGGAAGAAACGCCACGGTACCCGCGATCGGAATAACCACCATCGCCATAGCCCGCACGAGGGTCACGTGCGACACCGCGGGCAGCGGGGAGTGCGCGCTCCTCGGGCGCCGGCGTGCTACGAAAACGATCGCGCTGGGAACGAATCTCCTCGCTCGAGCCCGTCTCGGTAACATAACCAGCCTGCTGAGGGCGCTGGCCATAACGCGTCGAACGCCCGCCCTGAACCATCAGGAAGCGGCCGTTGTCAACCGAGGAGCGCGAATTGACGCAGCCTGCGGCGTCCTGAAAACGACCGCCCTGCTGCGACGTCTCGCGCTCATATGCCATCAGATCGTCAAAATAAGCGTTGACGACCTCCCGCGGATTGAGGCCCAAAAAGCGCGCATAACTCGAAATCATGCCCTGCGCATAGCCGCGCGGAGGCATCGATGCAAAATTGCCATTCTCGAAAAACTCGATGATCTGCGGCCTGATTTTGATGGTGTTGGCGACCTGCTGAATGGAAAGGCCCATTCGGCGACGCTGCTCGAGCAGCATGTCACCAAAGCGTGCAGCCATCAGAATCCTCCAAACTCACGATCTTCACGTGCCATCTCGGCGTCGACGGATTCCAGCGCGGCAAGGCCTTCTTCATCCAGCAGGACCTCGCGCGGCTTGGAACCGTCGGGCGGTCCGACGACACCCTTTTCTTCCAGCATGTCCATAATACGCCCGGCGCGCGCATAGCCAACCTTCAGGCGGCGTTGCAGGCCAGATGTGGAGCCCAGCTGCGATTCCACCACAATATGAGCGGCTTCCCAGATAAGCGGATCGTCGTCCTGAGGCTCGGCAACGCCGGTGCGCACGATGCCGCCGCCACCTGCCATGGACATGGAGGCAGGTGCCACAGCCGACAGGATCTCCTCGTGGTAGTCGGGCTCGCTTTGCGACTTGACGAACTCGACAATCTCGTTGATCTCGTCATCCGAAACAAAGCAGCCCTGGATACGGCGAGGCTTGCCCCAGTCGACCTTTGAGAACAGCATGTCACCCAAACCAGTGAGCTTTTCGGCGCCCATCTGGTCGATGATGACGCGGGAGTCGATGCCCGTTGCGACGTTGAAGGCGATACGGTTGGTAATGTTTGCCTTGATGAGACCCGTCACCACATTAGAGCTCGGACGCTGAGTCGCCACGATAAGGTGGATACCGGCGGCACGACCCAGCTGGGCGATACGCACAATCGACGCCTCGACATCCTTGCCGGCTACCATCATCAGGTCCGAAAGCTCGTCGATGATGATGACCAGGTAGGGCATCTTTTGCGGCGGGTTATCGTAATGCTCAAACTCGCCGGCGGCCTGCTTTTCGTTATAGGTCGAAATCTTGCGCACGTTCAGGCGCTCAAAGACCTTCAGGCGGCGCTCCATTTCGGACACCGCCCACTGCAAGGCGCTCGCGGCCTGCTTGGGCTCGGTCACTACGGGCACGTAAAGATGCGGCAGGCCGTTATAGCCTGCGAGCTCGACGCGCTTGGGGTCGACCATGATCAAGCGAACGTCCTCGGGGAGCGCGCGCATGAGCAGGGTCGTGATGATGGAGTTGATCATGACCGACTTACCTGAACCCGTGGTACCGGCGATCAGCAGGTGGGGCATCTTGGCGAGGTCGGCGACGACCGGTGTGCCCTCTGCATCGCGGCCGATGGCAAGCTCAAGCGGACCGCCCTTAACATAGGGCAGTACGTCGCCCAAGTTGACGTTCTGACGCTTACGATTGGGAATCTCGATACCCACGAGCGAGGTGCCGGGAATCGGCGCAAAGATACGCACGGACTGAGCAGCAAGCGACAGCGCGATATCGTCTTCAAGGCTCGAAATCTTGCTCACGCGCTCACCCTCGCCGGGTTGCAGCTTAAAGGTCGTCACCGTGGGACCGGCAATCCAGCCGACAACGCGAGCGCTACGGCCAAACTCAAGCAGCGTGGACTGCAACGACTCGGCGGTCTGTTCCAGCTCCTTGTCCGAAGACGCGGAAGAAGCGGACTGAGGATTTGCATGCAGGATTTCGAGCGGCGGGAGCTTAAGGCCGTCCTCTTCTTCGCCCTCGTTATCCGCGGGGGCATTGTCCGCCCCCCCATCGCTCGAAGTAAACGCCTCGGCAGCGCCCGCGACATCCGTATCGGCAACCTTTGGGTGCTTGAGGAAATCAGGAATTTGAGGGGCGGCCGAGACGGGATTCACGGCAAACGGCGGCTCGGACTCGTCGATCTTGGCCGGATCGTCTTCCATCGAAAGCTGGCCGGTCACCTGACCGCGCTTTGCCTGACGACGCGGCAGCAAGGTGGTTTTAGCAGTCTCGAGCGGGGACTCGTCGTCCTCGTCATCACCCTCGGTAAGCTCAATCTCGCTCTCGGACCAAGACGGGTCGGGCTCACTCGTATTGAGCTTGGGAGCCGTCTTGCCCTTCTTGGCATGACGGCGCGGCAGCAGCGTCGTCTTAGCACGCTCGGCCCCCACGGCGTCGGACACGTCGACAAACGGATCCTCGTCGTCATCGTCATCGTCCAGAACCTGGTCCGCATCGTAGCCCATCACCGTAGTCACGGCCGTATCGGAGCCCTTTTGACGAAGAATGCTCAGGTGCGGACGGGCAACGCCGGGCACCGACAGGGCTTCGTCGTCACCCCACGGACTCGCGTTGACGTCGGCACGACGGCGCTCTGCAAAATCGGCCGCACGGTCACGGGCAGAGCGCAAAACGCCGCCCACCGAAAAGCCGATGATGACAAAGCCAACGACGGCCAGACCCAACAGGACCACCATCGCGATAGGCTTACCCAGGGCATTCTGCAGCGCGCTCGCAATAAACGCACCGATGTAGCCACCCGAGGCGGACAGGTTTTGTGGTGTGAACATAAGGTCGCACGAGCCGCTCGTACCTGGCACCATCAGCGACAGAATGGAGACGACGGCGATAAAGACCACGGCGCCGCCCGCAACAGAACGCACGTTGAGCGGCGAGTCCTCGCCTAAAAAGAGCGTGGCGGCAAACAGCAAAATGACGATCGGCAGCACGTAGGCGCCCAGACCAAAGCCCAAGTGGTAGAAACCGGCAACCGCAGCCGTAACGGGTGCGGTCGCCGGCGAAATCACGGCAATGAAGGACGCAATCGCCAAAACGGCAATGACCACGCCGGCGATATCGCGGTTGGCCGAAGGCTCGACCAGGGGCTCAAAATCGTCGAAGTCGGCCTCGTGGCCCTTATTGGCACGAAGATGGGAACCGGCACCCTTATCAGATGCCGGTTGGTTGTTGGCTTTATTGCCTTTGGCGTTTTGTGCAGATCCGCGCGCCAAACTAAACCTCCATGACGACCGGGATAATCATCGGACGAGTGCGCGTACGGCTCCAGATAAAGTTAGAGAGCGAGTCGCGCACGGCCTTGCGAATGGCATCGGAACCGCTGCTCGTAAAGCTGAACTTGCCCTTCTCGATCGTCTTCATGATGGACGCCGACGCGTCCTCGGAGAACTGGTCGTCGATGGCAAAGGAGACACCGCGGCCCGAAAACTCGATGGCTTCGATCTTCTTGTGCTTGAGTGAAACGATGGCAACAGCGGTAACCATACCGTCGTTGGCAAGCTTCTGACGATCGCGCAGAACGATAGGGTCGGTATCGCCGATGCGCAGTCCGTCGACGTAGACGACGCCAGACTCGACGGGCGTACCGCGCTTGACGATACCGCCACGCATCTCGAGCGTGTCGCCGTTATCGAGGATAAAGATATGATCGTCCTTGATGCCCATCTTGCGGGCCAGCTGGGC
Source organism: Collinsella sp. CLA-JM-H32B (assembly GCF_040098065.1). Taxonomy (NCBI): domain Bacteria; kingdom Bacillati; phylum Actinomycetota; class Coriobacteriia; order Coriobacteriales; family Coriobacteriaceae; genus Collinsella; species Collinsella sp. CLA-JM-H32B. Next base: position 62,964 of record NZ_JBBNNA010000008.1, on the reverse strand, counting down.
ATGGGCGCGCAGATGCACGGCCTCACCGTGGACCGGCATAAAGTACGTAGGCTTGGCCATGGCCATCAGGAGCTTGAGTTCCTCCTGGCTGCCGTGACCCGAGACGTGAACGAGGGCGCGGTTCTTATCCCACACGTCGCAGCCAAGCTTGGCGAGGCTGTTGACGACCTGCTGAACGGCCTTCTCGTTACCGGGGACCGGCGTTGCCGAGAGGATGACGGTATCGCCCTCGTGGATGGAGAGCGTCTTGTGTTCGCCGTTGGCCATACGCGAAAGGGCCGACAGAGGCTCGCCCTGCGAACCGGTGCACATGACGACGATCTTATCGTCGGGCAGGTTATCAATATCGAAAGCATCGAGGATATCGGCATCATCGATGTTGAGATAGCCCAGCTCGCGCGCCACGCGGGTGTTGGTGAGCATGGAACGTCCGGTCACGACGACCTTACGGCCGCACTTGCGGGCGGCGTCGCAAATCTGCTGCAAACGATGGATGTGGCTCGAGAACGACGCGACGAACACGCGGCCCGGAGCATTCTTAATGGCATGCAGCAGATTAGGGCCAACCTCGGCCTCGGACTTGGTAAAGCCGGGGACCGTGGCGTTGGTGGAGTCGGACAGCAGCAGGTCGATGCCCTGCTTGGCAAAGCGGCTGATAGCGGCATAGTCGGGCGTGACGCCGTCGATGGGCGTCTGGTCGAGCTTAAAGTCGCCGGTGTGCATAACGGTACCCTGGTTGGTGCGGATGAACACGCCCAGAGCGCCCGGGATGGAGTGCGTCATCGAGAAGAAGTCGAGCGAGATGCCACCCAGATTGACGTGGCTGCCACCCTTGACCTCACGGAACTTGGGTGCACGAATGCGGAACTCGGAGAGCTTGCCCTCGATAAACCCGAGCGTCAGCTTGCTCGAGAAGATGGGCACCTTGCTGTTGAGGTCCTGCAGCAGATACGGAAGCGAACCGGTGTGGTCCTCGTGGCCGTGAGTGACGATGATGCCGCGGAGCTTCTCCTCGTTCTCCAGAACGTAGGTGTAATCCGGGAGCACCAGGTCGATACCGGGCTGCGAGTCGTCGGGAAACATGAGGCCAGCGTCGACGAGCACCATGTCGTCGCCGCACTCGAAGACCGTCATGTTCTTGCCGATGCCATCAAGGCCGCCGAGCGGGATGATCTTCAAGGGAGATGATTTTTTAGCTGCCATAGGTGAGTGTTGTTTCCTTTCTTCGAAACGGGTCTGGAACAACCGGCGGGGCGCTTCTGGCAAACCGACCGTCGGGAACGTACAACAATGCATCGCAGAGTCGATGCAATAACCACAGTATGATACCCATTTGCACAACAACAGACCACCCATGCATCAAAGCCCCATCTGAACCGGTCTATCCCGCCGGTTCCCCGCGAGGGCGGGCACGGATGAAGTTTCCTGCTCTACAGTCCTGCTCACGACGGAGGCCACATTTAGTGGCCTCCTGTTCGTGCGGAACTCGCGATAAACTTCATCCGTGCCCGCCCTCGCGGGGAACCTGCCAATAAGGGACAGGTTTATTTTGGTCGGTTTTATCTGGGGAAATACTGCTGAATCTATCTACAGATCCGGAATCTGACTACTGAATAGACTGTCCAACTAAAGAACGAGTGGAACTAACCAGCCCTTTTGCTTGTGCCCGGGAGGGCCGCATATGAAGTTTATCGCGAGTTCCGCACGCAAAGGAAAGCACTTAATGTGCTTTCCGTCTTGCGCAGGACTGTAGAGCAGGAAACTTCATATGCGGCCCTCCCGGGCACAAGCAAAAGGGCGACCCCTGTCCGGAGTCGCCCTTGCGGTGCTGCTTATGTGCGGCTGTTACTCGGCGTCGTGGTGACGGCGGGGCTTGCGGCCTCCGTTGTCGCCAGGACGGCGCGGACGGTCGCTGCGCTCGGAGCGCTCGCGACGCGGACGCTCACGACGCTGGAAGTGCTCGCCGTCACCCTCGGAGGCACCCTCGGAGCGAGCCGGGGCCTCAGGCTTGTCGAGACGATCGAGCGAAATCTTGCCGCGATCGTCGACCTCGATGACGACGACCTTGACCTCGTCGCCCACGTTGAGGACGTCCTCGACCTTCTCCACGCGACCCTTGGCGACGCGGGAGATGTGCAGCAGGCCGTCCTTACCAGGCAGCAGGTTGACGAAGGCGCCGAAAGGCTGGATGGAGACCACGCGACCGGTGTACTCCTCGCCCGGCTCGGGAACCTTGATGATGAGCTTGATGCGCTCGACGGCCTGGTCGACGGACTCGCCGGTGCCGCCGACAAAGACGGTGCCGTCCTCCTGGATGTCGACCGAAGCGCCGGTCTCGTCCTGGATACCGCGGATGACCTTGCCGCCGGAGCCAATGACGTCGCGAATCTTATCGGTAGGAACCTGGATGGAGACGATGCGCGGAGCGGTGCTGCGTGTGGTGTGGCGCGGCTCGGGAATCACATCGAGCATCTTCTGCAGGATGAAGGCGCGACCCTCCTTGGCCTGCTGCAGGGCGCGGGCCAGGATGTCGAAGGTTAGGCCGGTGGCCTTGTTATCCATCTGCAGGGCGGTGATGCCCTCGGTGGTGCCGGTGACCTTAAAGTCCATGTCGCCCAAGAAGTCCTCGAGACCCTGGATATCGGACAGGACCACGGTCTTTCCCTCCTCCTGGATCAGACCCATGGCGATACCGGAGACCGGGCGCTTAATGGGCACGCCGCCGTCCATAAGGGCGAGCGTGGAGCCGCAGGTCGAAGCCATCGAAGAGGAGCCGTTGGACTCCATGACCTCGGAGACGACGCGGATGGCGTAGGGGAACTCGTTCTCGTCGGGGAGCACCGGGAGCAGAGCGCGCTCGGCAAGGTTGCCGTGACCGATCTCGCGACGCTTGGGGCTGCCCATGCGGCCGGTCTCGCCGGTGCAGAACGGCGGGAAGTTGTAGTGGTGCATATAGCGCTTGCCCTCGGTGGGCTCGATGGTATCCAGACGCTGGCCCTCGTTGAGCATGCCGAGCGACAGGACGGAAAGCACCTGGGTCTGGCCGCGCTGGAACAGGCCGGAGCCGTGAACGAGCGGCAGGTAGTTGTCCTTCACCATGATGGGACGGATCTCATCGGCGGCACGGCCGTCGACGCGCTCACCAGTCTCGACGACCATGGTGCGCATGGCCTTCTTCTCGAGCTTCTTGAGCGCCACGGGGATCTCGCGCTCCCAAGCGGCCTGCTCCTCCTCGGTAAACTCGGCGCGGATGGACTCCTTCAGAGCCTCAACCTTACCGATACGAGAGAGCTTGTCGGCATCACGAAGGGCGGCCGCCATCTCGTCGTAGTGGGCGAAGATGCGCTCCTGGACCTCCTCGACGGGCTGGTCGAGCGGGTACTCCTTCTTGACGATGGGGCCGTTGACCTGCTCCCACTCGGCGACAAACTCGTCCTGGGCCTGGCAGAAAGCAGCAAGGGCCTCCTGGCCAAACTTCATGGCGGCGAGCATGTCGTCCTCGGAGATCTCCTCGGCGCCGGCCTCGACCATCGAGATGAAGTCGGCAGAGCCGCCCAGCTCCAGGTCCAGATTGGAGTTCTCGCGCTCCTCGTAGGTGGGGTTGACGATAAACTCGCCAGTCTCCACGTTGCGGCCGATGCGCACGCAGGCAAGCGGACCCTCGAAGGGCACGCCACCGAGCGTCATAGCCAGGGAAGCACCCATGACGTTGATGACGTCGAAGGGGTTGACCTGATCGGCGACGAGCGAGGTGGCGACGATGTGCACCTCGTTGCGGAAGCCGTCCGGGAAGCTCGGGCGAATCGGACGGTCGATCATGCGCGCGGTGAGCGTGGCCTTCTCGCTGGGACGGCCCTCACGCTTGAGGTAACCACCCGGGATGCGGCCGGCGGCGTACATCTTCTCGTTGAAGTCGACGGTCAGCGGGAAGAAGTCGTAGTTCTTGCGCTCCTTGGAGACGACCACGGTGTCGAGCATCGTGGTGTCGCCCTGCTTGACCAGGCAGGCGCCGGTGGCCTGCTTGGCAAGCTCGCCCGACTCAAAGGTGTAGGTCTTGCCGTACAGCTCAAAGGTCTTGGATACGAGTGTCATTGTTCTCCTTACCCCACAGGCCCCTTGCCTGCGGGCTTCTCATGTGACGCGGGCCCCCTGCCCCCGCCACGCTTCAGAGCGTGATTGTTCACGCCCTTACACAAAAAGAGCGCCCCGCTGCGCAGGACGCTCTTAGCATGTACAAATCCTTACTGGATGTTGTCGCGGATGCCCAGAGCCTTGATGAGCTCACGGTACTCGACGATGTCGTTCTTCTTGATGTAGGAGAGAAGACGACGACGACGGCCGACGAGCATGAGCAGGCCACGACGGGTGTGGAAGTCCTTCTGGTGGGACTTCATGTGCTCGGTCAGCTCCTTGATGCGCTCGGACAGGATTGCGACCTGAACCTTGGGGTTACCGGTGTCGACCGGGGTGTTACCGAACTGGGCAGTCAGCTCCGCCTTGCGCTCTTTGGAAACAGTCATTGTTTCACCTTTCGTTTTACGTCGCCCGCGGGCGACTCGATTCGCCTCGGACTGGGAAGCCGCCGGTGGAGCGAGCAACCAAGGTCGAGGTACCAACAGGTCGGTATGTTACCACAAGCAGCCCGCCCCTGCGCATCATCACCGACCCAACATGAATTCCATCGCACGGAGGCGCTGATCGGTGTGCGTCGCAGCCCAAACATGCGAAAGCCCCAGCAAAAAGGCTGCGGTATGGGGGTCGATCCTCTCGGCCATGAGTGCATCGAAGGTCATGGACATGAGGGCGCGCAGCCATGCGACCTCGCCGGTCGACACCAGCTCGGCACCCGGAACGCTCGACGCGCACGACCCGCACAGAAGCCCGCCGGCTTGGGCCGAAAAATGCGAGAGCATGGGATCGCCGCACGAGACACAAGCCGAGAAATCGGGTCGGTAACCAACGTGCGACAGCAGTTTAAAGACAAAGGCCGCCACGAGCAGGTCCATGTGTGCCGAACCGAGCCCGCTACCGACAAGCGTGAGCGCCCGCTGCGTAATGGCAAAGGTAAATGGATCCTCGGCATCCTCGAACGAGCACACACGCGCAACCTCGGCAATCGCGCTGGCGGCACAGGTCGTCTCGTAGTCAGGAGCAGCACCGAGCGGCGCCTCAATAAGCTCCGCCTGAGAAACAACGTCGAGCGAGCGGCCATGCGCCAATAGCATATCAACGGTGCAGAAGAGCTCGCAGCGGGCCGCAAGGCGACCGCCAGGCTTACGTGCGCCCTTAGCCACGGCACGCACCTGCCGACCCCGCTCGTCAAGCATCGTCAGGATCAGGTCCGTCTCTTTGAGCTTGGTTTTGTCGAGAACGAGCACCTTCGTGCGATATGTCCGGGAGCCTGCCATGCGCGCCGTGCGTCCTTAGTCCTCGGCGTTATACCCAAAGCGGCGAATCTGGGCCTCGTCGTCACGCCAGCCGGCCTTGACCTTCACGTCCAGCTCCAAAAAGACCTGCGTGCCAAAGATGCGCTCAAGATCGCGACGGGCGTCGATACCGATATGCTTGATCATCTCGCCGCCCTTGCCGATGATGATACCCTTTTGGCCCTCGCGCTCAACGTAAATGGTGGCGTGGACGCGCAGCACCTTCTTGGTCTGCTCGAGCGCATCGCAGATCACGCCAACGGAGTGCGGAATCTCATCACGGGTGCGACGCAAGACCTTCTCGCGCACAAACTCGGCAACGAGTGTCTCGTCGGAAGCGTCAGTACCCATGTCCTCGGGGAACCAACGCGGACCCTCGGGCAAAAAGTGCGCAACGGTCTCGATGAAGGCATCGACGTTGAAGTTCTTGACCGACGACGTCACGATCTCGTCGTCATATTCCATGAGCTCATGGGCGGCCTTAAGCTGTTCCATGACCTGTGCGGGGTCGGCCTCATCGGCCTTGGTAAGCACCAGGACCTTCTTGGAACGAGCGTTCTTGACGCGCTCGGCAACCCAGGCGTCTCCCCTGCCGATCGGCTTGGTGGCATCAATCAAAAACGCGACGACATCGACATCGTTCAGCTCGAACAGCGCACTCTTGTTGAGCTCGGACCCCAGGCCGTCCTTGGGCTTGTGGATACCCGGGGTATCGACAAAGACCAGCTGGTAGCCGGGACGGTTGACGACGGCGCGCATGCGGCGGCGGGTCGTCTGGGCCACCGACGAGGTGATGGCGACCTTTTTGCCGTAGCAGGCGTTGAGCAGCGTGGACTTACCGGCGTTGGGGCGGCCAACCAGGGCTACGAAGCCGCTGCGAAAACCGGGTTCAACGTCACCAAAGCCCGCGAGGCTATCGTCCTCGTCGCACAGGGCGTCGAGCTCCTCGTCGCTCATGCCCTCAAACGGATCGAATTCCTCGACTTCCTCGTATGCTTCGGCCGCTTCGGCATCCGCCGCATCCAGGACCTCGTCGTCCAAAATTTCATCGATAGGCTGCATAGTGTCGGACATGAAAATCCCTTTCTAGATAAAGCCGAGCGCGTGGGCAAATACCAGCAAGCCCACAATCGCGGCGGTGATGGAAAGAACGTATACGGAGGCGGCGGCGATATCCTTCGCGCGCTTTGCCAGCGGATGGAGCTCCTGGGTCGCCAGATCGACAATCGCCTCCATGGCGGTGTTGCATAGCTCGCCGTGAATCACCAGGCCACAACAGATGATAATCGTGGCCCACTCGGCAATGTCGAGCCCCACGATGCAGCCGGCAATGACGGTGCACACGCCCGCAACGAGCATGACCTTAATATTGCGCTCGGTCTTGACGGCGGTGACGAAGCCCTCCATGGCGTAGGAGAACGACTTTAAGAAGGACGGATGGTCCTTGTTCGATCCGGGAATCATAGACGGCTCCTAGTCGTGGGCGTGGTTGGTGATGGGGCCGACGTGGACCAGCTTGGGGTCCTCGCCGCGCTCGAGCGCCAGATCGCGCAGGATGGCGTCCTCGCGGGCCTCCATGACCTCGGCCTCGTCGTCCTCGATATGGTCATACCCCAGCAGGTGCAGCATGCCATGCACGAGCATCAGGCGGCACTCGTCGGCAGGGGCATTGCCAAAGCCGGGGGCCTGACGGGCAATGACTTGCGGGGCCAGGATGATATCGCCAAGCTCAAGCGTCTCGTCGGCGGGAATATCCTCGTCAAAGGCCGAGTCGCATTCAAACGAGAGGACATCGGTGGTGCGGTCGATACCGCGCCACTCGTGGTTGAGCTCGTGCATCTCGTCCTCATCGACATACGAAAGGGAAATCTCGACTTCACGCTCAACGCCTTCGGCGGCAAGCACGACCTCGCAGATGTGTTCTACCTCCTGCGCGTCGAGCAGCGTATCGAGCTCGGCATCGTTGCTGATCAATACACTCAACGGGACTCCTTTCGGTCGCGCGGGCGCTGCTCGCGCACGTCATCATAAGCATCATATGCCTCGACGATACGTCCCACCAGGGCATGGCGCACCACGTCGGCACGCTCGAGGTGAGAAAATGCGACATCGTCGACACGGCCCAAAATCTTCTCGACATCCGCCAAGCCACCACGACGGCCCACCAGGTCACGCTGGCTCAGGTCGCCGGTAATCACAAACTTGGAGTTAAAGCCCAGGCGCGTCAGAAACATCTTCATCTGCTCGGGCGTGGTATTTTGGGCCTCGTCGAGCACCACGAAGGCGTCGCTCAGCGTGCGGCCGCGCATGTAGGCAAGCGGGGCGATCTCGATCACGCCGCGCTCCATGAGCTCATCGGTGCGCTCGCGATCCATCATGTCAAAAAGGGCGTCGTAGAGCGGGCGCATGTACGGATCGATCTTTTCCTCGAGGGTGCCGGGCAAAAAGCCCAGGTTCTCCCCCGCCTCGACAACCGGACGCGTCAAGATCAGACGGCCCACCTCGTGACGCTTGAGTGCGGCAACAGCGAGCGCCATGGCCAGATAGGTCTTACCGGTACCGGCAGGACCCAGGCCAAACGTGATGGTATTTGAGCGGATGGCATCCACATAGCGCTTTTGACCGAGCGTCTTGGGGCGAATGACGCGACCGCGATACGAAAGCAGCACGTCATCGCGAAGCGACGTAGCCTCGTGCTCACCGTCGCGCAAGACGGCCAGGCAGCGAGAGACATCGTCGGCAGAAAGCGTGCGCCCGGAAGCAGCCTCACGAAAGGCATGTTCGAAAAAACGCGCGACCAGTTCGACCTCGTCCGGGTCACCGCTCACGGCGATGCTGTCGCCACGGGCGACCACGTGGGCGCGAACTGAGCTCTCCAGCGCACGAAGGACGCCGTCGCCGGCACCCAAAACGCGCGAGGGGTCAATACCCTCGGGAACGGTAAGTCTAATCTTCGAGGCTTCCATGAACCTCCCTGCGTGCATGGACCAAGCCGGAATCATCGACTCCGATGATAGCAACATCGAGCAGGCACGGGGCTGTGAGTCCACGGGTATCGTCTAGACGGGCATGATGGAACGAACCAAGCGTCAGGTTGTCGCCATACTCGAGCACGGCACGCTCAACGGTGCCCACGCGACGGCGAGCGTCGGCAATGGCGAGCTCCTGCGCAGCGGCTCGCATACGACGGCTACGCTCGGCCATGACCTCGGGCGGCACCTGGTCGGGCATATCGGCAGCAAGAGTACCAGGACGTTTGCTGTAACGGAACACGTGCATACGCGAAAAGCCCACGCGGCGGCACAGCGCCAGCGACTCCTCAAACTCCTCGTCCGTCTCGCCGGGAAAACCGACGATGACATCGCACGAAAGGGACGCCTGAGGCAAGTTGGTGCGAATCATGCACACCGTCTCCTCGAAGGCCTCGGCGCTATAGGGACGGCCCATGCGATGCAGCGTCCGTGTGCAGCCGGACTGCACGGGCAGGTGTAAAAACGGGGCGATGCGCTGCGGATAGCGCGCCATGACCTTAAGCAGGGACTCGGAGATATCCATGGGCTCGACCGAGGAAATGCGCACATGCGGAATAGACGTGCGCTCCATAATCGCCTCGAGCAGCTCATCGATCTCGACGTGTTCATCAGTCGCGCTCTTGCCATCGTAGGCGCCCAGGTTCACACCTGTCAGCACCACCTCGGGCACGCCGGCCTCCTGGGCCTCGCGAACCTGCTCGAGCACGGACTCGACCGGCACAGAGCGCTCGGGGCCGCGGGCCTTCCACACAATACAATAGGTGCAACGATGGTTGCAGCCGTCCTGGATCTTCACGCCCAGACGCGAGCGACCGAGTGCATCGACCACCTCGCCGTCGCTGCAGGCGGGAACATTATCGGACTCAACGCCCAACACCTCGCAGACGCGTTCGGCAACATCAATCTTGGACGGCTCGGCGATCACGCGGTCCGAAAGCTCCAGCAGCTCCTCGGGGTGCAGATTGACCACGCATCCGGTCACGACCACATAGGGCTCGTTTGGATAGCCCAGCGCATGGCGAGCGGCCTTACGGGTCTTGGCCTCGGCCTCGCCCGTAACGGCACAGGTGTTAATGACAATCAGCTCAGCATCCTGAGGCTCCACCATCGCAAACCCCAGGCGCATAAGATCGGCAGTGATACGGTCGGACTCAACCCGGTTGACGCGGCAGCCGAGGTTGACGACAGAGATATGAGGTGCGAGCACGCGGGCTCCTTAATCGAGGATGTCGTCGAGAGCGCTCTTGATGCGATCAGTTACCGACTTCTTACCGGAAGCGACGTCATCGCCCATCTCGTCGGCAAAAGCGCGAAGCAGCTCGCGCTGCTTGTTGGAGAGATTGGTGGGGACGACCACGCGCAGCTGCACGATCAGTCGACCGCGTGAGCCGCCACCGCCGATGCGCGGCATGCCGAAATTGTTGACGCTGACGGTGTCGCCGTACTGCGTACCGGCGGGGACCGTCACCTTGACGACTTCGTCGGGCATAATGCCCTCGACCTCAATCTCGCAGCCGAGCGCAGCCTGCGCAATCGAGATATCGCTCACCAGGTACAGGTCATCACCGTTGCGCTTAAAGCGCTCATGGTCGGCAACGCGCACGTTGACGATCAGGTCGCCCGAGGGCTCGCCGCGAAGGCCTGCCTCGCCAAAGCCGCTCACACGCAGCTGGCGACCGGTCGAAACGCCGGCGGGAATATCGATGTCGATCTTTTCATGCGAAGGCGTGCGGCCCTGACCGTCGCAGGTCTCGCAGGGATGGTCGATAACCGTGCCCTCGCCGTGGCAGTCAGGGCAAGGCGAAGAGGACTGAACCTGGCCCAGGAACGAGCGCTGGACCGTCGTGACATAGCCCGTGCCGTGGCAGCGGCTGCACTGCTTTTCCTGTGCACCCTCGGCTCTACCGGAGCCGTTGCAATCCTCACAGGGGGCAAGGCGGTCATAGCTGATGGTCTTTTTGCAGCCGAGTGCCGCCTCCTCAAGGGTCACCGAAAGGGAGATGGCCATATCGCGGCCGCGACGACGCTCACGGCGATTTCGGGCGCCACCGCCGGCACCGCCGCCAAAGAACGACGAGAACAAGTCGTCCATGCCCATGCCGCCAAAGATATCGTTGATATCGACGTAGCCGGAGCCACCGGGGCCGTCGGCAGTGCCGTAACGGTCGTAGTTAGCACGCTTCTGCTCATCGGAAAGAACGGAATATGCCTCGTTGAGCTCTTTGAACTTAGCCTCGGCCTCGGGGTCGTCCGAAACGTCCGGGTGTACGGTACGGGCCTTCTTTAGAAACGCGCGCTTAATCGTCCGCGCGTCGGCATCCTTGTCGACGCCAAGCACCTCGTAGTAATCCCTATTTTCCGACACGACCGAATCCTTCCGACTTTCATTATTGTCACAGTGCGTCCTATACCCAAGCTGGGCCGGCCGCAAACAGAGGGTTTGATGTTATTGCATTGCGTAGGGCGAAAGCATGGCACGTTGCGAGCAGCTCGCAAACCAAACCGACACGAGCGCAAACATAAAACCGTTGGCAAAACCGTTGGCAAACTGCATCGCGCCGCGCTTCCACCACAGCAGGCTGCGGTGCAGCACGCCGTCCGAGAGCACCATGAACAGGCCCATGGCAAACGGAATAAAGCACATCACGGCAAAGGCCGAGAACACGCCCGAGATGGCCGATAGCACCAAAAACGGCGCCACGATGCCCATCAGGTAAAAACCGGTACGGGCCTTGCCTTCCAGGCGCTCGGCCTCAACATGGGCCCGACCGACCAGATCACCGCCAGAGGCGCCGTTGGTGCCGGCGTGACCCATGCCGCCAATACGGACCTCGTCGCCATCGTGCGTGCCGGCGGGAAACTCAATCGTCTGCTCGGAGGTCACACGGGTTCGCCCGCTGCCGCCGCAATCGGGACAGGGGTCGGCGACGACCTTACCGGAGCCACCGCACTCAGGGCAGACAGACTGGAACGTGCCGGCACCAAACAGAAAGGACAGGTCGACATCGATGTGGCCGCGACCGCCGCAGCTCGGACAGGAATGTGCATGCTCGGACGAAACAGAGCCCGAACCGCCGCAGTGACCACAGGTATCGAAGCGCGTATAGCGGACGGTCTTGCGGGCACCGCCCTTGGCCTCCTTGGCGTCGAGCTTAATATCGACGACCACGTTGGCGCCGTTCTCGGGATTATAGGCAGCCTGCCCGCGACGCGGCTGACCCCAGGCGCCACCAAAGGGAAAGCCGCCCTCAAAGGGATTGCCGTAGCCCGCGCTGCCGGCGTAACCGCCGCCATAGGGCGAAGCCGTGGGAGCGCCGGCAAAGGGATTGCCCGAGCGCATGGCGTCGTAGCGCGCACGCTTCTGCTCGTCCGAAAGCACGGCGTAGGCCTCGGAAACCTCTTTGAACTTTTCCTCGGCACCCGGCTCTTTATTGACGTCCGGATGGAGCTTGCGGGCCTTTTGCTGGAAGGCCTTTTGAATATCACGCGAGGTGGCGTCCTTGGAGACACCGAGAATCTCGTAGTAATCTTTTTCGTTCATCGTCGCCATGCGCGGCAACCTCCTGCTCACAGCAGCGTATATATTGCGGTAATTCTACCCGAGCGGCCTAAGCTAGACCCCAAAACAGCTCGAACAGCACATTTCCATCGAGCCAACCCAGGTGGGTCGGCGCCAGGCGGGCACAGGTGCGGCCAGCGATGACATCGACGGAGTCGATAGGCCCCGCATGGGTATCACCGTGCTCGGGCACCCAAGTGGCAAGCCCAAGCTCAAGAGCGCGGTCACAGGCCGCTGTCAGTTCATCGGCAGGGATGACACGAGCCGCGTGAACCAACAGATTGGACGCGACGCCGCGCGTCATGCGACAAGCGAGCATCAGATCCTCGGCTGCCGCCTCGCGATGCGTCAGGTACTCGACCCCAAACGTCGTCGCGCCATCATCACGTTGCACCAGACGCACGCGGTGCGCATCGCCGCGAGCGGGAACGTCAGGAAACAGCCCGGCCAGGCGATCGAAATCCTCGGCATCGAGCATACCGGCGGCAGAACGACCCAAACCCAAATAGCCCTGACCAGTCCAGTAGGCGATATTATGAGCGCATTCATGCCCATCGAGCGCGTAGCTCGCCACCTCATACGGATGGTAGCCCGCCGAACTCAGCCGTTCGCGCGCAACGTCCATGCATGCGGCTTGGAAATCGTCGTCGGGCTCGAGCGACTCGTCACGGCATGCCATGCGGTAAAGCGGCGTGCCCTCCTCGAGCGTGAGCGGATAGACCGACACATGGTACGGGGCCGCCGCAAACACGCCATCGAGCGTGTGCTGCCAGCTCGCCATAGTCTGTCCGGGAAGCCCGCACATAAGGTCGCACGACACATCGAGCCCAACATCCTTCACCGTCGCGATAGCCTCAAGCGCCCGTTCGGCATTATGGATGCGGCCAATGACAGCCAACTCGGTATTGTCGAGGGTCTGCACGCCCAGAGAGATGCGTGTGACACCAACCTCGGCAAGCGCAGCGGCAAGCTCGGAGGTCAGCGACTCGGGATTGGCCTCGCAGGTAAACTCAATGGGCTTGCACCACATGGAGATACGGCGGGCAAGTTTCACCAGGCGCTCCCCTGCCAGCGACGGCGTGCCGCCGCCTACGTAGACAGTGCGGATCTGCCTGAGCGCCCCAGCGTTGCCAAAGGCATCGAGCCGCGCATACAGGTGCTCAAAATAGGCATCGAACGCAGCGTCCAGGTCGCACGGCGCCACGCTGCGGGAGTCAAAGTCGCAATAGCGGCATTTTTGAGCGCAAAACGGCACGTGCACATACAGCGCGGTAACGGCCACCGTTAGGCCTCCAGCGGATGAGCGGGCACCGACTCACCGGCGGCAAGCGCGGCCTCGCAGGCCACCACGTCGCGCTCGATATCATCGACCAGCGCCATAAACTCCTCATACGTGGAGCAGCGCACCACCCGAACGCGCCAGGCGGCGGCATGGGGCATACCCTTTAAGTACCAGCTTGCATACGTACGGGCGCGCGACATAAGCGGCAGAAGCTCGTGCGTCAGCGTCAGATGCTCACGCAGGGCCTCCAGGCGCTCGACCGAGGAGCGAGAAGGAACCGGCGTGCCATCGAGTGCAAGGGCGCGCGCATCGCCGAACACCCAGGGATTGCCGTAGATACCGCGCGCAATAAACACCGCGCTGGCACCCGAACCGCTCAGATGCTCAGCAGCGTCCTCGGCCGAGAACACATCGCCCGAACCAATCACGGGAATCTCGACGGCTTCGGCAACCTCATCGACGACAGCCCAATCGGCCTGGCCCGTATAGAGCTGCGTGGCACAACGACCGTGCACAGCAACTGCAGAGGCGCCCGCCCCTTCGAGCATCTGGGCAAACGTTGCGGCATTGCGATCCTCGGCATAAAAACCCTTGCGGATCTTCACGGTCACGGGAACATGCGCCGCGCCCACCGCTGCCTCGACAATCTTCTCGGCCAGATCGGGCGTGCGCATAAGCGCCGAGCCCTCGCCCTTGGTAACGACCTTGCGAGCCGGACAGGCCATGTTGATATCAATCAATGACAGACGATCGCCCACGCGTTCCTCGACGGCAGCGACGGCACTCGCAAACTGATCGGGCTTGGAACCAAAGAGCTGCACGCAAATCTGCTGCTCCTCGTCGGCCGGCAGCACCAGGCGCCACGTCTTGTTGCTGGCATAGGCAAGGCCTGCAACGCTCACCATCTCGCTGTAGGCAAAGTTGGCGCCGCGGCGGCGACACATGATGCGATAGGCGGGGTCGGTTACGCCCGCCATGGGAGCCATAAGGAACGGCTGCTCGGCATAGGCGCCCAGCAGCCGCTTGCTGTATTCAGAAAGCGCCATGGAACTACTCGTCCACCTTGAGAATCGCCATAAAGGCCTCCTGCGGGACCTCGACCGAGCCGATGGCCTTCATGCGCTTCTTGCCCTCTTTCTGCTTCTCGAGCAGCTTGCGCTTTCGCGAGATATCGCCGCCGTAACACTTGGCCAGCACGTCCTTACGGCGCGCCTTAACAGTGGAGCGGGCGATGATCTTGTTGCCGATGGCGCCCTGGATAGGCACCTCGAACAGCTGCCGCGGGATGATCTCCTTGAGCTTGTCGCACAGACCGCGGGCCAGGCCATAGGCCTTATCCTTGTGTACGATAAACGACAGAGCGTCCACCTCGTCGCCCGAAAGCAGGATGTCGAGCTTGACGAGCTCGGAGGGGCGATATTCATTGAACTCATAGTCGAGCGAAGCGTAGCCCTTGGTGCGGCTCTTGAGCTGATCGAAGAAGTCCAAGATGAGCTCGGCGAGCGGCATATCAAAGCGCATCTCGACCGATTTGCTCGTCAGGTGGATCATATCGGTCGTGACGCCACGGTGTTCGATAGCGAGCTGCATGACGGCACCCGTATACTCGGGCGGGCAGATGATCTTTGCCTTGAGGTAGGGCTCTTCGATACGCTCGATGCGAGTGGCCTCGGGCAGATCCTGCGGGCTGCGGACATCGACCATCTCGCCATCAGTCTTGTACACGTGGTAGTCGACCGAGGGGCTCGTGGCGATCAGGTCCAGATTGAACTCGCGCTCCAGGCGCTCCTTGACGACCTCCATGTGCAGCAGGCCCAGGAAGCCCACGCGGAAGCCAAAGCCCAGCGCCACCGACGTCTCAGGCTCCCACACCAACGACGGATCGTTGACGTGCAGCTTATCGAGCGCGTCGCGCAGGTTCTCGTAGTCCTTGTTGTCGATGGGGAACAGGCCCGTGTAGACCATGGGCTTGGCCTCGCGGTAGCCCGGCAGCGGCTCGGGGCAGGGGTTCGAAGCCCACGTAAGGGTATCGCCCACGCGCACAGCCTCGGGGTCCTTCAGGCCCGTGACCACATAACCGACCTCGCCGACGGTCAGAGCGTCGACCGGCGTCTCGGCAGGGCGCTTGACGCCCACGCCGTCGACCAAGAAATCGCCCTTGGCCTGCATCATGCGCAGGGTATCGCCCTTTTTGATGGAACCGTCAAAGACACGCACCGTGGCGACAACGCCGCGGTACTCATCGAAGTACGAATCCAGAATAAGTGCCTTGAGAGGGCCATTTGCATCGCCCTTGGGAGGCGAGATCAAAAAGACGATGGACTCCAGCAGATCATGGATGCCCTCGCCGGTCTTGCCCGACACGCACACGGCATCGTCGGCGGGAATGGCCAGATCGTCTTCGATCTCGGTCTTGACCTCGTCGGGATGCGCCGAGGGAAGGTCAATCTTGTTGATGGCCGGAACAATGTCCAAGTTGGCGTTCATGGCGAGCGTCGCGTTGGAAACGGTCTGCGCCTCGACGCCCTGAGTGGCGTCCACGACGAGCACCGCACCCTCGCAAGCGGCAAGCGAACGCGAGACCTCGTAGGTGAAGTCCACGTGGCCCGGCGTATCGATCAGGTTGAACTGATACGTCTCGCCGTCGTCGGCGTCATAGGACACGCGGACGGCATTGGACTTGATCGTGATGCCGCGCTCGCGCTCGATGTCCATCGTGTCAAGCAGCTGCGACTCCATGTCGCGCTCATCGACGGTATGGGTGAGCTCGAGGATGCGGTCACTGATCGTGGACTTGCCATGGTCGATATGTGCAACGATCGAGAAGTTGCGGATGTGGGAAATGTCAATTGAAGTATTCATGCGGACTATCTTACCCGAGCGGTACAAAAAATGGAGCCTGTTCCATAAAACAGGCTCCATTTATGCGCGTAATCTGTGTGGTGTGAAATTTACAACTTAGGCGTTGATGCTGTTCACGAGCTTGGCAAGACCGGACTTGCGGTTGGAAGCCTGGTTCTTGTGGATGACATGCTTAGCGGCAGCCATGTCGAGACGCTTGGTGACGGTCTTGAGGGCAGCCTGGGCCTTCTCGGCGTCGCCCTCGGCGACGGCGGACTGAACGTGCTTGGTCAGCGTCTTGAGCTCGGACTTGACAGCCTTGTTACGCATGCGAGCTGCCTCATTGGTGCGGATACGCTTCTTCTGAGACTTGATGTTTGCCACTTCTGGAGTTCCTTTCGAGTTCCTTGCAAAAAATGTATGACACCTCTGAGACACGGTGAGGTCATGCAAGCGCCTACTATAGCACGCTCCCCCTCAAAGGGATAGAACGAATTTGTCAAATAGGCAGGTATCATCACGATTTTCTCAAGATGTTCGTAATCCAGAGCAAAAGCGCGGTCTGAGAATCGGCCGAGCCCTTGAGCGCAAGCTCCACATCGACGGCACACTCGAGCGCGGCAACGAGCTCGGTCATCGAAAAACGGCGCGCCCAGGTAAGGTGATTCTTGACCTGCCAGGCCTGAAGCTTGAGCGTCGCGGCGAGCTCACGCCCCTGCCCACGCCCATCGAGCGCCTTGGCGACGATCAGCTCACGGATGCGACCGCATAGCAGCGTGTAGGTCCATACGTAGCTCTTGGAGGGCAGAAGCTTAAAGAGTTCGAGCGAACGCCGCATATCGCGAGCCGAGACGGCGTTGAGGAAGTCCCAGGGCTGAACCTCGGCCGTACGCACGATCCAACGCTCAACGTCGGCAAGCTCAATCTGGGGCGCCTCGACCATCTGGGCGAGCTTTGCCAGGTCGTTATCGAGCATGCGCGTGTTTTCGCCCGAACGCGAGACGAGCTCCTCGGCAGCAGCCGTCGAGATGGACTTACCGTGCTGCGTCGCCATCTGCTGAACGCGGCGCGGCAGTTCCCAGCGCTTGGTACCCGAGCAATCGACGATAGCCTTCTTGTCGATCTTGGCGATTGCCTTATACAGGCGCGTATTCTTGGCAAGTGAGTCGGCGATAATGAGACAGACCGTCGTGGGGCTGGGACTTGCGAGATACTCGACGAGCGGTTCCGAGACCGCTTTGGCAAGCTTGGAGCAGCCGTCGAGGATCACCAGGCGAAACTCGCTACCCATGGGAAAGGTATTGAGCGAGCCGATGATCGACTCGATATCGGGATCTTTCGTCATGTCGTGTTCATCGAGGTTGAACTCAACCATACCCGACTTTTCCAAGCGAGCTTTCATACGCGAGACGGCGTGGTCGCGCTTGACCCCATCGGTACCGACGATCAGATATGCCGGCAGCAGACCGGTTTCGGACATTGCGCTCCCCTCTCGCACACACTCGAATTCGTACCGTGCCATTTTATCCCAGGGGTTGGTCCCGCGCCAACGACAGCATCACGGTCTCTGGCATCGCATCGCAAAGCCCTTCGCGGTCGGCGAGACGGTAATGTCACCGTGTTCGATGGTGCATGCGAACGCACCGCCCGCATCGCGAACCGCATCGATGCAGGCATCGGATGGATGGCCGTAGCGGTTGCCCTCGCCCGCACTCGCGATAGAGAGCTCGGGCTTAAGCGTGCCCAGCAGGTCTGTGTCGACGGAAACTTTTGAGCCGTGATGCCCTAGCTTGAGCACATCGATATCACCCACCTCCTGTACAAACTCGCGCTCTTGATCGAGCTCGGCATCACCAGTGAGGAGCACGCGCAGGCTCTTGCCTTCCTGAGCATAGGAGAGCAGCAAAACAAGAGAGTCCTCATTGCCCTCGCCATCCACCGTGTCAAACGGCCACATCACACGTGTCCGAAACGCGCCGATATCGACCGTGTCTCCACAAGCCACCTGCCGATACGTTACGCCGGGGCGATTCAGGACCTCAGCAGGCGCACCGTCAAGCGCATCGGCCGCAACCACAATGGCTCCAACCGAAAACTGATCGAGCACATCGGGAAGACCACCCCAGTGGTCTTCATCCCAATGCGTCACAACGACGGCATCGATATGGTGCACGTTATTGCGAACCAACGCCGACACCACGCGCTCATCGAGCCCACAGTCCACGAGCGCCACAGCGCCACCCTGACGAACCAGGATCGCATCGGCCTGCCCCACATCGAGCACCGTCACCGAAGGCGGAGCGAATCGATCCCAATAGACATACGGAACGGCCGCTGCAAGCATCAAACACAGCAGCCCCACCGCCATGGGACGTGCACGGGGACGCGGCCAACAGACCAGCAGAACCGCCAGCAAACACGGCACTAGATAAATCCACATGCTATCGGGCGGCACGCTCACGGATGCACCCGGCACGGCGGCATACAGCTGCTCGAAGAACAGCGCGCAACGGGCGGCAATCATGGGCACAACGAGCGCCCAAGCTTGCAACGGCTCCACGAGCGAAAAGGGAACCAGCACGATCGACACAGCAAGCAGGAGACTCACCACCGGACCGATGACCGCATTCGCCAGCGGAGCAATGAGCGAGAACGTACCAAAGGCAGGAATGGTGATGGGAAGTGTCGCCAGTTGCGAGCAAAGCGTGACGGAAAGCATGCTGGCAACGCCCGATGGCACACCCAGCTTACCCAAAGCGTAGGTCGCATAGGGGCAAAAGCACAGAATGGCAAAGACGCTGGCACATGAAAGCTGAAAGCCCATCTCGAACAGCACCGTCGGCCGCAGCAGCACAAAGATGGACATAGTTACGAAAAGTGCCGAAAGGCCGTGCCGGCGACGCCCCGCGCCGTTTACGACAAGCGTCGCGAACACCATGCAGCACGCGCGCACGGCCGAGGGAGACGCGCCCGTAAAGGCAGCGTAACCCACAAGCGTTATCGCCAATATCGCCCGTTGAAGACCGCGTGAACACCGAGTCTTTTGCAAGACGCCCTCGATTACAAACCCCACGATAGCCAAATGGCTGCCCGAGACGGCGATAAGATGCGCCGTTCCCGTCACCGAAAACCAGTCGCCCGCCGGCTGGGCGCGCAGCTCGGCCGAACGACCGCAGACGACACCGGCTATGAGCGCACGCGCCGGGTCGGTCGCAGGCGCGATGGACGCAAGCAGCCCATTTCGCAATCGAAGCAGCGGCCCCGAAGAGCCCTCATCGACCGACACAATCCGAACGGCTTTAACCTTGCGCACCTCGCCTCGGAGTACGCGCGAGCGCCCATACGCATCGTTCTCAAGGCGCGAAATTCGACCGATAGCACGTACATGCGAACCGACGCCGAGCTCGCGATCACACGACAGCCGCACCTGACCTAAACGCTTTTCGCCCGCATACGCATCGCAGGTATAGGAGTACGCACCGTCATTGATGGAAGGGTCACCGCGCACAACAAATTCAAGACTGCTCGCAGCCCGATTATCCAGCGCCCTCGAAGCACGCAGCGCCCCAATCGCCCAACCCGCGGACACGACCGACCCCGCCACGATGCCAAGGGCCGCGGCATACAGCCATCGTCTCCACCGCATAAGGCGCATACAGGACCGAGCCAATACGATGCAAGCCGCAGCAGCAACGGGAATGGCCATAAGCAATGTGACGGGTGTCGTCCGCTCACCCAGCAGCAAATCGGCCGCCATGTTAAGTACCAAGCCACAGCTCACACACAAGCCGGCACAAAGTGCCATCGTCCACGGCATCAATGGCCGTGGTGGCATCACTTGCTCGCGCTCGGTCGCACTCATACGCAAATGCAATCTTTGATTTTGGCGAGCTTCTTCTCACCGATTCCCGATACGCGCATCAGGTCATCGACTGAGGCAAAAGCACCGTTCTTTGTCCGCTCATCGATAATCGACTGAGCCATAGAAGGCCCAATGCCCGAGAGCGTCTGCAGTTCCGCCGCGCTCGCCGTATTGATGTTCACGAGCCCCGACGAAGACCCCGCGCCAGGAGTCGTGGCAGTACTACTTTCGGCCCCGCCGACCGCCGCAGCCGCTTGTTGCTCCCCCACCGTCGGTACATAAATCTTTTGGCCATCTGTGATCTTGGACGCACGGTTAAGCCCTGTCACGTCCGCCTCGGCCGTAAGCCCTCCGGCGGCATCGATCGCTTGGGACACCCGTGCTCCTTCTTTGAGCCGATACACGCCAGGCCTCACAACGGCGCCATCCACATCAACGTACACCTCGGCAGCAGAGGAGCTCTTGCCCGAAGACCCATCGGCATCATCAGGAGACGCATCCCCGGCCCCGCGCGCATCCGAGGCGCTTGCCTCATCACTATGCTCAAACGACACGCCGCCGGAGCGGCTACTAAAACTTGCCATCGCCAAGCCGCTCGCGGCGGCAATGACAACCAAAATCGCCACCACCACCGCTTTATGCCCGAGCAGCTTTTCTGCCCAGCGGTCCATACGTTTAACCCGTTCGTGATGTTCGCGCTGCGCCATAGCAAACACCTCCCAACACCATCGTGTCAGGAAACGAGCGCCGAAGCCTCCGCACGTCCACACTGGTTATCGCGGTCAAACCAAAATCTGACAAAAACCTTGCGGAAAAGTGTCCATTTATTCAGTCACACGTCAGCGAATGAACATCTTGGCATCATTTGCCCAGATAGCAAAAGACCGACGATACGGGCGCATCGTCGGTCTATGCAGGCAATTACTCGTGATCTTGGTAAATCTCACGCGGAGCAAGCTCCGAATGTTTGCGTTTTAAGGTCTTAGGGGCCTTATACGTGTTGCTGGAAAAGTCGATGTACTCGGTCTGCTTAAGCAAGCGCTCGATCATCTCCTCGTGGTCGAACAACTCCCAGGCCTCGTGCACGGCATCGAGTTTGGCGTGCGTCTCGGGACGACGCGGCATAAACAGCGTGCAGCAGTCGGGCGCCGCCTCGGTGGAAATATCGAACGTGCCGATCTCCTGAGCGCGCGCAATGATCTCCTGCTTGTCGGACCCGATGAGCGGACGGAACACGGGAATCTTCACGGCCTCGTTGACGGCCATGATGTTCTCGAGCGTCTGGGAGGCAACCTGACCGAGCGACTCGCCGGTCACGATGGCCTTGGCGCCCTCGATATGCGCAATGCGCTCGGCAACCGAATACATGATGCGGCGATACATGATCACGCGCAGGTTGCTGGGGCAGGTGACGGAAATCTCACGCTGGCAATCGCCAAACGGCACCACGTACAGGCGGCCGATCTGGACACCCGGCTCAAGCGCACGGATGATGTCCTGCACCAAATACTCGCTCGTATCAGGCGTCTGCGGACGACCGGAGAAATGTACCGGAACGCACACCGCGCCGCGTCGCGCGAGCATCCAGGTCGCCACCGGAGAATCGATGCCCGACGACAGAAGCGTCACGACCTTGCCGGCAGAACCCACCGGCAGACCGCCCACGCCGCGCTCGGAGCGCGCGTACACGTAAACGCTACCCTGGACCACCAGTACGTGCACCATCGCATCGGGGTCGTGCATTTGAACCTTTTTATCGGGGAAGGCCTCGCACAGCACCTCGCCCACCTGACGATTGATATCAATCGAGGTGAGCTCATAGTCGGTATTGGAGCGTTTGGCGTGAACCTTAAACGAATCGAAGGGGCCAAACTCTCGCAGCGCCTTGACGGCGGCGGCGCAGTACTCCTGCGGGTCGCGGTTGGTGTGGTACGCCAGGGACACACGGGCAACGCCGGGGACGGTGCGGATAACGCGCGCCGCCTCGTCGGCCTGATGCTCGTTAAAGGTCACGAGGATATAACCGGAAATTCGAGACACGGCATTCACGGAAAAGGCGGCCAAAGCCGCCTTAATGTTATCCATGAGGATATGCTCAAAATGTGCGCGGTTCTTGCCCTTCAGTCCAACCTCGTGATAGTGGACCAGGCAGACGCGAGCCGCCATTTAGGCTTCAGCAACCTTATGGCCGAGCGCCTTCTCGTAACGGGCCTCGTCGTAGGAGATATCGCCGTCGACGATCTCGTCCATAGCCATCGAGATGGTATCGGCGCCAGAGAGCGCGATGGTGATGTCGTCGACATCCTGAACGGCAAGCACGCGGTTATGCTGGCCGCGCAGCATGCTATTGATGTCGCAGGCACGCTTGGAGGCAAGCGAAGCGAGCAGGAAGCGGTTGTGATCGGTCTTCTCCAGAAGATCGTCAATGCAAGGCTTTACAACGGACACGGACCTCAGATCCTTTCATGCATATCGAGAACGCGAACGAGTTCATCGGTCGCGCGGTCGAGATCGTCATTCACCACGACGTCGTCGTAGCGGTCGGCAAGAGCAAGCTCATGGGCGGCGTTTGCCATACGCAGCTCAATCGTCTCGGGCGTCTCGGTACCGCGACCGACCAGACGCTCGCGGAGCACCTCGAGCGAGGGGGGCTTGATAAAGATCAGCACGGCCTCGGGGAAACGTTCCTTGACCTGCAAGGCACCCTGGACATCGATCTCCAAGATGAGAGACGAACCAGAGGCGAGCTTGGACTGGACCTCGCTCACCAACGTGCCGTAGCAGTTACCGTGGACCTCGGCCCACTCAACAAACTCACCGTTTGCCACGCGGCGGTCGAACTCCTCGCGCGTCAGAAAAAAGTAGTTGACGCCGTCGACCTCACCTTTGCGTGGTGCTCGCGTGGTAGCCGAAACCGTCAGGCCCAGGTTCGAGCGGCGCTCGCGCACACGAGTGACGAGCGTACCCTTGCCTGCGCCTGACGGTCCAGAAATCACAAAGAGCTTGGAATCCTGAGCGCTCACTTATTTGGTCAGCTGCTCGAGGAGCTGCTCGCGCTGACGGACGCCGAGGCCCTGGACGCGACGGGTAGCGGAGATACCGAGCTCCTCCATGATCTTGGCGGCCTTGGCCTTGCCGTAACCGGGGAGAGACTCGATGAGGGTGGAAACCTTCATGCGGGAAGCAATGGGGTCATCGGAGTTGAGCACGGACTCGAGGGACTTCTCGCCCTTCTTGATCTGCTCACGGAGCTCTGCGCGAGCGTGACGTGCGGCGGCAGCCTTCTCAAGAGCCTGCTTACGCTGCTCATCGGTAAGCTGAGGGAGTGCCATTCGTACCTCCAAATAGTTGGGTTATATCTGATTCAATATTTGGCATTTTAGCACGTAAAACGTACAAAATGCCCAATCGCGGCTCCATAGGTTAGACGATACCCGCAAAAAGTGCAATATATCGTGCTAAAAGATGAGCCCCCGACCTGCGATTCCACACAAAGGATGGGAAAGTTTACGCAGGCACAGGGGCTAATTTGTGCTATTGAACCCAAAAAGTGGTGACTTAAGGGAATCTTTTACGCGACGTTTTCGACCAGCTCGGCAACGATGGCGTCAAACGCGGCAACCGGATCGTCGGCGCCGGTAATGGGGCGGCCCACCACGATATGGCTCGCGCCGCGCTCGATAGCCTGGGAAGGCGTGGCCACGCGGGACTGATCGCCCAGCGCAGCACCAACCGGACGCACGCCCGGGGTCACAATCAGCGCATCGGGACCCAGCAGCTCACGCATGTCATGAGCCTCCATCGGCGAGCACACGATACCGTCGATACCGTTGGCCTGGGCGAGCTTTGCCAGACGGGCGGCCTCCTCGGCAACGGGCGACTCGACGCCGATCTCGCTCAGCGCATCCTGATTCATGCTCGTAAGCACGGTGATGGCGACGAGCTTGGCTCGATCCTCGCGTGCCTCCTCGGCACCCTCACGGCAGGCGGCGAGCATAGCACCCGAACCCAAGCCGTGAACCGAAAGCAAGTCGGCACCGGCAAGCGAGGCCGAGCGAGCGGCACCGCGCACCTGATGCGGAATGTCATGGAACTTAAGATCAAGGAAGACCTTAAAGCCCAGGTCCTTAAAGGTCTTGACGATCTCGGGACCCTCGGCGTAATAGAGCGTCATGCCCACTTTAAGCCAGACGGCATGGCCCGAAAGCTCATGGGCGAGCTCGAGCGCACGCTCACGGTCGCAGTCGAGGGCGACGATAACGCGGTCGCGGGCATCGGTCTCTAGCATTCGAAAGCACCTACCAGCTCGTTGATGTCCTTCACGCCCTGGGACTCGGCCCAGGCCTCGAGCTCGCGCGCAATCTTGAGCGAAGCGCACGGATCGACGAAATTGGCCATACCGACCGATACGCAGGTGGCGCCGGCCAGGATAAACTCGGCCGCGTCCTCACCGGTCATGACGCCGCCGACGCCGTTGATGGGGATATCGACAGCCTGGGCAACCTCCCAGACCATACGAACGGCGATGTGGTGGCACAGCGGACCCGAAAGGCCGCCCTTAGGCTTGGCCACACGGGACTTGCGGGTATGAACGTCAATGGCCATACCCTGGATGGAGTTGATGACCGAAAGGCCATCGGCTCCCGCGGCCTCGAGGGCCTTGGCGATCTCGGCGACGTTGACCGGGGCCATCTTCACAAACAGCGGCTTGTCGGTCACCTTGCGGCAGGCGGCCATGACGCCAGAGGCGCCCTCGGGCGTGGAGCCCATGGCGGCGCCGCCGGCGGCAATGTTGGGGCAGCTCACGTTGATCTCATAGCCGGCAGCCCAGGGGCACAGCTCGACATACATCTCGAGCGCACGGACAAACTCGTCCACGGAATGACCGGCAACCTGGCAGATGACCTGGCAGCCGTCCTTGGAGAGCTGCTCGAGCCACGGACCGGACTCGCGGGCGAAAGCGGCCACACCGGGGTTCTGCAGGCCCACGGAATTGATCATGCCGCCGGGAATCTCGGCCATGCGGGGTGCGGGATTGCCGGGCCAGGGCTCGGCAGCGCAACCCTTGGTGGTGATGGCACCCAGCTGGGAGACATCGAAGAAGTTCTGGAACTGCCAACCGTAGCCAAAGGTACCGGCTGCGGTGTTGATGGGGTTCTGCATCTTGACGCCGCCGAAATCGACGGCCATGTTCACGGTACCCACTAGAAGACCACCACCTTGGAAGCATCGAACACGGGGCCGCACATGCAGGCGCCCTTCATACCGTCGACCGTCTCGACATTGCAGGTGTTGCAGGCACCAAAGCCGCAGCTCATCATGCGCTCGAGCGACACCTCGCAGTAAGCGCCGGCCTCGGCGGCAGCCTCGGCGACCTTCTCCATCATGACGGCGGGACCACAGCTGGCGACGTAGTCGTAACCGCCCTCGCCGAGCAGCTCGGCGGCAGGATCGGTGCAGAAGCCGTGCGTGCCCAACGAGCCGTCGTCGGTGCACACGTTAACCGTGGCTCCCAGCGCGCGGAACTCGTCGACTCCCACGGCCTTGGACGCGGTGCCAAAGCCCAGGCATACGTCAACGTCCACACCCTGCTCGGCAAGCATGCCAGCCAGGCAGAGTACGGGCGGAACGCCGATGCCGCCGGCGACGAGCAGCGCCTTCCTGGTGCCCTCGGGCACGAACCAGCCGCGGCCGCCAGGGCCCAGCAAGTTGGAGGTGGAGCCAGGGCCCATCTGCGACAGACGGCGGGTATCATCGCCCACGACGGCGTACCACAGCTCGACGGTGCCGGCCTCGGCGTCGGCGCGATAGAAGCTCAGGGGCACGCGAAGCAGCGAGGAAGCATCGCCCGGCACGGCGATATTCACGAACTGACCGGGCTTGAGCGCACTTGCAAGCTTGGGGGCCGAGATAACGAGCGAGAAGATGCCGTCGGCGATCTCCTGGTTCGAGACGACCTCAAAGTCGTGCATGCGTGCAGTGGAAGGTGTGGGCATAGACGCTCCAATCCCCCATGCGGTTGCATGGTTCAGGCGAACAGAAAGCGCGGCACCGCAAGGGCACCGCGCACAAAAGCGATAAGGCTATGCTAGCAGATGCAGCCGTCGGCGAGCGTCTGCTTGCCGCCGACAAACACATCGGTGGCACGACCGGTGAGCGTGCGGCCGGCAAAACCGGAGTTCTCGGCACGCGACTCGTAGCCGCCCTCGCCGACCGTCCAGGTTGCGGCGGGGTCGAACACGGTCAGGTCGGCAACGGAACCCGCCTTGACCTGAACCTGGTCGAGGCCCAGGATCTCGCGCGGCTTGATGGCCATGAGCTCGACCATGCGGCCCATGCTCATCTTGCCCGTGTTGACCAGCTCGGTGAGCACGAGCGCCAGCGAGGTCTCGAGGCCGATCATGCCGAAGGGCGCAAGCTCGAACTCGCGGGCCTTCTCCCACGGGGTGTGGGGAGCGTGGTCGGTGACGATAACGTCTACGGTGCCGTCGATGACGCCCTGACGGATAGCCTCGGCATCCTCATCGGTACGCAGCGGCGGATTGACCTTGAGCGAGGTGTTGTAGGTCTCGTCCAGGTCGTTCTCGGTCAGGAACATGTGGTGCGGGGTGGCCTCGCAGGTGACCTGCACGCCAGCTGCCTTACCGGCACGCACGAGCTCCAGGCCATGGGCGGTGGAGATGTGCTGGATGTGCAGCTTGGCACCGGTCAGCTTGGCGATCTCGATGTCGCGAGCGATCTGGAGCTCCTCGCCGGCAGCCGGCCAGCCCTCAAGAGCCAGACGGGTCGAGACCTTGCCCTCGTTGATCTGGCCGTGACCGACCAGGTCCTCGTCCTGGCAATGGCTCATAAAGACCTTGCCGAACATCTTGCCGTAGTCCATGCAGCGACGGAGCATACCAGCACCCTGCACGCCGCGACCGTCGTCGGTGAAGGCGACGGCGCCGTGGGCGACCATATCGCCCATCTCGGACATGGCCTCGCCCTTAAGACCGCGGGTCATGGCGCCAGAAGGATAGACACGGCAGTGGCCGACCTCGGCAGCGCGGGACTTGACGAACTCAACGACGGTACCGTTATCGGTAACGGGGTCGGTGTTGGGCATGGCGCACACGCCGGTGAAGCCGCCCTTGGCAGCCGCGCGGGTGCCGCTCTCGATGTCCTCTTTGACCTCGTAGCCGGGCTCACGCAGGTGGACATGCATGTCCACCAGGCCAGGGACGAGGTACTTGCCGGAAAGGTCGCGGACCTCGGCTCCCTCGGCGGCGAGGTTCTCGCCGACCTCGGCGATCTTGTCGCCGTCAATCAGGACGTCAACGACACCGTCAAGCTCGACGGACGGGTCGACGACGTGGGCATTCTTAAGAAGCAAGGCCATTATCGGCACCTCCAAGCAGCAGATACAGGATAGCCATACGCACGCAGATACCGGCGTAGACCTGCTCCAGGATGACGGAGCGTTGCGGGTGGTCGGCCATATAGGAGTCGAACTCGACGCCGCGGTTGATGGGGCCCGGGTGGCAAATGATCGCGTCGGGCTTCATGAGCTTCTCGCGGTCCTTGGTCAGGCCGAAGAGCTTGTGGTACTCGCGAATGGTCGGGAACGGGGCACCCTCGAGGCGCTCCTGCTGTACGCGCAGCATGTAGACGACGTCCAGCTCGGGCAGGACGGAATCGAGGTCGCTCGTCACGTGGTCGCAGCCCAGAACCTCGGGCGCCGGCGGCAGCAGCGTGCCGGGGGCGACGGCGTAGGTCTCGCAGCCCATGATCTTAAGGGCGGGGATCAGCGAGCCGCAGACGCGGGAGTGGGCGATGTCGCCGACGACGGCGACCTTCAGACCGTGGAAGTCACCCTTGTGCTCCCAGATGGTGTACAGGTCGAGCAGAGCCTGCGTGGGGTGATTGTGCTTACCGTCGCCGGCGCAGATAACACTCGCGGGCGAATTCTGCGTGACGATGTAGGGAGCACCAGCATGCTTGTCGCGCACGACAATGCAGTCAATCTTGTAGGCGTTGAGGGTCTCGACGGTATCGACGAGGCTCTCGCCCTTGACCGTGGAGGTCGAGGAGCCGCCGAAATTGAGGCTGTCGGCCGAAAGACGCTTCTCGGCGAGCTCGAAGGAGCTGCGGGTACGCGTCGAGGGCTCGTTGAACATGTTGACGATGGTCTTGCCCTTGAGCGTGGGGACCTTCTTGATGGCACGCTCGTTGACCTCGGAGAACGCCTTGGCGGTCTCGAGGATGAGCTTGATGTCCTCTTCGGAGTACTCGGTAATGTCGATCAGGTGCTTATGGTTGAACGCCACGGTACTACTCACCTCCCAGCGGCGCGGAGCCCACGTGGGAACCCGGCGCGACGTCGTTGATCTCGACAGCGGTACGGCCGTCGACTTCCTTCATATATAGGTGCACGTTCTCCTCGTGCGACGAGGGAACGTTCTTGCCGACAAAGTCCGGCGAGATAGGGAGCTCGCGGTGACCGCGGTCAACGAGAACTGCCAGCTCGACTCGGCTCGGACGACCCAGGTCCATAACGGCGTCCAGAGCGGCGCGGATGGTGCGACCCGTGTACAGGATGTCGTCCACCAGCACGACGCGCTTGCCGTCGACGCTGAAGGGAATGTTGGTAGCGTGGATCGCGGGAGCGAAATTGGTCGCATAGTCATCGCGATAGAAGCTGATGTCCAGGCTGCCGAGCGGAACGTCGACACCCTCGATCTCCTTGATCGCCTCGGCGAGCTTCTTTGCCAGAAGGTCGCCGCGCGTGACGATGCCGACCAGAGCGAGGTCTTCACAGCCCTCGTTGCGCTCGAGAATCTCGTGCGCGATGCGGGTCATCGCTCGGTTGACGGCGGTCTCGTCCATGATGACCGCCTTGGGGGAAGTCGTGCCCATCGATCTCCTTCCTCACATGTCTTGACTGCTGACACAGTCAAAAAAATAGATGCCCGACCGCTCAAAGCGGAACCAGACACCCACAGGAAGTACTGCTCATTGACAGCTATGTAATTCCATGCGGGTATCTCGTACCCCTTTAATGGTCAAGGCATAGTGTAGCCAACCTCGGGCTCAAATGCGAGTATAAATACTAGTCAATCCGTAAACGGAGCCAATCGCTCCATAAACCTATATATATTTGTGGGACGCGCTTGAAAACCTTGTTGCGAGCTGGCATAATCCCCTCTGCTGCACGCAAATCGGATCTACGTCCAGGGCCGTAGCGTGGGCACTATCGCCAAAAGAGAAATATCTCTGTGTAGATTGCGCACAGAGACATGCTTCTGTGCTATAGTTCAGGCTTGTTTGTTAACGCGACATGTTCGTTTGTCGCCCAAGGAGGGTCAGTTATGTCCAAAGTTTGCGAAGTTTGCGGTAAGCACCCCGTTGCCGGTCGCTCCATCAGCCACTCTCACCGCGTCACCAACCGTAAGTTCCGCCCCAACATCCAGCGCGTCTACGTCGTCGTCGATGGTCACCGTCGCAAGATGAACGTTTGCTCCACCTGCCTCAAGTCTGGCAAGGTTGCGCGCTCCTAAATAAGGTCTTACCAACAAGTACCTCGGACTCTCCGGGTCAAAGACCTCGCGTTCACATAGAACTTACCAAAGGCGTCCTCCATGTGGAGGGCGCCTTTTTGCACTCATTGGGGACAGACTTACATGAGTGCTTTCACACATTTGGGACAGACATAACGCGTGCCGGCAGCGGTTCGCCCCTGCCTCACGCTGCCTCATTCCAGCCTATGGTGGCCTTGGTCACGCTTGTAGCGCCGATACCGGTGATACGGGCAATTTGCTTGACCGTAAGATGCGCCCGCCTAAGCCTCAGCAGATAGGCATCGCGCTCCGGGCGCGGCAGGGCCTTGAGCAGCGCAGGATCTATGCTCGGCAGGGCTTCGCGCGCGACGGCTAGGGCATCCTCATCGGGGATCCGCCGGCGCGGAAGAATCTCCACTGACCAGATGTGCCCGGCAACTTCCTCGAGATGCTCGCAATAGCAACGGGAGCCTCCGACAATATCGAGCATAGGGGCCGTATCACAAATGTCAAAGGGATCGTAGCCCAGCTGATATGCCTTGAAGCTTGACCAGCGGTACGCCTCGAGCGAGTCGAGCGCACCTTTCACGGGATTGAGATGAATATAGTCGAGCAGTTGCACCGCCTGCGTGTCCGACTCAACCGCGACCCGCGAATAGCGATTGTCAAACAGATGCCCCGTTCTTCCCGTTTTACCATTGAAATACTTAGCATATGCCGTCAGCGCACACTGCATTGCCTTTGAAAGATTGTCAAGTGGATCATCAACCATCAAATGGAAGTGATTGTCCATAAGGCACCAAGCCAATACCACCACTTCATGGCTCGCAAACCTGTCCGAGATATCCGATAAGAAACGATAGCGGTCGGAGTCATCTTCAAAAATAATCTGTTTGGAATTGCCGCGGTCATAGACGTGGTAATAGCCGGTGAGCGAAACGGCGCGGGCGCATCGGGGCATAATCTCTCCTTTCAAAGCTGTACAGGCAACACCTAAAAGGAGAGAAGCAACGCGAAATGCTGAGCCTGTAACCTATTTATATACAAATAAGCGGCAAGAACGGGCCCAGAACGGCAAAATGGCAAATCGATGTCTGTCCCAAATGAGTGAAAGCACTCATGCAAGTCTGTCCCCAATGAGCGGGGCGATGCAGTAGGCGGATAGTTTTTAGTTGAAACGATTCATTTAGTTGAAGCGTTTTAGTGTGCCTTTTACGGGAATCTTACCGTTCGCCGAATAATTTCTTGCTATCATGCAAGGCGTAGGGTAAATCTCCGATCGCAAGGAGACACAAATGGTGAAAAAGTCACCGGAAAACACTACTCCCGCAATTGTGGACAACGTAGAGGCGCTTGAGGCTAAGCTCGCTCAGATGCGAGAGGCCCAGGCGCTTTTTGCTACGTACACGCAGGAGCAGGTCGACAAGATCTTCTATGAGGCCGCCATGGCCGCCAACAAGGCTCGTATCCCGTTGGCGAAGATGGCCATCGAGGAGACCGGCCGCGGCGTTCTTGAGGACAAGGTCATCAAGAACCACTACGCCGCAGAGTACATCTACAACGCTTACAAGAACACCAAGACCTGTGGTGTCCTGGAGCGCGACGAGGCTTACGGCATCACCAAGATCGCCGAGCCCATCGGCATCGTGGGCGCCGTCATCCCGACGACCAACCCCACCTCCACCGCGATCTTCAAGACGCTGATCTGCCTGAAGACCCGCAACGCCATCATCATCTCCCCGCACCCGGCTGCCGCCAAGTGCACCATCGCCGCCGCCAAGCTCGTGCTTGACGCCGCCGTCAAGGCCGGCGCCCCCGAGGGCATCATCGGCTGGGTCGATGTCCCCTCCATCGAGCTGACCAACATGGTCATGCGCGACGTCGACATCATCCTCGCCACCGGTGGCCCGGGTATGGTCAAGGCCGCCTACTCCTCGGGCAAGCCCGCCCTGGGCGTTGGCGCCGGTAACACCCCGGTCGTCATCGACGACA
This sequence comes from Collinsella sp. CLA-JM-H32B, assembly GCF_040098065.1. Classification (NCBI taxonomy): domain Bacteria; kingdom Bacillati; phylum Actinomycetota; class Coriobacteriia; order Coriobacteriales; family Coriobacteriaceae; genus Collinsella; species Collinsella sp. CLA-JM-H32B. Next base: position 31,434 of record NZ_JBBNNA010000008.1, on the reverse strand, counting down.
CCGCCGACGTGCTGCTCGCCGTCAACTCCATCATCCACTCCAAGACCTTCGACAACGGCATGATCTGCGCTTCCGAGCAGTCCGTGACCGTCATCGACACCATCTATGACCAGGTTAAGGCCGAGTTCCAGAAGCGCGGCTGCTACTTCGTCAAGCAGGGTGCCGAGATGGAGGCCCTGCGTGCCGCCATGTTCAAGAACGGCGCCCTCGACCACCGCATCCCCGGCATGGCTGCCGCCAAGATCGCCGAGCTCGCCGGCATCGAGGTTCCCGCCAAGACCAAGATTCTGATCGCCGAGGTCACCTCCACCGACCCCGCCAAGGAGGAGTTCTCCCACGAGAAGCTCTCCCCGGTCCTGGCCATGTACCACGCCAAGGACTTCCAGGAGGCCGTCGACAAGGCCGAGCACCTGGTGCTCGCCGGTGGCCCGGGCCACACCGCCTCTCTGTACGTGCACCCCGCCCAGGCCGAGAAGATCAGCCTGTTCGAGCACGTCATGAAGGCCTGCCGTATCGTCATCAACACCCCGTCCTCGCACGGCGGCATCGGTGACCTGTACAACTTTGGCATGAAGCCGTCTCTGACCCTGGGCTGCGGCTCCTGGGGCGGCAACTCCGTCTCCGAGAACGTTGGGGTGAAGCACTTGATCAACGTTAAGACTGTGGCCGAGCGCCGTGAGAACATGCTGTGGTTCCGCGCTCCCGAGAAGGTCTACTTCAAGAAGGGTTCCACGCCCGTCGCCCTCGACGAGCTGGGCAACGTCATGGGCAAGAAGCGCGCCTTCATCGTCACCGACCAGTTCCTCTTCAAGAATGGCAACACCCGCGCCATCGAGGCCAAGCTCGACGAGATGGGCATCGCCCACGACTGCTTCTACGACGTCGAGCCCGATCCGTCGCTGCAGTGCGCACGTCGCGGCGCCAAGCAGATGGCTCTCTTTGAGCCGGACGTCATCATCGCCGTCGGCGGTGGCTCCGCTATGGACGCCGGCAAGATCATGTGGATGATGTACGAGCACCCCGAGTGCAAGTTTGAGGACATGGCCATGGACTTCATGGACATCCGCAAGCGTATCTTCACCTTCCCCGAGATGGGCAAGAAGGCCTACTTCGTCGCCGTCCCGACCTCCTCGGGTACCGGCTCCGAGTGCACGCCGTTCGCCATCATCACCGACAAGGAGACCGGCATCAAGTGGCCGCTCGCCGACTACGCGCTGCTCCCCAACATGGCTATTGTCGACGCCGACAACTGCATGACCGCCCCGCGCGGCCTGACCGCTGCCTCCGGCATCGACGTCATGACCCACGCCATCGAGTCCTACGTCTCCATCATGGCTTCCGATTACACCAAGGGCCTCTCCGAGCGCGCTGCTAAGCTCGTCTTCGAGAACCTGCCCTCCAGCTTCACGAACGGCGCCAAGGACCCGCATGCCCGCGAGGAGATGCACAACGCCTCCTGCATGGCCGGTATGGCCTTCGCCAACGCCTTCCTGGGCCTCAACCACTCCATGGCCCACAAGCTCGGCGCCTTCCATCACCTGCCCCACGGCATCGCCAACGCCGTCATCCTGACTCGCGTCATGCGCTACAACGCCGCTGAGGCCCCCGTCAAGATGGGCACGTTCTCTCAGTATCCTTACCCCAACGCGCTGCACAACTACGCCGAGATGGCCAAGTACTGCGGCATCGAGGGCAAGGACGACAAGGAGGTCTTCGAGAACTTCATCACGAAGCTCGAGGAGCTCAAGGACTTCATCGGTGTCAAGAAGACCATCGCCGACTACGGTGTCGACGAGCAGTACTTCCTCGACACCCTCGACGAGATGACCGAGCAGGCATTCAACGACCAGTGCACCGGCGCCAACCCGCGCTACCCGCTCATGAGCGAGATCAAGGAGCTCTACCTGGACGCCTACTACGGCCGCGAGCCTCAGGATTACGCCGTCTGCTAGTTCTAGCACGGTTTTAACGGCGGGGGTGCACGGGTGTTTCACACACCCCCGCCGTCGCTTCTATCGCATCGTTGAAAGGATGCAACCATGCTGCTACCCGATTCCAAGACCGAACTCGTCCGTCGCGGCAACAAGGTCGTTTACGACCTGGGCGACAAGATCGTCAAGGTCTTTAACGAGACCAAGCCCGTCTCCGACGTGTTCAACGAGGCTTTGAATCTTGCCCGCATCAATGAGTGCGGCATCCGCAGCCCCAAGGCTCTCGAGGTTTCTCAGCTCGAGAACGCCAACGGCTGGGCGCTCGTGACCGAGAAGGTCCCGGGTACCACCCTTGCCGAGAAGATGACTGCCGAGCCCCAGCGCTTTGGTGAGTACCTCGAGATGTTCGTCGACCTCCAGATCGAGATCCACGACTACACCTCCCCACTGCTCAACCGTCAGCGCGATAAGTTCGCCCGCATGATCGACAGCCTCGATCAGCTCAATGCCACCACGCGCTACAACCTTCAGGAGCGTCTGGACGGTATGACCAAGGAGTTCAAGGTCTGCCACGGCGACTTCAACCCCTCCAACGTCATCGTCGGCGACGACGGCCAGCTGTACGTCTGCGACTGGGCACATGCCACCCAGGGCTCCCCTGCTGCCGACGTTGCCACCACCTACCTGCTCTTTGCCCTCAACAGCAAGGATCAGGCCGAGGCCTACCTGGAGCTCTACTGCGACCGCGCCGACATGCCCATGCAGGTCGTGCGTCAGTGGACGAGCATCGTCGCCGCTTCCGAGCTCGCTCGTAAGCGCAACGTGAACGATGAGTTCCTGAAGAACTGGATCGACGTTGTCGATTATCAGTAATATCTGAGCGATTTATTTCGCATCGGAGGCACAAAGGAAACCCCGCAGCTCGCATGGGCTGTGGGGTTTCCTTTTAGCGATTGAGTACGTCGACAAGATAAAAGGACGGCCCCGCATCTCCCCTATCTGGAGAAATGCGGGGCCGTCCCGTATATCGAACTACAAGCGAAATCGCCGATTAACGGCGTGCCGCCTTCACAAGCTCAGCGACCTTGGCGACGACCTCGTCGATCGCCACGTCCTCGCGCTCACCCGTGGCACGGTCCTTGAGCTCGACGGTGCCGTTCTTGAGGCCACGCTTACCCAGAACGACCTGATACGGGAAGCCCATAAGGTCGTTGTCGGCAAACTTAAAGCCGGGACGCTCGTCACGGTCGTCGACGACGACCTCGATACCCTCGGCGCACAGGCCATCAACGATCTGCTCGCAGACGGTAGCACACTCCTCCTTCTTGGGATCGAGCGGAATCACCGCAACCTCGTACGGAGCAACGGAGACCGGCCAGACGATGCCGTGCTCGTCGTTGTGCTGCTCCACGACGGCAGCGAGCGAACGGGACACGCCCACACCGTAGCAACCCATGATAAGCGGCTTCTCCTTGCCGTCCTCGTCCATAAAGGTGGCACCCATGGCCTCGGAGTACTTGGTGCCCAGCTGGAAGACCTGGGAAACCTCGATGCCGCGAGCAGCAGAGAGCGTCTTGCCGCAGTGCGGGCAGGGATCGCCGGCGACGACGGTGACCAGGTCGGCCCACTCGTCGACGGTAAAGTCGCGCTCGGGACAGGCGCCGGTAAAGTGATAATCGACCTCGTTGGCACCGCAGGCCCACTGCTTAGACTCGCGCAGGCTCTCGTCGCACACCAGACGGATGCCCTCGGGCAGGTTGACCGGTCCGATAAAGCCCTTATGCAGCCCGTAGGTCTGGAGCTCCTCGTCGGTCATCATGCGATAGCCCTTGCCAAAGACGTGCTCGGCCTTACAGTCGTTGAGCTCGTGGTCGCCCGGAACAATGGCCACGACCGGCTTGCCCTCGGAGTCAATCAACGCCAGCGACTTGCGCGTGCCGTTCTCGGGGAAGCCGAAGAACTTGGCGACGGCCTCGATGGTGCCCATACCCGGAGTCTCGACCTTGGTGAGCGTGCCGTCGCCGGGACCCTCGGTCACAACGACCTTGGTGCTTGCAGCCTCGTCATCGGCAGCAAAGCCGCAATCGTCGCAGTAGACGAGCGAAGCCTCGCCGGCGTCGGCCAGCGCCATGTACTCGACGGAGGTGTCGCCGCCGATTTCGCCGGAGTCGGCGACAACGGGCAGAGCCTTGATGTAGCAGCGCTCGCAGATGTTGGCGTAGGCCTGCTTCATCTTGTCGTACTCCTCCTGCAGGCTCTCCTGCGTGGCAGAGAAGCTGTAGGCGTCCTTCATGATGAACTCACGGCCGCGCATCAGGCCAAAGCGGGGACGGAACTCATCGCGGAACTTGTCCTGAATGTGGTACAGGTTGACGGGCAGCTGCTTATAGGAGCGCAGCTCGTTGCGCACCAGGGCCGTGACGGTCTCCTCGTGCGTGGGGCCCAGCACAAACTCGCGACCATGACGGTCGTCAAAGCGCACGAGCTCCTTACCATAGGCATCGATGCGGCCGGACTCACGCCACAGCTCGGCATCGACCATAATGGGCATCATGAGCTCCTGGGCGCCGGCGGCATCCATCTCGTCGCGCACGATGTTCTCGATCTTACGAATCGAGCACCAAGCGAGCGGCAGATAGGAATAGAGACCGGCGGCCTCCTTGCGGATCATACCGGCACGAAGCAGCAGACGATGGCTTGCAAGCTCGGCGTCGGCCGGATCCTCTTTAAGCGTCGGCGCATAGAGCTTAGACATATACATTGCTCGAGTCATTTATTTCTCCTCAATAAGCTTGTCGACCTCGGCCATAAGCGCGTCGACAATTTGATCCTCAGCTACTTTACCAATGATCTGGCCATGCGAAAAGAGCAGGGCCTGACCACGTCCGCAAGCAACGCCCAGGTCGGCATCAGAAGCCTCACCGGGGCCATTAACGGCACATCCCATGACGGCAATCGAAAGCGGCGCGGCATAGTTCTTAAGCCGCTCGGTGACCTCCTCGGCAATAGGAATCAGGTTAACCTGGCAGCGGGCGCACGTGGGGCACGAGACAATCTCGGGACCACGGCGACGCAGGCCCAGGGACTGCAGGATACCCCAGGCGACCGGCGGCTCCTCGACCGGATCGGCCGTGAGCGAGACGCGCATGGTGTCACCGATACCCTCAGACAGCAGGATACCAAGGCCCACCGAGCTTTTAATGGTGCCCTGCAGCTTGGTACCCGCCTCGGTTACGCCCAGGTGAAGCGGAACGTGGGGAATCTCACGCGACAGGGCTCGATAGGTATCGAGCGTCGTTTGCACGCTATGGGCCTTGGCGGAAAGCACAATATTGGTAAAACCGCGATCCTCAAAATGTTTGACGAAACGCTCGCTCGACATCACGAGCTTTTCGGGCTGCGTGAGGTCGTCGCGCTCGGCAATATCCTGCTCAAGCGAACCGGCATTGACGCCGATACGAATCGCACAGCCCACGGCACCCGCAGCATCGATCACCGCGTCAACCTTGGCCCAATCGCCGATATTGCCGGGATTGATTCGCAGCTTGGCGGCACCGGCCTCAACGGCACCAATGGCGAGCTTATGGTTAAAGTGGATATCGGCGACAATCGGCACCGGAGACTCGGCACAGATGGTGCGGAAACCCTCAAGCGCGGCCTCGGTGGGCACGCTCACGCGCACGATATCGCAGCCAGCCTGCGCCAAAGCACGCACTTGCGCAAGCGTTGCCTGGGCATCAGCGGTATCGGTGCAGGTCATGGATTGGACCACCACCGGCGCACCGCCACCGATCTGCACGCCGCCCACATGCACGGGGCGCGTCAGCTCGCGAGGCAAAGGATGGGATAAAGACAATCCAAACACTCCCCTACAGAATAAATCGAAGGATGTCGGAACGAAGCATATAGACAAACAGCAGCGCAAAAAGCGCGATACCCACATAGCTCACGATCGACTGGACCTTGAGCGGAAGCTCGCGGCCAGCAATCTTTTGAATGATCTCGATGACCAGCTTGCCGCCATCGAGCGGTGGGATAGGCAGCAGGTTCATAAAGCCAAGCGAGAACGAAATGAGGGCGGCAAACGAAAGGAACGTTGCAGGGCCAGCGGCAGCAGCCTGTGAGGACATAACGCTAATACCCACGATCGATGAGGACTGATCGAGAATCTCCATCGTATGCTGCGGCTGGAGCAGGCGCATCACGCCCTCCGCTGTCTGCACGACATAGGATAAGGACAGACGAGCCGACGTGATGGGGTCTAAACGGACCACCTGCGTAGAGGCATACACACCGAGGCGCTCGTCCTCTTTGAGTGCAACCGTGGTCGAATGCCGCTTGCCGTCACGCTCATACTCGATGGCGATATCGTCCTTACCGGCAGCCTTACCGATGGCATCGTATACGTCCATCCAAGTAGAGCACGATACTCCGTCGACCGAAAGGATCGCGTCGCCGCCCTCGATTCCCGCCGCTGCGGCAACCGAGCCTTCGTCAACCTGGCCGATCACATTGGTATCCACCGGCACCGTGACACCTGCGATGGAATAGATGCTCATAAGGAGCAAAAAGCCCGTCAGGATATTGACGATAATGCCCGCAAGCAGCATAAAGGCACGCTTGACAAAGCCCTGACCCAAATAGGTGTGCGAGCGCTCGCGTGCAAGGAATTCGGACTCGCCGCACGGCAGCTCCCATACATCGCCCTCGGCAGTCGCATGCTCGCGATCGAACCGACGGCCGTCAAAGGTGGTATAACCCGCCGCGTCACGCGGCAGGGTCTGGTACTTGGTGGGATAGTAACTGGGCGAAGGCTTTTCCCCTTCTTCATACCAGGGAGCGATGGAGCCCCAGCCCAACAGCAAAGCACAGGCCTCGAGCACATCCTCCTCGGACAGCTCGAGCTCGACGGCAAGATCAGCCACCGTCACCCGGCCGTGACGATAGATGGCAGCAAGCACGCGGTCGGCACACGAGACGTCGGTCGGATCCATGCCACAGATGGCAGCATACCCACCCAGCAACAGTGGGGTCACGCCAAACTTGGTGCCGATACGACGAGACGTGTGGTGGATATCAAAGCGACACGGCAGACCCAAAAAGAACTCAGTCACCCGGACGCCGCAGGCACGCGCCGCCAAAAAGTGGCCGCCCTCGTGCAAAAACACGAGGACGGAAAGCATCAGCAGGCCCCAAAAGACCGATGAGAGAACGCTCAGAACAGTATCCATAAAACGAAAAAGCAATCCTTATGGGTTAAGAACGGGTTGCGGCGAGCACCTGCGCGGCCTTTTCACGCGCCCAGCCATCGATGTCGCGAAGCTGTTCAAACGAATCGACCGTCTGCGCATCGTGAGCGTCCATGCAGGATTCCACAATGCGGTCGATATCGGTAAAGCTGCAGCCATCATGCAGGAAGGCATCGACGGCGACCTCGTTGGCGGCATTGAGCACGCACGGCATGGTGCCGCCCGTCTTGCCGGCACGTTCGGCCAGCGCCAAGCAGCGGAAGGTATCCATATCGGCAGCGTTAAAGGTAAGCTGACCCAACTCGCGGAAATCGATACGCGGAGCCGGCGTATCCCAACGCTCGGGATACGAGAAGGCAAACTGGATGGGAATGCGCATGTCGGAGGCACCGAGATGCGCCATCACGGAGCCGTCGGCAAACTCAACCATGGAGTGAATCTTGGACTGGCGCTGCACGACCACGTTAATGAAATCGAGATCGCAGCCGAACAGATGCATGGCCTCGATACGTTCCAGACCTTTGTTCATGAGGGTGGCGGAGTCAATCGTGATCTTGGCACCCATAGCCCACGTAGGATGCGCCAGGGCATCGGCGCGCGTCACGCGATCGAGCTCGTCACGCGTGCGGCCAAAGAACGGGCCGCCCGAGCAGGTTAGCCAAATGCAGTGAGCCTCGCGCGGATTCTCGCCCAGATAGCACTGGTAGATGGCAGAATGCTCGGAGTCAACCGGGATAAGCTGGTCCGGCTGCGCCAACGGCATAAGCAAATCGCCACCGACGACGAGCGACTCCTTGTTGGCCAGGGCAAGACGCTTGTTCGAGGTCAGGGCAGCATGGCTCGCCTCGAGACCGGCAGCGCCCACGATGGCCACGAGCACGCAGTCGACATCATCGCGACATGCGAGCTCGCACACGGCCTGCGCGCCAACTCCGAGCTCCGTTCCCTCGGGCAGTTCCTGCAGCACGGCGTCGGCGCCATGGGAAGCATCCGCCACGGCAACCGCCGGGACCGAGAACTCACGGGCAGCGGCAACGAGCTCGGGGGTGCTGGAGTTAACGGACAGCGCCGTCACCTGCAGGCGATCGGCATGCTGACGGCACACGTCGAGCGCCTGAGTGCCGATAGAACCCGTACAGCCCAGAACGGCAACACGAAGACGCCCATCGGGACCGTAGGTGGTCTGATAAGCCATTACAGCACGCCTCCGATCATCAGCAGCAGCTGCGCGGTAATGCAGCCAAAGATGAGCGAATCGCTGCGGTCGAGCATGCCGCCGTGGCCCGGGATGAGATTACCGGAATCTTTGACGCCCACACCGCGCTTGATACGCGACTCGATGAGGTCGCCGATAACGCCCAGGATGGAGACGACCACGCCGCACAGCAGCGCATAGGGAAGGCTCAGCTTATAGAAGTGCGTTGCCCACAGGATTAGCCAAATCAAGACAGAACCCAAAATGCCGCCGGCAAAGCCTTCCCAGCTCTTTTTGGGAGAGATCTTGGGAACCATCTTATGCTTGCCGATGCGGCTGCCCACGATGTAGGCAAACGAGTCGGAGACCCAAAGGGACGCGCAAACGCCCACCGAAAGCAGGGCGCCGGCAAAACCGGGCACGGCATCGCGCAGCAACACGATAGCCGACAGCATAAAGCCAGTGTAGATAGGGCCCATGAGCGTCACGGCAACGTCAGAGATGCGAGTGCGCGGAGACCAGACATACCAGATACCGACCGCAAGCATCAAAGCGAACAGCAGGGCGTTCAACAGCAACGAATCGCCCAGCGCCGAGAGCGGAAAGAGCACCGCGGCAGCGATACCAAGGCGCTCGTTGGCAACCTTGCCGTCGAGCCTCGTCATGCGGAAGAACTCATAGCAGCACAGACCGCTCATGACGGACACGAAGATGGCCGTGGGCACAATACCCAAAACCAGGCACAGGATAAAGACAACGGCATAGACGATACCGGCGGCGGCACGGGTGATAAAGCCCGCCAGCCACGAACCGGAGCCGCTCTTCGCTGCAGGCGCCCCTGCAGCGGAAGCCTTACGCGCGGACTTCGCGGAAGTAGGCGCCTTGGGAGCGGATGCCTTGGGACGTTCGGACACGATTAAGCCTCCTCGGTCTTGCTCAGTCCACCAAACCTACGGTCGCGACCCTGGTAGGCCAAAATGGCGTCGACAAGGCCCCAGCGGTCAAAGTCGGGCCAATAGGTATCGGTGACATAGAACTCGGAATAGGCAACCTGCCACAGCAGATAGTTCGAAAGACGAAGCTCGCCAGAGGTGCGAATGACGAGCTCCGGATCGGGAAGACCAGCGGTGTACAGGTGCGAAGCAACCAAATCATCGTCGATAGCGGCGGGATCGATCTTGCCGGCAGCCGCATCAAGCGCGATCTGGCGGACAGCGCGGGTGATCTCAGCACGGGCACCGTAGTTAACGGCCAGCGCCAGCGTCATACCGGTATGGTCGGCGCACTCGGCAAGGCCGCGCTCAAAGACGTCGCGGGTCTTCTTGGGCAGCGCGGAAATATCGCCCAAAAAGACAACGCGAACATTCTCGCGCTTAAGCAGCGGTAGCTCATCGATAAACGTCTTGGCAAACAGGTGCATCAGAACGTTGACTTCGTGCTGCGGGCGATTCCAGTTTTCGGTCGAAAATGCATAGGCCGAAAGCACGTCGACGCCCAGGCGCACGCAGGCGGTAATGATCTCGCGCAGCGAGACGATGCCGGCCTTGTGGCCTTCGGTGCGGGCAAGACCGCGCGCCGTGGCCCAACGGCCGTTGCCGTCCATGATGCACGAAATATGGTGCGGAATGTTATTGAGGTCAAGGTCGGAAAAACCGACGCCCGCAGGGGCGTCGGCAAAGTACTCGACCAGTTTATGCTCGTCGTATTGCACCTTAGATCTCCATGACCTCGGCTTCTTTTTCCTTCAGAAGCTCCTCGACCTTAGCAACATACTCATCGGTATGCTTCTGGACCTTGGCCTGCTCGCGACGGACATCGTCCTCGGTGAGCTCCTCGTCGCGCTCGAGCTTGTTGTTAAAGTCGCGACGGATGTTACGGATGGAGACCTTGGCCTGCTCGGCGTACTCGCGGCACTCCTTAACGAGCTCGCGACGACGCTCCTCGGTGGGAGCCGGGAACGGCAGACGCACGACGGTACCATCGGAGTTGGGGGTAATACCCAGATCGGAGGCACTGATGGCCTTGACGATGGCATTGATGAGCGCCTTATCCCACGGCTCGATAAGCAGCATGTGGGCCTCGGGGGTCTTAACGGCGGCAACCTGCGTGACGGGCGTGGCAACACCGTAGTAGTCAACGGTGATGTCAGACAGGATGTTGGCGTTAGCGCGGCCCGTACGGACCTTAGAGAAGTTATGCTTGAGAGACTCGAGTGACTTGTCCATGTGGGCGGTGATGTTCTCTGCCATGCTTAATCCTCCTGATAGACGAGCGTGCCGACGGGCTCACCCGCGAGCGCGCGCTTGACGGTGTCCTCGCCATCGATGTTGAGGACCAAAATGGGCATACGGTTGTCCTGGCAAAGAGCCGTAGCCGTGGAATCCATAACCTGCAGGCCGCGAACGAGCACCTCGTGATAGGTGATCTTGTCAAAGCGGACGGCGTCGGCGCACTTGACGGGATCCTTGTCGTAGATGCCATCAACCTTGGTGGCTTTAATCAGAATCTCGGCACCGATCTCGCAGGCACGAAGGGCCGCGGCGGTGTCAGTCGTAAAGTACGGATTACCCGATCCGGCGGCAAAGATAACGACGTTGCCCTTGGACAGGTGGTTGATGGCGCGACGGCGAATATAGGGCTCGCAGATCTCGTTCATCTGGATAGCGCTCATCACGCGGCAGGGAACATCGTTGTGCTCGAAGGCATCCTGCAGGGCAAGCGCGTTCATAACGGTAGCGAGCATGCCCATGTAATCGGCCTGGGCGCGGTCCATACCACCGGCGGCGCCGGCCATGCCGCGGAAAATATTGCCGCCGCCGACAACGACGCCGACCTCATGACCAACGGCGAGCAGCTCCTTGACCTGCTTGGCAAGATGATCGGTAACCTTGGGGTCGATGCCGTAGTTGCCATCGCCCATCAGCGCTTCACCGGAGAGCTTCAGAAGCACGCGTTTATATCGGATGTCGGACAAAGCGATCCTCCTTTAATTAGACTCATAACATAATATCAAAGGCTTAACGGAGAGCCATGAAAAAGCAGGCTGTGAGTAAAACCCACAGCCTGCTCATTACCAGCTACAAGAGCTTATTTACTCGCCACGGACCAGACGGTCAAAGGCAACGACGGTAATGGTGTCGCCGAGCTCCTTGGAGACCTGCTCAGCGTACTTCTTGATGGTGAGAGAGCTGTCCTTGATGAACTCCTGCTCGGTGAGCACGGACTGCTTGTAGAACTTCTCCAGACGGCCAACAGCCATCTTCTCCTGGATAGCCTCGGGCTTGCCGGACTCGGCAGCCTGAGCCATGTAGATCTGCTTCTCGTGCTCGACGGTCTCAGCCGGAACCTGATCGCGGGTAGCGCAGATCGGGGCGACGGCGGCAACCTGAAGGGCAACGTCGTGAGCAAAGGTCTTAAAGGACTCAGCCTGAGCGGTCTCGGCCTTCTCGAAAGCGAACTCAACGAGAACGCCGATCTTACCACCCATGTGGATGTAAGAAGCGAGAGCGCCGTTCTCGGCCTTGCGGGCGGCGAAACGGGAGATCTTCATGTTCTCGCCCATGATGTGAATCATCTCGGTGAGCTCGGAGGAAACGGTCTCCTCGCCCATCGGCTTCTCGAGCAGAGCGTCGACGTCAGCAGGCTCGGTGGTAGCAACAACCTCAGCGACCTTGGAAGCAAAGCCAGTGAACTTGGCGTTGGAGCCGACGAAGTCGGTCTCGCAGGAGAGCTCGAGCAGAGCGCCGGTCTTGCCGTCCTCGGAGACGAACGCGGCGACAGCGCCCTCGTTGGTCTCACGGCCAGCCTTCTTGGCAGCCTTGGCGAGGCCGTTCTTGCGCAGAACGTCGACAGCGGCGTCCATGTCGCCGTCAGCCACGACGAGAGCCTTCTTGCACTCCATCATCGGGGAGTCGGTCATCTCGCGGAGCTGCTTGACCATAGCGGCGGTAATCTGGGCCATTGTGGTTCCTTTCAAAGAGATGAAAAAGAATTAACTAAGACTGATTTACTCGGCCTTGGGCTCAGCGGCCATCTCGGCCTCGGAGACCTGCTCCTTGCCGGAGCCTGCGAGGCAGGCGTCAGCCATGAGCTCGCACATAAGGGTGACAGCGGAGATAGCGTCATCGTTGCAGGGAATGCCGTACTCGACCTCGTCGGGATCGGAGTTGGTGTCGATCAGAGCGACGACGGGGATGTTCAGGCGCTGGGCCTCCTTGATGGCGTTCTCCTCGCGCTTGGTGTCGATAACGAAGAGAGCCTGGGGCAGGCCCTTCATGTCGCGGGCGCCACCGAGGTTGGTCTGGAGCTTGGTGAGCTCCTTACCGAGCACAGCCTGCTCCTTCTTGGGAAGCACTGCCATGCGGCCGTCCTCGACCATGGCCTCGAGCTCCTCCATGCGGTTGATGCGGGAGCGGATGGTGACGAAGTTGGTCAGCATGCCGCCGAGCCAACGCTGGTTGATGTAAGGCATGTTGGCACGCTCAGCGGCGTTCTTGACGGCCTCCTGAGCCTGCTTCTTGGTACCGACGAACAGCACGTTGCCACCCTTGGCGACGTTCTTGACGAAGGTGTAAGCCTGGTCGGCGTCGAGGATGGTCTGCTTGAGGTCGAGGATGTAGATGCCGTTGCGCTCACCGAAGATGAACGGCTTCATCTTGGGGTTCCAGCGACGGGTCTGGTGACCAAAGTGGCAGCCGGCCTCGAGCAGGGTGCGGATATTAATCTTGGTAGCCATGTTAAACCTCCTGTGGTTTGCCTCCGCGCGGGGTCATCCTCCAAAACCAACCCGGACATGTGCTACCAAAGCCCGGGCACCACGGTATGAAGTAGCCGCGCGTGCGTGATAAAAACCTGTTGCCGTGAAGCAACCTGATGAATGATAGCAGGATTACCTCTTCCTGCCAACCCGCAATCAAAACCACACACCTAAGCGCAACGCGAGCCGCCCAGCTTACTCGCCCCGGGGATGGGCTTGGGTCACGGCGCGCTTAAGCCGGTCGGGCGTAAGATGCGTGTAGATCTGCGTCGTGGACAGGCTCACATGTCCCAGCAGCTCTTGAACCGAGCGCAGGTCCGCGCCGCCCTCGAGCAAATCGGTCGCAAACGTGTGGCGCATCGCATGCGGGGCAATGTCGGCAGGGATGCCGGCGAGCGTCGCCAGCATATGGAACCGTCGTCTGAGCATAGCGGCACTCATGCGATTACCGCGCGCAGAAATAAACAGCGGATGGGGACCGTTTACGGGATCGCGACGCTTAGCCTGCGCGAGCAACTCCGGTCTCCCCTCCTCGACATAGGTGCGCGTCGCCTCGAGTGCGCGTCGATACAGAGGAACGATACGCTCCTTGCTCCCCTTGCCCCATAACCGCAGTGTACGCTCGGACCATGAGATGGATCCCACATTGAGCGCCGAAAGCTCCGAGATGCGGGCACCCGAGGCATAAAGCAGCTCGAGCATCGCCGCATCGCGCAGGCCCGCGGGCATCGAGGTATCAGGCGTCTTGAGCAGCGCCTCGACCTGCTGAGTCGTAAGGACACCGGGCAGGTCGCGCGGCAGCTTGGGCGACGCGATCGCCGAGACCGCATCACCCTCGACAATTCCCTCGGCAGCCATCCAACGATAGAGCGACCGAATAGCCGACAAATGTGCCGCAAGGGTGCGAGGCGCCACCTGCTCGCGCGAAAGCTCGGCCAAATACGCGCGGACGGTACGCACGTCGGCCACACGCGCATCGACACCTGTGCGCTCGCACCAGGCGGCAAAGCGCTCCAACCGCGATCCATAGGCAGTCACCGTATTGGGAGAGAGCCCCTCAACACGTGCGATGTAGGCGATAAACGAGTCGACGGTATCGTACAGGTCAAAGGCTATGACCGGTCGCCTCCAAACAAGTCGGAACGCGTGGCCAAGTAGGCATCGAGGGCCTCGAGGGCGCGATCCGCATAAGCCTGGTAGCGGTCGCGTTTACTGCGGCGCTTGCCGTCCTCGAGCGGCGGTACCAGGCCAAAATTGACATGCATGGGCTGGTAGCCTACGGTTGCCGGGTCGGTCGCATAGCCCACGAGCGCACCCAGGGCGCCCACGCGAGGAAGCTCCACAGGAGCCGCACCGATAGCCTCGGCATAGGTGTTAAGTGCAGCAAGCAGACCGGTCGCCACGGCCTCCATATAGCCTTCGGTGCCGGTGATCTGACCGGCGAGGCGCACACCCGTGCCAGGCACGGCAAAGGTGCCGTCAAGAACGTGCGGCGCATCGACAAAAGTATTGCGGTGCATGACGCCATAACGGAAGAACTCGGCATTCTCCAGACCGGGAACCATATGGAAGACACGCTTTTGTTCGCCAAAGGTCAGGTTGGTCTGGAAGCCCACCAGGTTGTAGGCGGTCTTCTCCTTGTTCTCGGCGCGCAGCTGAATCGCCGCCCAAGGGCGACGTCCGGTACGCGGGTCGGTGAGGCCGACGGGCTTCATGGCGCCAAAGCGGATAGCATCCTTACCGGTACGGGCGACTTCCTCGGCAGGCTGACAGGCCTGGAACAGGTCACCACCCTCAAAGTCCTTGAGCACCACGCGATCGGCGGTGGTGAGTGCCTCAATAAAGGCCTCGTACTCCTCCTTGTTGAGCGGAGCATTAAGATAGTCGCCGCTCCCCTGCTCCTCATAGCGCGACTGCGAAAACAGCACGTCCATATCGAGCGTGGAGGCATCGACGATTGGCGCGGCAGCGTCAAAGAACGCCAAGGCGTCGCCACCGACGAGCTTCATGACCTCTTCGCTCAATGCCGGAGAACACAGCGGGCCCGCGGCAATGACCACGTGGCCCTCGGGAATCTGCGTGACCTCGCCGTGCACGACCTCGATATTGGGTCGAGCGGCAACCTCGGCCTCGACAAGCTCGGAAAACTTGACGCGGTCGACCGCCAGGGCACCGCCGGCGGGAACGGCCGCACGATGGGCACAATCGAGCAAGACCGAGCCCATACGCTCAAGCTCGGCCTTTAACAAGCCCGCAGCAGAGTCCGGACGGGTTGACTTAAACGAATTTGAGCAGACGAGCTCGGCCAGGTGGTCGGTATGGTGGGCCGGAGAGCTCACCTGGGGGCGCATCTCGCACAGCTTTACGGCAAACCCGCGATCTGCCAGCTGGATCGCACATTCCGAACCCGCCAGACCGCCACCGATAACCGTCACCTGATCGAACTGCATCTGCAAACACCTTTCTAATTGACACGCTTTCCATTGTGACCGAAGGGCGTCTGGGCGTGAAGCGCAAACTTTGAGGGCGCATACCTTCCATCCATCATGCGCTCGATAAGTCCCTCGAGCTCGAGCGAGCCCAAGAGCTTGAGCACGCCGACAGCATCAAGCGAGACGAGCGAGGCAATATCGTCGACCTTTAGCGGCGAGGCGATAAGCGCGTGCATCACGGTCTGCTGTGTTGGGTCCAGATCGGCGATGCCAGGTGCATCGGGACGCGAGTAGCGCAGCGTGCCGTAGATGCGCGAGATGGCCATCTCGATTGATTCCTCGTCGATGATGCAGCAGGCTCCGTTAGCGATGAGATAGTTGGTCCCGCGCGACTCGGGCGAAAGGATGGAGCCCGGCACTGCAAGGAGCTCTCGTCCCAAATCCATAGCGGCCTCCGCCGTGGAGAACGTACCCGAGGGCATGCCCGCCTCGGAAACAAAGAGTGCCTGCGACAAGGCGGCGATTACACGATTGCGCCGCGGAAAGGCGAACTTACGCGGTCCCATACCCCACGGCGAAATGGACACGACCGCGCCACCCGTCTCGAGTGTGCGCGTTATGAGGCCGGCGCTCGAGCGCGGATAGACAACATCGGCGCCGGTCCCCAGTACCACGATGTGTTTGCCCCCGGCGTTGACCGCGGCCCAACCCGACGCCTGGTCGCAGCCGACCGCACCGCCCGAGACCACCGTCACCCCCGCCTCGACCGCCACCTTGGCCGCAAGTTCTGCCACGGCGAGACCATACGGCGATGCCTTGCGTGCACCGATGATGGAGAGCGCGGGCATCGAAAGCACCTCGGGGTTGCCGCGCACATAGAGCGTCTGGGGCACATCCGGGAGCTCCAAAACGGTCTCGGGAAACAACGCATCACCGGGATGCAGCTCGAAGGTCCCCTCGCCCATTATTGGTCCCTCCTTCCCTGGTACATCGCTGCCTCGAGCACGTGATCCTGCGTCACCCGTTCGCTTTCGGCAACATCGGCGATCGTGCGTGCGATGCGTACCAGGCGCACGATGCCGCGCCCCGTGAGATGTGTGCGCTTCGACAGGCCGAGCACGCATTTCTCGGCAGCCTCATCAAGCCCAAAGGTCGAAACGACGCCGTCAATGGACCGCGACTCATCTTCCTCGGCCTCGGTGTCCGCATCGTCCATACGGGATTCACGCCAGGCGCGAAAGGCGCGCCCACGCACGACGTAATCGCGCAGCTCGGCCGATGACATACCCTCCGCGCCCTCAATGATCACCTGGGGATCGGGGCGGGTCACGTCGATCATCATGTCGATGCGATCAGCCAAAGGACCGCGCAACTTGCCCCGATAGCGCTCGACCATCGCCGCCGAGCAGCGACACGGCACTTCACGATCGCCCAAAAACCCGCAGGGGCAGGGATTGCTCGCGGCCAGCAGCTGAAAGCGCGACGGGAACGTAAAGGCCCCGTCAACGCGCACGATCCTTACGTAACCGCGCTCGATGGGCTGACGCAGCGTCTGCAGCACGCCGGTGGGAAACTCGGCAAGCTCGTCCAAAAAGAGCACTCCGCCATGAGCTAGGCTAATTTCGCCCGGATGCACCGGACGTCCGCCGCCGATGAGTCCCGCGGTCGAAATGCTGTGATGCGGGCTGCGGAAGGGTCGATGTCCCGCAAGCAGTCCATCGATGTTCTCGCCCAAGACCGAATGGATGCACAGCGCCTCTTGCTGATCCTCGAGAGAAAGCTCGGGCAAGATACCCGTCATGCGCCGCGCAAGCATGGTCTTGCCCGAACCGGGCGAGCCGATCATGAGCAAGCCGAGCTCGCCGGCGGCCGCAAGCGCCATGCCACGTTTGGCGACCTCCTGCCCCAGCACGTCGGCATAATCGAGCTCGGGCTCAAAGGTAGCCTCGAGCACTTCAGAATCCAGGTAATGCCGTGCGGCATCCCCCATGCCATGGGCAAGCTGAGATAGGTGGTCGATAAAGCCGCAGTCAACGCCTGCAAGCGGCACATGCTGATCGGACCTACCAGCGATAAAGGAAAGCCCCATATCGCGCGCCAACAGCTGAAACGCCACCTCGCCCTTGACAGGTAGCACCGTGCCGTCCAGACCAAGCTCTCCTGCGATAAGGCAACGATCGAGGTTGTCACGGGGAATCTGCCCATCGGCCGCCAGAACCGCGATGGCAATCGGCAGGTCAAAACCGCTGCCGGTTTTACGGATATCGCCGGGTGCCAGGTTGACGGTAATGCCAGAGCGCGGAATCTCGAAGCCGGCCGAGCGCATGGCGCACCGGATACGCCCGCGCGACTCCATCACCTCCATACTCGGAATGCCGAGCATCTGGATGCCCGGAACGCCACCGGCAAGCGAGACCTCGACGGTGACGGGAATTGCCTCGACGCCGCGGATACAGGCCGCGTGTACGGCAAACGTCTCGAACGCCATCACGACACCTGCCAATCGAACGCATTGTACTGGTGCTCAATCTCGGCGATATGCCCGCCGCGGATGGTGACGCCCACGGCATCGAAGCGAATCGACCTGAGAGGATAGTGCTCCATGAGATAGCAACTTGCGATACGGCGATACCGACGCTGCTTTTGGGCGTCCACGGCCTCCTCGGGAAAGACCCGCGTGGTGCAATCCAGGGCGACGCGTCTTGTCTTTACCTCGGCCATCACCACGACATCGTCGAGCTCGTCAAGCAGCACCAGATCGGCTTCGCCCTCAATGCAACGATAGCCCTGCTCCAACAAGGTGTATCCACGCTCGTTGAAGTAATCGATGGTGATCAGCTCGCCCAGCATGCCGAGCTCGCGGGGACTGAGTCCCTTGATAAACTCGGGCGTGATCGCCCCGCAGTCGAGCTCGCCGTCTTCCCAGCGCTCCTTGAGTTGCTGCGTCTTGCTCTTTTTGCTTGCGGCACACATGGGGTCTCCTTTCCCGCACACTGCATTGCCCCGATAATGAGGGCACCTTTCATGCGGGTAAGTACCGGAAGCAAACCAAAAGCTGACCAAATGCCGACAAAAAACGGGCCGTACGCAACAATCACGTTGCACACGGCCCGCTACCAGCAGGTTTATAAAACGCCAGAGGTCCCTGTCTCCACAATTGACCTAGAAAAGGCGCTCAGTCTGCAGAAAGTTTCCGCAAAAGCTCACACGATGCAGCGGACAAAGTCCATGTTTGCGAATCGCCTCGATGTGCTCGGGGCTTGCGTAGCCCTTCGACTCGGCAAAATGATACTCGGGGTACTCGGCGTCGTACTCGACCATCATCTCGTCACGCGTGACCTTTGCCATGATGGACGCCGCGGCGATACAGGCGATTTTGGCATCGCCCTTCACCACGTCGCGCTCGTTGGGAACGGCGCCCAAGGGGTTGCCGTCCATAAGCACGCAATCAGGCTCGAGCCCCGTATCGGCCACGGCGCCCGCGACGGCAGCGCGGATGGCGCGGGCCATGCCCATGTCATCGATATCCGCAGGCGGGATATGGCAAAAACCAATCGCCGTCGCGACCTCGGCAATCTTCACCGAGAGCAGCTCGCGGCGCGCCGGCGTGAGCTTTTTGGAATCGTTGATGCCCCAGACGCGCGGCTCCATAGGAAGACAGACGGCGCATACCGTCAAAGGACCGGCCACCGATCCGCGACCCACCTCGTCGACACCCACGACCACGCCATCCCCACCGAGCTCATGCATCAGCTCGTACATACCGTTGACGCGCTCGCGCTCGGCAAGTTCCTTGGCATGGCGCTTAAGAGCACGCTCGCAAGCCTTGATCACTTGCTGGCGCGGATCCTCACGATAATGCTCCACGAGGGCGGGAATCTCCTCAAACGTGGCGCTCGCCAGCTCGCCGGCAACCTGCGATGCCGAAACCGAGCTCGTCATGTTGGCCATATCGGGGCCTCCTTGCATGCAAATCAGATAAAAAGAAGGGCCACCCGAAGGTGACCCTTTTGTCCAAACGAGTGGACAGACGCTGCGATCTTCTTAGCGCTTCTCGGGGATGCGAGCAGCCTTGCCCACCTTGTCGCGGAGGTAGTACAGCTTGGCGCGACGGACGCGACCATGACGGACGACCTCGAGCTTGGCGATCTTGGGGCTGTGAAGCGGGAAGGTACGCTCAACACCGACACCGAAGGAAATCTTGCGGACGGTGAAGGTCTCACGGGCACCGGCGCCGGCCATGCGGATGACGTCACCCTGGAAAACCTGGATGCGCTCGCGGTCGCCTTCCTTAATGCGGTAGTGAACCTTGACGTTGTCGGCAACGCGGACCTGCGGGATGTCCTCGCGGATCTGCTGACGCTCGATTGCGCGGATGTAATCCATGTGCAATTCCTTACTCTTCTAGAGGTGCCGTACCACCTTGGCCGGCACGTAGTTGAACAAACGTATTCGAGTATACACGCGCGGGTTTCTGCTGCAAGAACAATTTTTTATGCAGACAAAAAGACAAAACCCGCACATGACAACCGCCCGCCTCACGAATGAGACGGGCGGCATGAAGGGGGCTACGCTAGGCGTCTATACCCAAAAGGTTAGGCGGAACGCTTGGCCTCGAGCTTGGCCTGAGCGGCAGCCAGGCGCGCGAGGGGTACGCGATAGGGCGAGCAGGACACATAGTCCACGTCGGCCACGTTGAACAGGTCCTTGATGGACTTGGGGTCGCCGCCGTGCTCACCGCACACGCCAAAGTGCATGTCGGGGTTGGTGGCGCGACCTTTCTCGACGGCCATACGCACGAGCTCCAGCACCGCCGAGTCGATGGTCTCGAAGGGGTTATCCTTCAAGATCTTCTTGTGCATGTACAGCGGAATGAACTTGGCCTCGGCGTCGTCACGCGAGAAACCGAACGTCGTCTGCGTGAGGTCGTTGGTGCCAAAGCAGAAGAAATCTGCGTGAAGGGCGATCTCGTCGGCGACCATGCAGGCACGAGGAAGCTCGAGCATCGTGCCCACGGGAATGTTGAGCTCGACGCCCTCCTCGGCGGAAACCTCGGCGATCACGCGCTCGATGACCTCGCGAGTCTGAACGTGCTCGGCCGTAATGGAAACGAGCGGGACCATAATCTCGGGACGCGGGTCGACGCCTTCCTTGATAAGGCGGGCGGCAGCCGTTGCCACGGCACGGACCTGCATGAGCGGCAGGTCACCGAAGACGACGGACAGACGCACGCCGCGCAGGCCGAGCATCGGGTTGGACTCGACCATGCCGTCGATGCGACGCAGGCGGGCACGCAGGGCGGCGAGCTCTTCCTCGCTGGCGCCGGCGGCCTCCTTCTTGGTGATGGCGACCTCGAGCTCGCGAGGATTATCCAGGAACTCATGAAGCGGCGGATCGAGTAGGCGAACAACCACATCGCGACCAGACATGGTCTTGAACATCGCCAAGAAATCCTCGGTCTGGACTTTGAGCAGATCGGCCAGGGCCTGCTGCTTCACGGCCTCGTCGTCGGACAGAATGAAGCTCTGGATAATGTTCTTGCGATCGCCCAGGAACATATGCTCGGTGCGGCACAGACCGATGGCCTCGGCGCCAAACTCGAGCGCGAGCTCGGCATCCTCGGGGTTGTCGGCGTTGACGCGCACGTGGTTGGCGTGACCGTCGGTCTCGTCCAGACGGATCTCGTCGGCCCAGGACAGGATGGTGTCCAGGTCGCCGGCGAGCTCAGCGGAGACCAAATCGACAGCGCCATCGACGACGATACCCTGAGTGCCGTCGATGGAGATGATGTCGCCCTCGTGCAGCACGCGATCGCTGCCCTCGATACGCACGACCTTCTCGGCCGCATCGATGTGGAAACGCTCGACACCGCAGACGCAGGGTGTACCCATACCGCGGGCGATAACGGCGGCATGGCTCGTCTTGCCACCGTGACTCGTCAAGATACCCTCGGCGGCGACCATACCCTTCAGGTCGTCGGGGTTGGTCTCCCAGCGGACCAGAATGACCTTATGGCCCTGGGCAGAACGCGCGACGGCGTCATCGCTCGAGAACACGACCCCGCCCACGGCGGCACCGGGACTGGCGTTAAGGCCGCATGCGAGCGCCTCGTACTTCTTGGAGGAGTCGAACTGCGGGTGCAGGAGCTGGTCGAGCTGCGCGGGGTCGATGCGGCTCACGGCCTCCTCACGCGTGATGAGGCCCTCCTCGACCATCTCGATAGCGATGCGCAGAGCGGCGGTTGCGGTACGCTTGCCCACGCGGGTCTGAAGCATCCAGAGCTTACCCTGCTCGATGGTGAACTCGATGTCGCACATGTCGCGGTAGTGATCCTCAAGCGTCAGGAATACACGCTCAAGCTCCTCACCTGCGGACTCGAGGCCCGGAGTGGTCTTGAGGTCGGCGATGGGCTCGGTGTTGCGGATGCCGGCGACGACGTCCTCGCCCTGGGCGTTGACCAGAAAGTCGCCGTAGAACTCCTTGGTGCCGTCTGCCGGGTTGCGCGTAAAGGCGACACCGGTCGCCGAGGTCTCGCCCTTATTGCCAAAGGCCATGGCCTGGACGTTGACGGCGGTGCCAAGGTCATCGGAAATGCCGTGCTGCTTGCGGTAGATGCAGGCGCGCTCGTTCATCCAGCTGCCAAAGACGGCTTGGATAGCAAGGCGCAGCTGAAGCTCCGGATCGTGCGGGAAGACGGGCTTGCCGTCGGCGACTTCGAGCTCGGGATACAGGGCGGCCTCGACGTTGTCGGAGAAAATGCACTTGAAGGTCTCGACGAGCTCCTGCAGGTCCTCGGCCGAAAGCTCGGAGTCGACGCGAACGCCGGCGACCAGGCGGGCCTGGGTCAGGGCATTCTCAAACAAGTCGGCATCGACACCCATGACGACGTTGGAGAACATCTGGATAAAGCGACGATAGCTGTCCCAGGCAAAGCGCGGGTTCTGCGTCTGGGCGATAAGGCCCTGAACGGACTCGTCGTTGAGGCCCAGGTTGAGAACCGTATCCATCATGCCGGGCATGGAGAACGGAGCGCCCGAGCGCACCGACACGAGCAGCGGGTCACGGGCGTCGCCGAGCTTCTTGCCGCAGCGGGCCTCGAGGTCGGCCTCGGCGGCAACGATCTGGTCGAGCGCGCCTTCGGGCCAGACGTTGCCGGCACCAGAGTACTCGACGCAGATCTGGCAGGTAATGGTAAAGCCACCGGGAACCGGCAGGCCGATACGGCTCATCTCGGCAAGGTTAGCGCCTTTGCCGCCAAGCACGAAGTTCATGGACTTGTCGCCCTCAGTGACACAGGTGCCCTGGGCATCGGTTCCAAAACGGTAAACCCTCTTGCAATCGCTCACGATACTTCCCCTTCCATGCGCTCTCGCGCACGACCGTGGTGACGAATCGGCCCGCCGGATGCGGGCCGTGAGGGAACTATACGGCGGGTTTTGAATGGGCTTGAGCAGAGGATACGCGGTTTGGTAAACGTGCTAAAACTAGCGGTAAACGGTAGGTAAAGGTGGTTACCTTATGAAGATACCACTACAGTCTAATTGCATGTCAAAAGCGGTAGAAACTGATAAAGCGCTTTATCAATTTCAGGTAATTTTAGCTAACCCAATAAGCTAGTTTTGTTGGGCGCGGCGGGCGGCACGGCGGGCTCTCGCCTCTTGAATCTCTTCGAGGTGAGCGATGATCTCGGAGGCACTCTCCTCGATCGCCTTGCCGTCGGTGCGCACCACAAAGCAACCCAGACGCTTCATGAGGGCACGAGCTTCCTCGAGCTCGCTGCGTACACTCTCGGGCTCGGCATAGGAGCCGGCAACGGCACGGGCATAGTCGTCGCCCAGGCGGCTATCGCGAATCTCGGCAATCACATCGACGGTCGAAATCAGACCGAAGAGACGCATCGGATCGACCTCGTAAATCGACTTGGGCGGCTCCATACCGTGCGCCAACGGAACGTTGGCGACCTTGTAGCCCTGATAGGCCAAATACATCGACAACGGCGTCTTGGACGTGCGGGATACGCCCAGCAGCACGATATCGGCAGCCGACAGATCGTCGCAACCGCGTCCGTCATCGTGCTCGACAAAGTACTCCATGGCCTCGATGCGGTGGAAATACCGGTCATCGGTCTTATGGATCACACCCGCCACTCCTTTTGGCGGCACGCCAATAAGCGACGACAGCACCGCAAGCGTCGGGCCAATCAGGTCGACCGAGCGAATGTGCAGCATACCCAAGTAGTCGAGCACGCGAGCACGGAGCGCCGGATCGACAATAGTGTGGAACACGGCGATATCACGATGGTCGGCATCGACACGCGGTCCCACAAACAACTTGACCTGCTCCACCGAGGTCACCTTAGGCAGACGAAAGAGACGAAAAGCCCCTTCATCAAATTGCCCGGACGCCGCAAGCACCACCTCACAAGCGGTATCACCGAGCGAGTCGGAGATAACGATAACGGTGGGACGAGCGGTGACCGGGCAATCCATGCGGGGCTCCTTTTGCGCTTATGCGCAGGCTAGCTTACTTTTTGCGAGCAAGCTCACCGATGTTGGCGATGCCGGAGAAAACGGCCTCGAAGCGGTTGAGCAGCTTAAGGCGATTATCGCGGAGCTGCTCGTCCTTGTCCATGACCATAACCTCGTCGAAGAAACGGTCGATGGGCGCGCGTAGGGCGGCGAGGGCGGCAAACGCGGAAGGATAATCCTCGGCGGTGAGAGCGGCATCGACGGCGGTCTGAGCGGCCTCGGAGGCGTCGGCAAGCGCAAGCTCGACCTCGCCCATCAGGGCGCGATCGTACTCCGCGCCCAGCTCGGGCTTGGAGATGTGCGCCGCGCGGGCGTAGGCGGTTGCCAGGTTGTCGAAGGTCTCGGCGTCGTTCTTGCGGGCCTCATCGAGGGCGGCGCAGCGGGCGAAGAAGACCGACGGGGCAATGATGTGCACCGCGGAAACGGCGGCAACGGTGTCGGCCGGGATCTTCTCGTCGCGGGCCATGCTCACCAGACGGCCGTGGAAGAAGTCGCGAACCTGCTGGGCGACCTCGGCGGCGTCGAACTCAATGCCCTGCTCGCTATAGAGCTCAAGCGCAAAGTCGATGAGCGACGTGGGGTCGATCGGCAGACGGTCGCGCAGGATGTTGATGATGCCGATGGCGGCACGACGCAGCGCGTACGGGTCGGAAGAGCCGGTCGGGGGCTCGCCGATGGCAAAGATGCCGGCAATGGTATCGAGCTTGTCGGCGCAGGCCACGATGCAGCCAGCGGTGCCCTCGGGCAGCTCGTCGCCAGCAAAGCGGGGACGATAGTGATCGCGGATAGCATGAGCGACCTCGTCGTTCTCCCCCATCGCGCTGGCGTAGTAACCGCCCATCACGCCCTGCTGGCTCGTGAACTCGACGACGGCGTTGGACACCAGGTCGGCCTTGCACAGGTGAGCGGCGCGGCCGGCGTCGGCGGCCAGGTGGGCACCCAGGTGAGCCTCACGGGCAATAGCGAGCGCGAGCTGCTCAATACGCTCGGACTTGGCGAGCACGCTGCCGAGCTTCTCCTGGAAGGCGACCTTGGCCAGACGCTCACGGAACTCGTCGAGGGAGATCTTCAGATCCTCCTCGTAGAAGAACTTGGCGTCGTCCAGGCGGGCGCGCACGACACGCTCGTTGCCGTCGATCACACGCTCGGCATTCTCGGGCTTGCTGTTGGAGACGATCACGAACTCACGCGTCAGCTTGCCCTCGCCGTCATAAATCGGGAAGTAGCGCTGGTTGGTGAGCATAGACTCGCAGATGATCTCGTGCGGGACCTTGAGGAACTCCTCGTCGAAGGTACCGACAAGCACCGTCGGCCACTCGCAGAGGTTGATGACCTCCTCAAAGACCTTCTTGGGCGTATCGACGTGACAGCCGGGGCGCGCAGCCTCGACCTCGGCGATGCCGGCAAGGATGGCCTCGCGACGGCGCTCGGCAGAAAGCACGCCGGCATCCTCGAGCACCTGCTCGTAGACGGCAGGGCTAGCGACCACATGGTCACCGGGGCCAAGCACGCGATGACCACGCGTGGTGTTGCCACTCGTCACGTCGGCAAACGAAACGGGCACGACGTCCTCACCCAAAAGGCAGCAGATCCAGCGGACCGGACGCACGAACGTGGCGTGCTCGTGGCCCCAGCGCTGAGAGCGGTAGTTGGGCCACTGCAGGCCGGCGATGGTCTTCTCGCACAGGGCCGTCAGAATCGGGGTGGCCGGGGCGGAAGGAATGTTCTTCTCGGCAAATACGTACTCACGGCCGTCGGTGTCCTCGCGACGGACCAGATCCTCGGCAGCTACACCGCACTTGCGTGCGAAGCCCTGGGCGGCCTTGGTGGCGTTACCGTCGGCATCGAAGGCGATGTTGGCCGCGGGGCCGCGCTTGACCTCGTGAACCTCATCGGTCGCGGTGGCGACGTCGGCAACGAGCGCAGCCAGGCGGCGCGGGCTCGAGATCACGCGGACCTCGCCGTGGGCCAGACCTGCCTCGTCGAGACCCTTGGCGATCATGGTGCCAAACTGCTTGACGGCATTGTTCAGCGGTGCAGAGGGCATTTCCTCCGTACCGATCTCAAACAGGAAATCCTTAGCGTCTGCCATGGCTTACGCCACCTCGCCTTCCTGATCGGCATTCTCGTTGATTCCGGCGACCTCGGCCATATAGGCCTCGCAGCACGCCTTGGCGACGGCGCGGACGCGCAGGATGTAGTTGGCGCGCTCGACTGCGGACAGCGCACCGCGGGCATCAAGCAGGTTGAAGGCATGGCTGCACTTCATGACGCAGTCATATGCCGGCAGCGGCAGCTTGCGCTCCAGGCAGGAGTGGCACTCGGCCTCGTAGTCGTCAAACTTCTGACGCATCATCTCGACGTTGGCCACCTCAAAGTTATAAGCGCTGAACTCGCGCTCGTTTTCCAGGAACACATCGCCGTAGGTCATGGGCGTGCCGTCGGGCAGGTAGCTCCACACCAGGTCGTAGACCGAGTTGACGCCCTGGGCGTACATGGCGATACGCTCCAGGCCATAGGTGATCTCGACGGGCACGGGGTCGACCTCGATGCCGCCCACCTGCTGGAAGTACGTAAACTGCGTGACCTCCATGCCGTTGAGCCAGACCTCCCAGCCAAGGCCCCAGGCGCCGAGCGTCGGGCTCTCCCAGTCGTCCTCGACAAAGCGGACGTCATGGTCGTTGGGGTCCAGGCCAATGGCGGCCAGCGAACCCAGGTAGAGCTCCTGGGCGTTGACCGGCGAGGGCTTGATGAGCACCTGGAACTGATAGTAGTGCTGCATGCGGTTGGGGTTCTCGCCGTAGCGGCCGTCGGCAGGACGGCGGCAGGGCTGCGCATAGCAGGTGCGCCACTCGGCGGGACCGAGCGAGCGCAGCGTGGTCGCGGTATGGAAGGTACCGGCACCGACCTCGGAGTCATAGGGCTGCATGATGACGCAGCCCCGCTCGCCCCAGTACTGCTGGAGGCGCAGGATGATGTCTTGGAAGGAAAGCGATGAAGCGTTCATGCCTCTAATATCCCCTCGTCGAAACGATTACACGGTTAGGTACTGTACTATAGCGGTTTTTAATCGATAGCGCCGATACGGTTGAGCGGCCAGTAGCGCACAAGCGCCACGGCAATCAAGTCGGAGCGGTCGACCGGGCCAAAGTAGCGGGAGTCAGCAGAGTTCTCACGGTTGTCACCCATCACCCACACACAGTCGTCAGGGACGGTGTAGGGATAGCTCACCTGAGCGCCGGGGGCTTGGACCGAAAGCGGCCAGCTCATGCCAGTCGTATAGTCCTCGTCGAGCGCCTGGCCATCGACGACGACCTTGCCGTCCTGCAGGTCGACCGTCTGGCCGGCCGTGGCGATGACGCGCTTTACCAGCACGTCATGCTCGGACGTGGCATCGGGATTGTGGAACACCACGATATCGCCTTGCTTGACGGGCTGTCCGAGTTCGAGCGTCACCTTTTGCGCCAGGATCTGGTCGCCAATCTCGATCGTGGACTCCATGGAACCGGTGGGTACCACAAAGGGTTCGACCACAAACGAGCGAATCAAGAAAGTGGCGACCAGTGCGATCGCGACAACCACGATCCACTCAAACGCACCCTTTAGCACGGAATGCTGCGATGGGACCATTCTCACTCCTCGCTCTGCGAATACGATGCGTCCAGAATCTCTTGCGCGTACGCGCGCTCCTCGGGCGTAAGGTGAGCCGTCTCAA
This sequence comes from Collinsella sp. CLA-JM-H32B, assembly GCF_040098065.1. NCBI lineage: Bacteria > Bacillati > Actinomycetota > Coriobacteriia > Coriobacteriales > Coriobacteriaceae > Collinsella > Collinsella sp. CLA-JM-H32B. The sequence continues at coordinate 3,628 of NZ_JBBNNA010000008.1, read as the reverse complement.
TAAGATCGGGACGCCAACGACAGGTACGCTCGATGGCGTTCTTACGACGCCAGGCATCGACCTTGGCGTGGTCGCCGCTTACGAGTACTGGAGGTACGCCCTCACCATTGAACTCGGCGGGACGGGTGTACTGCGCGTACTCGAGCAGGCCACCGTCCTCGGCGGTCGAGAAGGACTCGTCCACGTTGCTCATCTCGTCGCCCAAGGCTCCGGGAATGAGCCGTACGACGGCATCGGCTACGACCATAGCGGGCAGCTCGCCGCCCGTGAGCACGTAGTCGCCGATCGATAGACGCTCATCGGCATACGCATAGGCGCGCTCGTCGACGCCCTCGTAACGGCTGCACACAAACAGCAGGCGCTCGCTTTTGAGCAGGCGCTCGGCCACATGCTGCGTAAAGGGCTCGCCGCAGGGGGTGAAGAACACCACGGTGGGCTTGGGACCCTCAGAGCTAATGTCCTCGATTGCCTCGGCAATGGGCTCGACCTTCATGAGCATGCCCTGCCCGCCGCCATACGGCTCGTCATCGACGGTACGATGACGGTCGTGCGTCCAGTCGCGCAGGTTATACGCCTTAAAATCAAAAAGGCCGGCCTTGCGGGCGCGGCCCAAAATCGACGTGGACATGACGGGCTCAAACATCTCGGGAAAGACCGAAAGGGTCTCAATCAGCATGTTGTCCTCCCTACTTGTCCATATCAATCAACCCGTCCATAACGTGGACGGAAATTGTCCCCTGATCGGGAAGATCGAGCACAACCTGCTCGATCACGGGAATCAGCACCTCGCCGTACCGATCGCCCTCGACAACCCAAACATCGTTGGCGGGCGTCGACATGATCTCGACAATCGTGCCGAGCGAGCCAAAGCGCTCGTCGACCACCTCGCGACCCATCAGATCGGTATAGGCGGCGTCGAGCGAATCGAGCTCAAAGTCGTCACGATTTGCCAGCACGTAGCATCCGGTGATGCCCTCGGCGGCCGTCAAGTCATCAATGCCCTCAAACGAGACCAGATCGCCATCGCCCGTATCGGTGACGGATGTGACCGTGCAAAAACGGTCACGCTTGAGCGCCGGCGGCGTCAAGGCGACGCGCATACCCGGCGTCAATACAGAAGGAAGCCCCCGCAGCGGCTGCGCGAGGACCTCCCCCTTCCTTCCGTGCGGCTTGACCACACGGGCGATGTTTTTGTACTGGGACCTCAAGGTCCTAGCCCAGAACCTCTACCTCGACTGCAGTGTCGAGGCGAGCGGCCAGTGCACGGGCGAGCGTGCGAATGGCCTTGATGGTACGGCCACGACGGCCGATGACCTTAGCGACGTCATCCTCGGCAACCGAAACCTCAATCGTGGAGGCGTCGTCACCATCGATGACCTCAAGGCTCACGGAATCCGGGTCGTCGACGATCTGAACAACGAGATATTCGACGAGATCGGCGATGCGATCTGAGAGCATTGCCTCACCCTCGAGCTGTGCAGCGTCAACCTCAGGCACGATTTACTCCTCGGCGCCCTCAGCGGCCTCAGCGGCAGCCTTAGCGGCCTCGGCCTCTTTGGCGAGCTGCTTCTTGGACTTCTTGACGACGGTCTCGGTCTTCTCGCCCTCGTTGGCGGCCTTGACCAGAGCAGCGACAGCGTCGGTGAGCTGAGCGCCCTTGGACTGCCAGTCAGCGATCTTCTCGAGATCGAGGTTGATGGTCTTGGGGGCGGTCATCGGGTTGTAGCGGCCAACCTCCTCGATGATACGACCGTCACGCGGGGCGCGGGAATCGGCGACGACGACACGGTAGTACGGACGCTTCTTAGCGCCGTGACGAGCAAGGCGAATCTTGACTGCCAAAGGAAACTCCTCCAACCAAGCAGCTTTAGGCTGCAACTACAAACAAACAGTTGAACATAATACGCCATCGACGCGGGCAGGTGAAGTCCGTGAGACCAACTTCTTCGGTGTAGTCGAAGGCAAATCCATATCTTAGACAAGAATTCGCGATTTGCAAGCACATCCACGCACCCCACATGAGCTGCGCGGTATACTCATGCCATGAAAAGACGCGAACATACATACGGTTATGAGGATGCTGCGGGCGTCACGCCGCCGCCCTGGACGGGACCGGCAGTAGGCCTCATGGATCTCGATGCGTTTTTTGCGAGCGTGGAGATGCTCGACCATCCCGAGTGGCGCGGCAAGCCGCTCATCGTGGGTGGCGATGCCGATTCCCGCGGCGTCGTGTCCACCTGCTCCTACGAGGCGCGCCGCTTTGGCGTGCATTCCGCCATGCCCTCGGCCGAGGCACGGCGCCTCTGTCCGCAGGCCATTTGGACGCACGGACACTTTGATCGCTACCGTGAGGTGAGCGCGCAGGTCATGGCGATTCTCGCCGATGAGACACCGCGCGTGGAGCGTGTGTCCATCGACGAGGCCTTTATCGATATTACGCCGGGCCGGTTTGCGCCCGAGGATCCGCTACTGGTAGCACGGCGCATGAGCGACCGCGTTGCGGCGCTGGGGGTGACGTGTTCCATCGGCGTCGGCTGCAACAAGACCGTGGCCAAAATCGCAAGCGAGCGCGACAAGCCGTTTGGTCTGACCATTGTGCGCCCCGGTACGGAACAGCGCTTTTTGGCTGCGCTGCCGGTATCTGCCATGAGCGGAATCGGGCGTTCGGCCGAGGAGCGACTGCGTCGCATGCGCATCTATACACTCGGCGAGCTTTCACGCGCGCCAGAGTCCACCCTGGCTGCAATTTTTGGCGTGAATGGCGAGCGCATGCGTCAGCGTGCTTTGGGGCTCGAAGTATCCGAGGTCACCGGCCTGGATGACGAACGTGAAGTTAAATCGGTGAGCAATGAGCGCACCTTTGCGAAGGATTTGACTGAGCGTGGGGATATCGAGGCGGCGATTGCGCTGCTGGGAGAGTCAGTGGGACGCCGTCTGCGCCGTCAGGGGCTGACGGGTGCCACGGTAACGCTCAAGCTTAAGTATTCGTATGGCAGCGGGCGTACGGCGCAGCGCCGGCTGCCCCATCCGACCGACGACGAGAATATCTTTGTGGCCGTAGCGCTCGAGCTGCTCGACAATATCTGGCAAGAAGGCATGCACGTGCGTCTGGCGGGTATCGGCATGAGTGACTTCAACCACCAAGGCGGTATCCAAACTGACCTGTTCTGCGAGATTGATGACCGCGGAGCACAATCCAGCGACCGCCGCGACCTCTCCGTCGCCATCGACGCCGTCCGAGACAAGTTCGGCGACACCGCCCTATCCTTCGGCCGCCAATCCCGCTTCTCCTCCCAATGATTTTTCTGGGACGGGGATTAAAAAAGGCTCTGTTAGACCAGGATTGACATGCCGGCCTGCCGGCTATCTCGCCGTCTCCCCGTCGGGCGCCGGCGTCCTGACCCTCATCTCGAACGGCATCCCGCCCTCTCGGACGAGCGCCCTGAGGAACGCGTTGACGGCGGTGGACATGGACAGGCCGAGCTCGTCCAGGATGGCCGCGGCCTCCCTCTTGACCTCCGGGTCGATGCGGATCGTCGTGGCCGGTATGTTCGACGGCATGGCCTCACCCCTCCTCGTGTATCGCGGTGCGACCATTCTACCGCCTCTATGCGGCGGGCGCGGCCCA
>NZ_JBBNNA010000007.1:0-102818 GCF_040098065.1 Collinsella sp. CLA-JM-H32B | reverse complement strand
GGAGGGCACCTGCTTGAGGGCGGCGGCGTGGAAGATGTAGTCCACGCCGTGCATGGCGTCGCGCACGCTCTGGGCGTTGCGGACGTCGCCGATGAAGAAGCGCACCTTGGAGGCGAGCTCGGGGGACTTCTCCTGCAGGCGGTGGCGCATGTCGTCCTGCTTCTTCTCGTCGCGCGAGAAGATGCGGATCTCCGCCAGGTCGGTGTTCATGAAGTGCTTGAGCACGGTGTTGCCGAACGAGCCGGTGCCGCCCGTGATCATGAGGGTCTTGTCTTTGAATGCAGTGCTGTTGATAGTCATACCCAATCCTTTACATAAACTCATAGATACCACGGGAGCTGCCCGTGTAGCCGTAGTGTCTCTTGAGAGCCCGGTCCTTTTCCTCCCAAGCGAGGTGCCCGAGGTGTAGCGAGCGGGCCTTCAATTTCTCCAGGTACTCGTCGGCCGTCTCGATAACCCTTGCCGGCACGCCGACCGCGACCGAGTCGCTGGGGATATCCTTCGTGACTATCGCGCCAGCACCGATGACGACGTTGTCCCCGATGGTTACCCCCCCCCATCACGATCGCGCAGTTGCCGATGTAGACGTTGCTGCCCAGAACAATTGGGCGGGTAACCTCCAAATCGGGGACGTCCTTGCGAAATAGAAGGGTCCCGCCGTCGTGCGTCTCGAAGCGAACGCCATCGGTGATGTGAACGTTGTCACCCACCGTTATTAACCAGGGCTCGGTGGACCATACGACCTCGCCATAGATATGGAAATCCTTACCGGCGTTCACACCGATACGGCGCGCATACTCCTCCGGCGTGTGCGAATGACGCCACAATTTATATTTCAACTTCTTAATGATTGGCACTAGGCACCTTCCTCTCGATCGGTCATTCGACCCCGCGGTTGGAGGCCTCGGCACGGTCGAGGACCTTCTTGGAGTAAACCGGGTACGTCAAGCTGCTGATGAGCATGGTGACAATCGTCCCAAGGAGAACCCCGTTCACACCGAGCCCGCACGACGTGGCGAGGAAGATCGAAAGGGGGATATTGAGCACCGCCTGTGCGCAGGCAACCGCAACCATGAAATTGACAAGCGTGAGTCCGTTGATGACTTGGGAGTAGATGGTGTTCCACATATATACGATCGCATAGACACCCATAAGGGCGATGAGTGAGTCATCGAACCCGAGGTCGCGCCCCAGCCAAACACTTACGAGGGGTTTGAAGACAAGCACCATGACGATGACCCCGCCCACCGCGATAGCGAACAGCCTGTGCATCTTCCCAAGCGTCCGCCTGATTTCAGCGATATCGCCACGTGCGTAGTCGACGGTAGTCTTTGACCATAGAGGAACGACGAGCGCGGCAAACAGGGACGAGAGTACCGTGAACACCTTGTTGGCGGTTGTGTAGACCGTCACCTGCTCGGGCCCAAAGAGATTCGAGACGATGAGGTTATCGGTAGTGAAGAGGACAAGTGTGGCGATCTGGGTGATAAAGAACATGATGCCTAGGCCGCCAACGTCCGTTGCCACGGCACGAGAGCAGCTGCGCGGGGACGGAGCAAGTTCTCGGTTCCTCGCGAAGACGTAGATCGTGAAGAAGCCGTACACCAAAATATTGGAAGCTACGTAAAAGACCGCGACCGCCGTGAGGCTTTGGGAATCCGTGAGCGAGAGCAGCCAGACCGACAGGAGCATGACCGCCTGTTGGCACACGGAAATGAGGTTTACTACCTGCGCCTTTTGAAGCGCATAGTAGACGCTATTGCATAGGGTAAGAACGAAACTAAAGCACATCCCGAGAAAGCTCAGTTCCACAACGCACAGTAGGCTCTCATTAACCTCCCAGGCGGAAAGCAAGGCGGGCCAGTCGACGAACGCGATGGCGATGCCGCAAGCGACGGCGACGACGGCGACGACGCCTGAGAGAATGGCGTAGGCGCTCGACACGAGGGCCTTCGGCGATACGCGCGGTGAGTCGGAGGCGATGGCCTCGGAAAGGCGATTGCGAAGGCCGTTACCGATGCCAAGGTCGAAGTAGGAGATCCACGAGAGGATGCTCAGGATCGACGCCCATACACCGTATTTGTAGTCGCCGAGATAGTTGAGGACGATGGGGACGTAGACGAGGCTGAGGACCATGGATACGCCCTTGTAGACCATGGCCCGACTCATGCTACGGCCGAGGTTGCTAGCGAGCTTCACGTAAGACTCCAAACGAAGAAGCGGCCGCACGCAAGGGCTGGACAGACGTTTCGGCCACATTTTTGCAGTACAGGTAAATCGGAATGAAAATAAGCGTGGTGTAAAAGACCTCGCACTCGAGATAAGTCGCTATGAGATACATAGCGACGAAAGCCAACTTAGCGGAGAGGCCAAGCTCTCGAGACTTAAAAACGGGAAAACAGGTCCAAATGAGAATCGCAATGCCCATAATCGGACCGTAGACGGCAGCCACCTTAAGTAAACAGGCGCCAACGAACTCGCTGTTACCAGTCGAAATGGCAGCCCCGTACACGTTATAGCCACATCCAAAGGGGTATCGCTGCATAAGAGCCAGCGCAGCATTCGCAGCTCCAACCCGGGCCTCGCCCGATGCGTCCAGGGAGATACCCCCGTCGTTCATGAAGCGGCCAAGAACGGAGTCCGTAGCCCACGCCGAGCTCCCCATCGCAGACGCGATGAAAACGAACACGCATATGGACCCGAGGAAGATCGGAGCAATTGCGGAAACACGATCGTCCCTCTTCAATGAGGAAAGAGAGTAGGCGAAGAAGACCAGGAGAGTTGTGGCATAGCCAGTGGCGGATTTTGTGGAGAGGACACCCGCCACAAACAGCGCCAAAAGTCGCGCACGTGTCTTCTTATCAATTTCCTTAGGCTTCATGAAGAGCAGCACGAAGATAGCTGAATTGAGCAATATCTGGTAAACAGCAGGCTCTCTAAATATGCCAACGTTACGCGTATGGTCAAACCCTCGGTCGACGTACAGGAGCAGCCCATCGGCCCGGTAGTTGACGACGATCCTGTTCACGGAGTCCAACCATGTTGTATCTCCAAAGGACAAGAAAAATGAAAATGGAGATAGGTGGCCCCAAACTCCCGGGAAAACCTGAGAAATCAAATAGACAACCAGGCTAAAGCCAGTGAGGAAAGCCGCTAGTTTAATGAAGCGGATAAGAAAATTCGAAACATCAAACATCACTGCAATAAGGGTAATTCCCACCATCGCTACCCAACTCAAAAGTTCAGTCGGCCCGAGTGCGTTTGTGCTTACCCGGACGAACAGCATGGCAAGAAAGCCCAAGGCTAATATCGTAATGGGATATACAAGCTGATATTTCCTATTAGCCATAACGATGAGAGCAATTAGGGCCACCACCGGTATAACAATGTTCGTGAGAATGCGATCGTACAGAAATGAATCAGCAAAAGCCACCATAAGGTAAATGAGCAAGTAATGGCAGACAGCCTCGCGCTGCTTCTTCGAAGCTGCATTTTTCATGCTAAGCGTCGCCCTCATTGCCGCTCGCCCTCTAAAGCCTGGAAATAGCCTTCAACGCGATCGGCGTTCCCGTACTCATTCGACTTGAGATAGAAGCTGAGCTCCTCACGACGAGAGGGGTCTTCGAGCAACCCTTGCACGGCATCAGCGAGCGACACTGCGTCAGTGCCAGCGATGATTCCCTCTTTGACGCTCAGCTGGTCATGGACCGTGGGGTACGCCGTCGCAACAATGGGCCTCGTAAGAATCTTGGCCTCGTCAAGGGCGACTGACTTTCCCTCGAAGCGTGACGGCTGCACGACGATGTCGCAGTTAGCGATGTAGGGATAGGGGTTCTCGCGGGCGCCCAAGAACGTGAAGACGTCTGCAACACCCAGCTCTTCAACAAGTTTTTCGCAAGCGGCTTGCTCGGAATCGCCAGTAAGACCCTTTCCCATCTCGTACCAGCGAAACGAGCAGCCGCGCTGCTTGAGCTCGGCTGCCGCATGGATGGCGGTGTCCACACCCTTCTCGTGAGTGATGCGCGCCACTGTAAGGATTCTCGGCGCGTCAGCATCGTACTCTGGCGGGATGAACTCGGACGCGCGACGTCGCACTACCTCCGAAGAGACAATGTTCGGAAGGCTCTTCATCTTGTATGCCATCTCAGGGAAAACAGAGCGCACGATGTCGATGCACTTATCGGAAACGGCATAGATGCCATCCATGCGTTCCAGGCAGGGTCGCTCGTATTTTTCCGAATAGTGGGCAGAGCGATAGTCTCCGTGATAAAAGACTATCTTGCGATCGGCCTCAATCTTCTCATCGACAAAGTAGAGAACTTGACCGTTAATAAATGAAACAGCCACGTCGTAATGACCCGGTAATTTATCAATGGCAGGAGAAAAGAAGTATTTCCAACGGAATCCGCGGCGGGTCTCTTCATCGCGAGAGGCAATACCGGAAACGACGTCTGCCGTCAGACGCCATACCCCAGCCCTGCGGCCGCGAACCGATGTGAAGCAATCGCGTACTATAGCCGGAGTCTGAAGTACGGCTACCTTTGAGGGTATTTGCCCCATAAAAAGTCCGGTGGGGTTCAAAAGCAGGAGATTGACGTCGTAGCGCGTTTCCGGAAGCTCTTCCAGAAGGTTGAGAAGCGCTCGCTCCGCACCGCCATTGTCCATTGAGGACATGACGAACAGGACTTTCTTTTTGCTCACGACAATCCCCCTTCCAATAGCCTGCCGTAATACGTTTGCCTACCATCAGTTTGTTTTGGAAATTCTTGCTTCCACGTGAGCTTAAAGAGACTCGTATCCAGAAGGAGCTCACTCCAAGCACTTTGATCGAAAGGCCTATCTAGTATCGAAATAAGGTCGTCGCAACGAGGATTATTTGGTTCGATGGACGCAAATGCGGCGGCGACCGAGGGGTCATGGCGTTGAGCTAGGACGATGAGGTAATCGACCAGCAGATAATCAATCAACCGATCACTATTGCGCCAATACTCGAGGAAAAAGTCTCTCGCCACGACGAACGGATGCCGCTGACCCTCTTTGCAGGCAAGCGAATATCCCGCAAACATGCCGCATGCAACCGAAGCGTGCAGGTAATCGGGCCTCTTGATGGACCAAAGCGGCATATCCATATATTCATCCAGCGATCCGGCGCAGAAGAAAGTAGCGTCGAGCCACATACCGCCATGCTCAGCAAGCAAAGAGAGACGCAGTAAGTCGGATAGATTCGTACGCGACATGATGCCGAGACGGACCTTTTCGAGAACCCAATCGGGGATATGAGCGTAGTCGGACAGATTCTCGTCCGTGATGACGATGACCTCGTGCCCGCCGGCGTTGCGGCGCACGGAGTCGATGCACGCCTTCACAATCTCGGGGGCGTTCTCCTCGCCCTGCCACCAGCACATCCAGATCTTCCCCTCGAGGGCGGGATCGGATGGGGGCAGCGGCGTATCGTAGTCGTATGACTCGAAGAAGTCGCCGAAGCGGTTTTCGAGATATTTGAGAACAGTCTCGTGCTTTCGCAGCAACCGCTCCTTCGCTGCAGGCGGCTCCTTGTACCCGTTGCGGCTCATGACCTGGATATCGAGCTTCGCCCGAAACGTGTTAATCGCCTCGGGCCACGACGTAGCCCTGGCGATTCGGAACGTTGCGCCGATCTCCTCGCAGGAGCGATGCACGATCCTCTTGATGCTGTTATGGCCGTTAGCCATCGATTGACTCCTTATACAGGTTCACGAGATCGCTCATGAACTTCTCGCGCGAGCAGTTTTCCATGACGTAGGAGCGGCAGTTGCGCTGCAGCATCGAGTAAGCGGACCGATCCAAGAACGCGCTCGTGCCGCGCGAGATGGCATCCGCCATCGACGGGACATCCCCGGGCTCGCAAATGAACCCCGTTTTCCCCTCATCGACCAACTCAGGAATTCCGCCAATATTTGTGCCGACGACAGGCGTGCCGGCAGCGAAAGCCTCCACGATCGAGTACGGCATGTTCTCTCGCCATCTCGAACTCGCGATGGCGAGAGACGCCCTCTCCACATACGCTTGCAGTGCCCCACCGGTCTGATAACCGGCGAACTCAATGCGAGGCGCACAGCCCAACGAAGACGCGAGCGTTTTGAATTCGGCGGCATCCGGGCCGTCGCCGACGACAACCAGGCGCATGCCCTGCGGAAGGTTCGGCAAGGCGGCATCGAAGGCCCTCAGCAGCGTGTCGACGCCCTTCTCGGCAGAGAGCCGCCCGAAGAACAGGAGGTAGGGGTTCTCCCTGTCGGTCGCATCCGCCCCGGCATTCGCCGCGCGGTCGAGGATTGCGTCGTCGGCGAAGTTCTGCAGGAAGACGACCTTGCCCTCGGGCCAGCCGCCCTCGATGAGCTTGGATCGCATGAACCTGGAGGGCGCGATGACCCTGTCGATCCGCCGGTTTGACTTATGGGCCCTGTTGAAGGACGCCTCCATCGCCGCCAGCGCGCTCTTCGCGCGCGAGCCCTTCACGCAGCGGTTCTCGATGCAGTGGCGGTAGCGTCCGTCCTCGAGGCACGCGTCGCAGACGCGCCCGTCGCCGTCGAGCATGAGGTAGCCGGGGCAGACGGTCACGTAATCGTGGGCCGTGTAGAAGACCGGAACCTTGTTCTCCCTCAGGTAGGGAGCGTCGAGAATGGACAGCGTGATCTGCCTGTGCACGTTGTTGAGGTGGACGACATCGGGGCGGAACTCCTCGCAGAGGGCCTGGAAGTTGTGCTTCGCCTCCGGCGAATAGATTAACGCCACGCCGTCACGCGCCGCCTTGAGCGGGTTCCTGACGTTGTTGTACTCGCGCTGCGTCACGAAGTACTTGTCCCACTTACACGGCAGGTTATCAGGGTGGCTCATGGAGAAATAGGCCACCTCATGTCCCATGCGCTCCAGCTCGGATCCGACGGTGAGGTAATAGGTCTCCGCACCGCCCTTGCGGTAGTGGAATTTGTTTACCAGAAGGATCTTCATAGGCCTTCACCCCCGTAGACGGCAAGGGTCCGCTCGACGACGGAATCCCAGTTGTAGGTTTTCTCGACGTGCGCCTTGGCGGCGGCGCCGAGGACTCTCCCGCGGTCGTCGTCAGCGAGCAGGCCGTACAGCGCGGCCCGCAGGGAATCGGCACTCCCCTTCTCGAACGTCACGCCGTTGCCCGCGAGGACGTCCGCGCACTCGGGGATATCGCTCGTCACGCAGCGGCACCCATATGCCATGGCCTCCAGCAGGCTCATGGGCATGCCCTCCACGTCGGAAGGGAGCACGTAGGCATAGCAGTTGGAGTACAGCTCCTCCAGGGGCTCGCCGTTGACGAACCCGGTGAACACTATTCGGTTGTCGCCCTGGGCGGCCTCGCACAGCGAAGCCTCGTACTCGGATGTGTCCGAACCGCCGCCGGCGATGACGAGACTCTTGTCCGTATCGAGCTTCTTGAAGGCCTCGATCAGGAGCTCGGGGCGCTTCTCGGGGACGAGCCTGCCCAGGTACAGCAGATAGGAGCCCGCATCGAGCCCCCACTTCTCCTTTATCTGATTGACCGGCCTCGGCTGCTTTGGCTCGATACCGTTGGGGATGAACGTCGCCGTGCGGCCGTAGGTGCCCTCGAAGAAGGACTGGGCCGATTTGGACAGGACGATGAGGCCGTCGGCCTTGGTGGCGGCGGCCCTCTCCCCCATCTTGATGTAGGTGCTGGCGAGCTTTCCCCACTTGGCGCGCTGCCAGTCCAGGCCGTGGATGGTGGCCACGGCGCGAATGCCCGCACGCTTTGCCAAAGGCAACGGCACGCAGGGACCCTCGGCGTGGTAGTGGATCACGTCGGGACGGTCCTTGATGGCCGCCTTGGTGGCAAAATATGAGGACGAGAGGGCGGCGAGGCCCTTCTTATCGATTGTCTTAACCGGCACGACGCGCACGCCGTCGACGACGCGCTCGTGGCAATCCGCGGCATTGCCGGTCATGACGTCCGCGCCGGAGCGGTCGTAGCAGGTGACCTCGTGGCCGAGCGCCGCCATGCGGCGGGCGAGCTCGGTCACGACGACCTCCACGCCGCCCTCGCGGGAGCCGTATCTCTTATGTCCTATCATCGCGATGCGCATCTAGCACGCACCCTTGCCGGTGATGACCTCGATCACCGTGAGGACGACGATCTTGAGGTCGGTGAAGATGCCCCGGTTGGCGATGTACTCCAGGTCCCGTCGGACCATGCCGTCGAACCCGGTCGAGTTGCGCTCCGTCACCTGCCACCAGCCGGTTATCCCAGGCTTGACGGCCAGGCGCTGCAGGTCGAACTCGGTGTACTCCGCGACCTCGTTGGGCAGAGGCGGGCGCGGGCCCACGACGGACATCTGGCCCAGGAATACGTTCAGGAACTGCGGGAACTCGTCGATGGAGTGCTTGCGGATGAACTTGCCGATCCTGGTGACGCGCGGGTCGTCCCTCATCTTGAACATGGCGCCGGCGATCTCGTTCTGCCCCTTGAGCTCGGCGAGGCGCTCGTCGGCGTCCTTGTACATGGATCTGAACTTCCACATGCGGAAGGTGGACAGGCTGCCATCGCGGTGGGTCTGGCCCACGCGGATCTGGCTGTAAAACGGGTTTCCCTCGCTCTCCAGGCGGATTGCCACGGCGAGCACCAGGCTCGGCACGGCGATGACGGCCAGCACGAAGCCGCTGAACATGATGTCGAACGTACGCTTTACGGCCCTGTAGCCCAGGCGCGTGCGATCCCAGTCCTTCACGGCCTGCATGGCCTTGTAGCGCACGCTCACGTCTCCGCCGGTCATTGCCTGGGCAACAAGCGCGGCCCCCACCGGCGCGTTTTGTCCTGTCACTTCTTTACTAGTCAAGTTCAAATCCACGTCCCTGTCCCCTGGGATCCCCCAATCGATGAATTCAAATTGCGAATGAATTGCCAATGCAACGTCCCCTTACGTCTTACTGGGGACGTCCAACGGAAGCAGCTCCCTAAAGGCGGAGTCGCCTTCGCCCACGTCTACCAGGCACCAGCGCTTATGACGGTCGATCTTCATTACGCGGGCCTCTTGTCCCACCAAGGGCCCCTGCTCTATGTGCAGCACGCCGTCTTCTATGCGTGCGACGCTGTTACGCACCACGCCATCGTCGTCGAGCACGCTGCGATACCAGTCCTGTGCATCGTCCGGCATGGGCGCATAGGCCCGCTCCCTGCTGCCGGCAATGCGGCAGCCAAAGCTCAACTGGGCCAGGGCCCTGTCGAGTGCAGCGGCATCGCGCGTGGCGACGAAGAAGTATTCCTTGTACATGGGTTTGGTTTGGAGCGACCAGGCGCCATCCCGCTTAAACCAGAACTCCTTTTGCATCACAAAAGCGTCCTGCATCAACTCGTGCGGGATAATGCGGCGGACCTTTTCGCAGGTCTCGCGCTCTTTACCGTTGGGGGTGTGGACCAGATACCAGCGGACGCGGCCATGCTGGCTGTTAGCAGTGGCGCCACTAAAGGCACCGGGCAGCTGCTCTTGGCGCCGCATCGTCTGTTCCATCTCTCGCCCCCTTAACTTGAATCCGCGACACACGCGGATGCAGGGGCGTTAAGAACAGGCTTCTCGCTCGCAGCTAGGCGCAGTCGCAAAAGTACAGGTTTTTGTATCTTTCGACGTTGCTCATTATACGAGCAAACTGCTCGCGTTTTCCCAGATTGCACAAAATGCGCCGCGAATGGGTGCATCTCCATACGCCTCTACAAAAACCTGTACCTTTTTGCACAACAAAAAAGCCGCTCTAACCAGCGGCTTTTCTTCTATAGACAACAAAAAAGGCGACCGCCCTATAGGACGATCGCCTTTGTTAATTCTTGTATTGTTTGTGCTAGGCGCGAGTCTTGATCTCCTCGAGCACCTTGGCCACAAACTCGTCAACGCTCATCTGAACGGTCTCGTTGGAACGATCGCGGACGGAGATGTTGCCGGCCTCGACCTCCTTCTCGCCCAGAATGAGCATGTAGGGCACGCGGTCGATGCTGCGGGCCTCGCGGATCTTGTAGCCGATCTTCTCGTCGCGGTCGTCGCAGACCACGCGAATGCCGGCCTCCTCCAGCTTGGCGCACACCTCGTGGGCGTAGTCGCGGCTCTTCTCAGAGACGGGAAGTGCCTTGACCTGCACGGGAGCCAGCCAGGTGGGGAACTTGCCCGCAAAGTGCTCAATCAGAATACCGATGAAGCGCTCGATGGAGCCAAAGCACACGCGATGCAGCATGATGGGGCGCTTCTTGGTGCCGTCGGCGTCCACGTACTCCAGATCAAAGTTGAGCGGCATCTGGAAGTCGAGCTGCACGGTACCGCACTGCCAGGTACGACCGAGCGAGTCCTCCAGATGGAAGTCGATCTTGGGGCCGTAGAAGGCGCCGTCGCCCTCGTTGACCTCGTAGTCCATGTGCAGCTGCTCCAGAGCGGTGCGCAGGCCCTCCTCGGCGCGAGCCCAGTCCTCGTCCGAACCCATGGAGTCCTCGGGGCGGGTGGAAAGCTCAACGTGGTACTTAAAGCCAAACTTCTGGTACACGGAGTCGATAAGGTTGACCACACCCACGATCTCGTCGGTCAGCTGGTCGGGACGCACAAACAGGTGGGCGTCGTCCTGGTTAAAGCAGCGCACGCGGAACAGGCCGTGCAGGGCGCCGCGCAGCTCGTGGCGGTGCACCAGGCCAATCTCGCCGGCGCGGATGGGCAGCTCGCGATAGGAGTGCGGCTTGGAGGCGTACACCAGCACGCCGCCCGGGCAGTTCATGGGCTTAATGCAGTACTCTTCGTCGTCGATGACGGTGGAGTACATGTTGTCCTTGTAGTGGTCCCAGTGACCCGAGGTCTTCCACAGCTGCTTGTTCATGATGAGCGGCGTGGAGATCTCCACGTAGCCGGCCTTGTGGTGGATCTCGCGCCAGTAGTCCAGCAGCGTGTTCTTAAGGATCATGCCGTTGGGCAGGAAGAACGGGAAGCCGGGGGCCTCGTCGCGCATCATAAAGAGGTCCATCTCGCGGCCGATCTTGCGGTGGTCGCGCTTCTTGGCCTCCTCCAGCATGTGCATGTGCTCGTCGAGCTCTTCCTTGGTGGCAAAGGCGACGCCGTTGATGCGGGTGAGCATCTTGTTGTCCTTGTCGCCCTTCCAGTAGGCGCCCGAGACGCCGGTGAGCTTAAAGGCCTTGAGGGCCTTGGTGTAGCAGATGTGGGGGCCGACGCACATGTCGATGTAGTCGCCCTGCTGGTAGAAGGTAATGCGGGCGTCGTCGTCCAGGTCGCCGATGTGCTCGACCTTGTACTTCTCGCCGCGCTCCTCCATAAGGGCGATGGCCTCGGCGCGGGGCTTCTCGTACACGGAGAACTTGAGGTTCTCCTTGACGATCTTCTTCATCTCGGCCTCGATCGCGGGGAAATCGTCCTCGCTGATCTTGACGCCCTCGGGCAGGTCGACGTCGTAGTAAAAACCGTTGTCGGTCGCGGGGCCGTAGGCAAAGTCGGCCTCGGGATAGAGACGCTTGATGGCCTGCGCCATGATGTGCGCGGCAGAGTGGCGGATGACGTGCGTGACCTCGTCCTGCGGGAGCTCGGCCACCGAACCGTCATTGTAGAGTGCCTTCATGGGTATGTTTTCTCCTCTCGGATGCCTGATGCAAGTGCGCGCGATGCGCTCGGCGTTTTTGACTTGCATCATTATAGGCAGGTTGCCTTGGTATACAAGCGCCCGCCGCACCTTAATGGCACGGCGGGCGATTTTCTACGCATGCTTCATCGTGTGGGGGCGGGGTTGCTGGGCGCGCGTGTGGCTTACGCGTGGCGCGCGGCGCCCGTGGCTTGCGGCCGGCCCGGCGATGGATGCGTTACTGGATGCGAGTTCGGCAGTAGGGGCAGACCTTCCAGTGCGCGTCGAGCGGGCGATGGCAGCTGGGGCACACGTTGCGAACCTGGGTGTCGCACACGGGGCACACGACAAAATCCTTATCGATGGGCGCTCCGCACTGCGGGCAGGTGCCGTACTGGGCAAGCTGGCGCTCGCGCAGGGCCATGTCCAGCTCCTGCTCCTCGCGGTCGGCCGCGTAGGAGTGCGGGCGCAGGACCAGGTAGGCGATGAGGCCCACAAACGGGATGAGGGCGATGATGCCCCATGCCACGTAGGCGCTGGCGCCGCGGCGGCGAGCGTCGATGAACACATAGACGACCGACAGCACGTACAGGGCGATGATAAAGCCCACGAAGGCATAGATGACGCCCATAAGCTGCGGCGACATGAGCTCGTTGATGTATTTGGACATTGAGGTGTACCTTTCGGAATATTTACAGTCCGGTCAAGTTTACCACGGGGTTTGTTTATATGTGACCACGGCTGGGTACGGGGCTGGCGCGGACACAAACATCTCAATCTGTAACAGGTGGAAGCGGAATCCGGGTCTAGATGTTACAGAATTAGACAAACCGTTCTCTCTCCGACTTAAATCTCGATCTGTAACATCTTGAGCCCCAAAACCCCTCTTACTGTTACAGATCGAGACATTCAAAATCCGTCGGAAGGTTTGTCTTGATCTGTAACATCTACAACCCAAATCATCAGCTAACTGTTACAGATCAAGATGAACGGTGGGCCCTCCGTTAAATATCTCAATCTGTAACAACTAGGGGTCAGAAACCCTTCTATCTGCTACAGATCAGGACAAAGGAAAACGTCCAATCTCAATATCTCAATCTGTAACAACAACTCGGTAAATACAGGTCTAACCGTTACAGATTTAGACATTCGAAACCGACTGATAGGTTCATCTAAATCTGTAACATCTGGACCCCAAAACGGTCCCCAGATGTTACAGATCGAGACAGAAGAATCTCTCCATGACTTTAAATCTCACTCTGTAACACTTAGGACCGATTTTCTCCTCTTACTGTTACAGATCAAGACAAAAGGAGGGGCCGTCTGGCAAACATCTCGATCTGTAACATCTGGAACCCAGTTCTTCTGCTTACTGTTATAGAACGAGACAAACCTCTGACACCAGGGGCGGCAGACGAGGTCATCGATGGTCCTGAGTCTCCCCTCGCCTGCCGTTGGCGGGTGTTGCGGGGCTGTTCGCCGCATTGCCACTGCACTGGGGGTGTGCAGACCGTAGGATAGTCCTATTGACAGCCTGTCAACTCGTCTGGGAGGCACCGTGGCAGAAACGTTTGATATCGCGATTGTGGGCGCGGGCATCACGGGATGCGCCATCGCACGGCAACTCGCGCGGTTTGACCTGTCCATTTGCGTGGTCGAGGCGGCCAACGACATCGCGCTGGGGGCTTCGAAGGCCAACGGCGGCCTGGTGCACGCCGGCTACGATCCGGCACCGGGCACCGTAAAGGCGCAGGTCAACGCCCGCGGCTGCGAGCTGTATGGCACCTGGGCCCAGGAGCTGGGTTTTTTGTTTTGCCGAACCGGCTCGATGGTGCTGGGCTTTAGCGACGAGGACCGTGCGCACCTGGAGAAGCTACGCCAGAATGGCCTGGCCAACGGCGTGCCCGAGCTGGCGATCATTGGCCCCGACCGTATCCACGAGTTGGAACCGCGTGCCAGCGCCGACGCAACATGCGCGCTGTGGTGCCCTTCGACCGGTTACGTCGACCCGTTTGAAGTGGCCATCGCAGCGCTGGAGAACGCCGTGGCCAACGGCGTGACGTTTATGCGCTCCGCGCCGGTGGAAGCGATTGAGGTTGCTGGCGGCGAGGCTACCGACAGGGCCGCGCGCTTTACGCTGGCAACGCCCGCAGGAGACGTGCACTGCCGTTACCTGATCAACGCCGCGGGCAACGGTGCCGCGGACATCTCGCATATGGCCGGCGCCGAGGAGTTTCAGATGGTATGGCGCCAGGGAAACATCGTGGTACTGGACAAGGAGCCGCGTACGCTCATGCCGCTCTATCCCGTGCCCACGCCGGTGTCCAAGGGCGTTATCGTCACGGGCACGGTACACGGCAACACCGTGATCACCGCGACCGCTGCCGTGCGCGAGCCGGGCGACACACAGACTTATGCGAGCGATGTGAACGCGCTACTGACGGGAGCGCGCAAGCTGGTTCCCGATCTGGACACGCGCCGCGTGGTGCGCGCGTTTGCCGGCGGGCGTCCGGTCATAAAGGGAACGAACGACTTCTTTATTGGGCAGTCCGCCGTGGTGCCAGGCCTGTTCCAGGCGGCGGGCATTCAGTCGCCAGGCGTGGCGAGCGCGCCGGCCATTGCCGAGCGCATGGAGCAGGTGCTGCGCGAGTCGGGCGTTGCTTTGCGTGAGCGGGCCGATTGGAATCCGATTCGCCGCGCGCCGGATGACTTCGACCGTGCGCCGCTTGCGCGCAAGGAGGAGCTAATCGAGTCCGACCCTGCATGGGGGCAGATCGTCTGCCGCTGTGAGACGGTGCCCGAGGCCGAGATTGTTGCCGCGATTCGACGCCGCCCGGGTGCGGTTTCGGTCGAGGGCGTCAAACGCCGCTGTCGCGCGGGCATGGGCCGCTGCCAGAGCGGCTTTTGCCAGAGCCGCGTGGTGGCGATTCTGGCCCGTGAGCTGGAATGTGACCCCAGCGAGGTGCTGCTGGAGGACACTGGCTCGTGGCTCGTTGAGGGACCTTTGAAGGGGGTGCGCTAGGATGGCGACGTTTGATATGCGCAACGAACGCGCGGAGGCAGGAGCTACGGAAGCGGTGCAGACGCAGGCGTTCGACGTCGTCGTTATCGGCGGCGGACCTGCCGGCATGGCGGCCGCACTTGCCGCACACAAGGCCGGCGCGCGCGTGGCCATCGTGGAGCGCGAGCAACACTTGGGCGGCATCCTGCGCCAGTGCATTCACCCCGGCTTTGGCCTTTCGCACTTTAAGCAGGAGCTCACCGGCCCCGAGTATGCGCAGCGCTTTATCGACCAGGTGCGCGCGACCGACATTGCGCTGTTCTTGGACAGCATGGTGCTTGGGATTGATTCGGGCGAGTCCACGGAAGACGCCATACTCCGCACCGTCACGCTCATGAATCCCTCCGGTATGCTGCAGCTCACCGGGCGTGCGGTCGTCCTTGCCATGGGTTGCCGCGAGCGCACCCGCAGCGAGATCAAGATTCCCGGCAACCGACCCGCCGGCGTGTTTACGGCCGGCCTGGCGCAGCGATACATCAACATCGAGAACCTCAAACCCGGCTCGCGCGCCGTCATTTTGGGCTCGGGTGACATCGGACTGATCATGGCGCGCCGCTGCACGCTCGAGGGGATTTCGGTCGAGGGCGTGTACGAGCTCATGCCGTACGCCAACGGCCTGCGTCGCAATGTGAAGAACTGCCTGGACGACTTTGGCATTCCGCTGCACCTGTCCACCACCGTCACGCGCGTAATCGGTCACGATCGCGTGGAAGCCGTCGAGGTGAGTCAAGTCGACGAGCACCTGGCACCCATTCCGGGGACCGAGCGCGTTGTTCCGTGCGACACGCTACTGCTTTCAGTGGGCCTGATTCCCGAGAACGAGCTTTCGGTTGCCGCGGGGGTGGAGCTGGATCCCCGCACGCGCGGTGCCGTGGTGGACCAGAACCTGCAGACAGGCGTTCCGGGCATCTTTGCCTGCGGCAACGTGCTGCACGTGCACGACCTGGCAGACAACGTGACGACCGAGTCCGAACGCGCAGGTGCAGCCGCGGCGGCATACGCGTTGGGTGTCGGCGATAGCATGGGCGCCAGCTGCGAGCTCACGGTCTCCCCCGCCGGCATTGCGGGCTACGCACTGCCGGGACGCATTACGGCTGTGGCACTCACCAAACTCAACTTCCGCGTGCGCCGACCGGTCGATTCCGCCCGTGTGCGCATTCTGGCAGGCGACGAGGAATTGTTCGCAGGCAAGGTCCGCCCGTTTAAACCGAGCGTAATGGAAAGCTTCCCGCTGCCGGCAAAGGCGATTCAGCGCGTACTCGACCTGGGTGTTAGTGAGATTGTCCTGTCCGTCGATCCCGTTGAGGAGGCGTAAAGCCATGAGCGCAAATGTGATCGAGACGCTGCAGTTCAACTGCACCACCTGTCCCTCCGAGTGCCTCCTGACCGTGGAGGTCGAACGAAGCGCAGACGGCGCCGTGGTAGAGGTGCGCTCCGTGACTGGCAACAGCTGCCCGCGCGGCGATGCATTCTCGCACCAGGAGCTCACCTGCCCCATGCGCGTGCTTACCACCACCGTGGCCGTATCCGGCGGCGACGATGCTCTGCTGCCCGTGCGCACGGCCGAAGCCATCCCGCTGGCACTCCATGCCCAGGCCATGGACCTCATCCGCGGCCTGGTCGTCAAAGCCCCCATCCGCATGGGCGACGTAATCCTCCCCAACCTCCTAGACACCGGTACCGACCTCATAGCCAGCATGGACATCGACCCTGCCTAGGTAGCTCATTTGGGATGGAGCTCTTTAGCTACCCCGCCATCCACCCCGCCCCTCCCCAATTGCGGTGAAATAGTTCCTGATTTCCGCCAAAACCCCGGCATCCAGGAACTATTCCACCACAACTATCCTTGGAATCGATATTTAGTTTGTACCTACTTTAGTGCCATTTCAAAACTATGCCGGATTACGGGGCTGATTCGGAGGCTCCCATCCATACCGGCATTTTTCGATTTTTGATAAGCCATCTACCTGCGGTTTTAATTTCGCGATTTTTCCCATGGTCAAGTAATACAGGTCCATCCCCGTAATCCGCCATAGTTTTGAAGCCAGCCCATTTGGGACGGGCCTCTTATGGCTACTTTTGCCCAAACGTTCGCTAGGCTGGCCATGCCAAGGAGTGTCCCAAAGTGCCGGCATAAAAGGAACGTCCCTAGCTGCCGGGCTTGGGATACTATGGTGCCACCCTAGCGAAAGGATGTTTCATGGCACATGTCGATGACCAGCGTGTGGCGCGCGTGCTCGATGCGCTCGAGGCTCAGCACCCCGGCGCGCAGCTGCTTGTGAATGACCCGTGGTCGATCTACTATCTGACCGGCTTTTATGCCGATATGTTCGAGCGTTTTTGTGGCGTGCTGCTCGCGCGCGACAGCGAGCCCGTGATCTTGGTCAACGCGCTACATCAGCTGCCCGAGTATGACAATGCCCGCGTCGCGTATCACAACGACACCGACGTCGTGACCGACGCCATCGCACGCGAGGTCAATCCCGCCAAGCCCCTCGGCATCGATACCGTTATGCGCTCCGGCTTTTTGATGCCCCTTATGGATCGTCACGCCGCGAGCGAGTTCTTCCTGGGCGACTTTGCCGTCACCGCCGCACGCACCCACAAGGATGCCGCGGAGCAGGAGCTCATGCGCATGTCCTCAGCCGCCAACGACGCCGTGATGGCCGACGCCATCAAGCTCGTTCACGAGGGCGTGACGGAGCGCGAAATTGCCGACCAGATGCTCGGCCTGTACCGCAAGCACGACTGCGAGGGCTTTAGCTTTCCTCCCATCGTGAGCTTTGGCGCCAACGCGGGCGACCCGCATCACGAGCCCGACGACACCGTACTCAAGCGCGGCGACGTGGTGCTGTTCGACATTGGTGGGCGTCATCGCAACTACTGCTCGGACATGACACGCACATTCTTTTGGGGCGAGCCGGACGAGGAGACCGCACGCATCTACGACATCGTGCGCCGCGCCAACGAGGCCGCCGAGGCGCTCATCGCCCCGGGCGTGCGCATGTGCGACCTGGACCGCGTCGCGCGCGACGTAATCGAGGATGCGGGCTACGGACAGTACTTTACGCATCGCCTGGGCCACTCGATCGGCCTGCAGGACCACGAGCCAGGCGATGTTTCGCTCGTCAACAAGCAGGTTATCGAGCCGGGCATGACGTTCTCCATCGAACCGGGCATCTACCTCCCCGGCCGCACCGGCGTCCGCATCGAAGACCTTGCCCTGGTCACCGAGTCCGGCGTCGAGATCCTCAACGCCTACCCCCACGACCCAGTCCGCCTAGACTAGCCCCTTCCCAATAGCCCTTCAATAAGTTGCGGTGGAATAGTTCCCAGATTGGCCCACAGAGGCATAATCCAGGAACTATTTCACCGCAACTGCCATGGGGCCAAGTCGACCAATTTGACAGTCTAGAGATGCGCCACGAAAACGGGCTATCTACTACGTTTAACCCGCATGGGTCGACCATGCGGGTCTTTTTTGAAAATTGGCAAGCCTTCTACCTGCGGTTTTAATTTTGCGATTCTCGGTGTGGTCAGTGGTATTCGCTAAAACGTAGTAGATAGGCCCATTTCGTGGCGAGCAGGTCAACTAGCTACCCTGCGGAAGGGCTCTAGCGCAGCAGCCCCGCTACTTCGCCGGCTAGGGTGATGGTGCCGGCTGCTACGAAGGGCTCGCCCGCGGCTTCGAAAGCTTCGAGGGCCTCGGACACGCTGGAGTACACGCCCGCAAGCTTGTCTGCATCCACCAGGGCAGCGAGTTCCTCTGCCGGCAGGGCGCGATCGGAATCGGTCTGCGTCACGACCACGCTCGGGAAGGCTGGAATCAGCACATCAATGATACCCGCCACGTCCTTGTCGGCCAGCGCAGCGCACAGCAGCGTGGGGCGATTCTCCACGCACGGGTCGATCTCGTCCAGCGCGCTCACAAAGTTCTCGCAGCTCTGAGGGTTATGGCAGGCATCAATCAGCTTGAGCGGGTCGATTCCCAGCACGTCAAAACGGCCCGGCGTGGGGCAGCCCATAAGCGAGGTGTCGAGCGCATCGTGGTCGAGTTCGCGGCCCAGATACCCCTCGCAGAGCATAATCGCGCACGCAGCATTCTGCGGCTGGTAGGCCGGCTTGACCATGCTCGACGTATAAATCGCGCGCGGCGTGGTGCAGCTGAACTCCACCGTGTCGCCCACATGCGCCGGCACCTTGGTCGTGGCGTGGCTCACCACCAGCGGCACCACACCGCACTCACGGCAACGGGCATCCATCACGCGCTGAACGCTCGGCTCATGCGTGCCCTCGCCCAGCACAACCAGTCGCCCGGGTTTAATGACCGCAGCCTTCTCCCCCGCAATGGCCTCGAGCGTGTCGCCCAGGATGCGCGTGTGGTCGAGGCCAATACCCGTGATGGCAACGGCGACGGGATCGGTCGCACTCGTGGCGTCCCAACGGCCGCCCATGCCAACCTCGAGCACAGCAACGTCCACCGCGGCCTCGGCAAACACCACCAATGCGGCAGCCGTCAGCAGGTCAAACGGCGTGATGGTATAGGCGCGCTCCCCCGCCGCCGCACGACGGGCATTCACTCGATGCCCCGCCTCAACAGCGGCCGAAACGCCACGAGCAAACGCCTCGTCACTCACAACGCGCCCGTCAACCTCCATGCGCTCGGGATAGCGCACCAACTGCGGAGACGTATACAGTGCGGTCTTGAGCCGCTCACCACGAAGGATGGCAGCCGAAAAACGCGTGGTCGAAGTCTTGCCATTGGTACCGGCAACCTGGATGCAATCGAAATACTCGTCCGGACGTCCCAGCTCATCAAGCATATCGACAACCGTCTCGAGCAAAGGACCAGCATCCCCAGAAATCCGCCCCGTATCAGCAGCCAGCCCAACAGCCTCACCAAACGAAAGCAAATCAAACGAAAAAGGAACGACATACGACCCAGAACGCTTAGCCATAACCCAAAGTCCCCCATAACAGAAAAAGAGGCCCGTAAAAAACAACGAGCCCCTCCCATTCAAAATATCAGCCAAACACCGCATTGCAGCGAGATCAAGGCCACAACCCAGTGGCCCTAACACGCCAGATGCTTACAACCACGTAAACGACCTGGGAGCGGTTTGGGGCTTTGCTCGATACAAGTTCCGCACGAGCCGAAGGCCACTTAATGTGGCCTTCGTGCGAGCAGGACTGTCCGCAGTAGCGAGCAATGCCCCAAACCGCGCCCCCAGTACCGCCTACGAGAAGTCAGCAACCTGAGCAGTCAGCGCCGCCAGGATCTCCTTGAGCTCAGCTGCACGGTCCCTCTTCTTCTGGACCACCGCGGGCGCGGCCTTAGCCACAAAGCCCTCGTTGGCGAGCGTCTTCTCGCAGCCGGCGAGCTCCTTCTGGGCCGCGGCAATCTCCTTCTCCAGGCGTGCCTTCTCGGCCGAAAGGTCAACTTTGCCCTCGAGCACCACAAAGACCTCGACGCCGCTATCGACCACGGCAATGCTCGCAGCTGGCTTCTCGACGTCGGTACCCATGACCAGCGAAGCCGTATTGGCCAGCGGCTCAATCGTGGAGCGCAGGCTCTCGAGCTTCTCGATGTCCTCGGCACCGGCACGCACGACCACGTCGAGCTCGGCCTTGGGGCTCAAGCGATAACGCGAACGCGTGGCGCGGGCGGCAGACACGACGGCGCGGCACAGCTCAAACGCGCGCTCGGCGTCCTCGTCAACATACTTGGCGTAGTCAGTGGGCTCAGGCCACTTGGCGATCATGAGCGCCTCGGCGCGGTCAACGTTGCCCTCGGCATCCAAGTCGAGCACGCTCGCCGGCATGTTGTCCCAGATCTCCTCGGTAACAAACGGCATGAGCGGGTGCATCAGGCGAATGGAAGTATCGAGCACAAAGATCAGGTTGCGCTGAGCCTGTAGACGGCCCTCGCCCTTCAGGCGGGCCTTGGTGACCTCGACGTACCAGTCGCAGACCTCGTTCCAGAAGAACTGCTGCACGCCGCGGGCCATGTCGCCAAAGGTGTAGTTCTCGATACCCTCGGTGACCATCTTCACGGCCTTAGCCAGGCGGCTGAACATCCAAGCGTCGGCCGGCGTCTCCACGACAGGCTCGCCGGGCGTGTAGCCCTCCATGTTCATGAGCAGGAAACGACTGGCGTTCCAGATCTTAGTCACAAAGCTCTTGGCCTGGTCGGTACGCGGGCTGTCAATGAGCTTCTTGGTCTTCTTGTCGATGTTCGCGTCGAACTTGACGTCCTGGTTGTTGGTGCACAGCGTGAGCAGGTTGTAGCGCATGGCGTCGGCGCCGTACATGCCAATGAGGTCCATGGGGTCAACGCCGTTGCCCTTGGACTTGGACATGCGGCTGCCGTCCTTGGCCAGAATCGTCGGGTAGATGACGACGTCCTTAAACGGCACCTCATCCAGGAAGTACAGCGAGCTCATGACCATGCGGGCGACCCACAGCGCGATGATGTCGCGCGCGGTGACCAGCGCCGTCGTGGGGTGATGGCCCTCGAGCAGCTCCGGCTTTTGCGGCCAGCCCTGCGTGGCAAAGGTCCACAGCTGCGAGCTGAACCAAGTGTCCAGCACGTTCTCGTCCTGATGCACGTGATGGCCGCCGCACTTGGGGCACACGTCGGTGTCCTCGGTAAGGGCGTCCTCCCAGCCGCAGTCCTCGCAGTAGAACACGGGAATGCGGTGGCCCCACCACAGCTGGCGGCTGATGCACCAGTCCTTAAGGTTCTCCATCCAGGTGGTGTAGGTCTGCGTCCAGCGCGCGGGGTGGAAGGTGACCTTGCCGGAGTTGACGGCGTCGAGCGCCGGCCCCTTGAGCTTGTCGACGGCGACGAACCACTGCTCAGACAACCACGGCTCCAGGGCGGCGTCGCAACGGTAGCAGTGCATGACGGAGTGGTCGAGGTCCTCGACGTGATCGAGCAGGTCGTGCTCCTCGAACCACTTGATGACGGCCTCGCGGCACTCGTCGCGGTTCATGCCGGTGAACTCGCCGTAGCCCTCGACGACCACCGCGTGCTCGTCGAAGATGTTGATCTGCGGCAGGTCGTGGGCCTGACCCATGGCGTAGTCGTTGGGGTCGTGGGCTGGGGTGACCTTAACGAAGCCGGAGCCAAAGTTGGCGTCGACATGCCAATCCTCAAAGATGGGGATCTCGCGGTCGACGATGGGGAGCTTAACGGTCTTACCCACGAAGGCGGCCTTCTCGGGATCCTTAGGAGAGACTGCAACGCCCGTGTCGCCGAGCATGGTCTCGGGGCGCGTGGTGGCAACGACGATGTAGTCCTGGCCGTTAACCGGCTCAGTCAGCGGGTAGCGCAGGTGCCACAGGTGGCCCTTCTCGTCCTTGTACTCGGCCTCGTCGTCCGAGATGGCGGTGGTGCAGTTGGGGCACCAGTTGACGATGCGCTTGCCGCGGTAAATCAGACCGTCGTGGTACCAGTCGCAGAAGACCTTGCGCACGGCCTGGGCATAGTCCTCGTCCATGGTGAAGCGCTCGTTGTCGAAGTCGACGGAGCAGCCCATACGCTTGATCTGCTCGACGATGATGCCGCCGTACTCGTGGGTCCAATCCCAGCAAGCGTCGACAAACTTGTCGCGACCGATCTCCAGGCGGCTAATGCCCTCGCTCTTGAGCTTCTTGTCGACCTTGGTCTGCGTAGCGATACCGGCGTGGTCGGTGCCCAGCACCCAGCGCGTGGACTTGCCGCGCATGCGGGCCATACGGATGATGGCATCCTGGATGGAGTCATCGGTGGCGTGGCCCATGTGGAGCTTACCGGTCACGTTGGGAGGCGGAATGGTGACGGTGCAATCGCCCACGCCCTCACGGCGCTTATAGTAGCCACCGTCAAGCCACTTCTGCAGGATCGCCGGCTCGTTGGTCGACGGATCGTAGTTCTTGGGCATTTCTTCCATATATCTCTCCCTGTCCCGCCGGGGAGGAATGTAGGCCCGCCAGGGCCTACATTCCTCCCCTTAGGTATCGATTACTTCAGTCTGAATGACTTCGCTGAGGCTTAAACAAACACACAGAATAACACAGGTAGTTGGGGTTATTGCGCATATATAAAATAGCCTCCGACCGCGGGTGGTCGAAGGCTATTTGCAAACACGTTTTAGGCAGGTCTAGCCGTAGATGCGCTGTGGCTGCTCTTCGCCCTTTACGGAGGCTTCGGTTACGACAACCTTGGCAACGCCCTCCTCGCTGGGGAGGTCGAACATCGTCTGCTGCAGCACGTCCTCGCAGATGGCGCGCAGACCGCGGGCGCCGGTCTTGCGGGCAAGCGCCATGCGGGCGATCTCGTGCAGGGCGGCGTTCTCAAACTCAAGATCGACGTCCTCGAGCTGGAACATCTTGCGGTATTGACGCACCACGGCGTTCTTGGGCTCGGTCAGGATCGACACCAGGTCGTCCTCGTCGAGCGCCTGCGTCTGGGTGACGACGGGCGTACGGCCCACGAACTCGGGGATCATGCCAAAAGCGTTGAGGTCCTGCGGGAGCACCTGACGCAGCAGGTCGTTCTCGTCGACCGAGGTGGGGCCGGCGATCTCGGAGTTAAAGCCCACGCCCTTGTTGCCCACGCGATCGGCAATGATCTTATCCAGACCCACAAAGGCACCGCCGCAGATAAACAGGATGTTGGTCGTGTCGATCTGTAGCAGCTCCTGCTGGGGATGCTTGCGGCCGCCGGTGGGCGGAACGCTGGCAACCGTGCCCTCAAGAATCTTAAGCAGTGCCTGCTGAACGCCCTCGCCCGAAACATCACGGGTGATGGAGAGGTTCTCGGCCTTGCGTGCGATCTTGTCGATCTCATCCACGTAGATGATGCCAACCTGTGCGCGCTCGATATCGCCATCGGCGGCGTTGATGAGCTTGAGCAGGATATTCTCCACGTCCTCGCCCACGTAACCGGCCTCGGTGAGCGCGGTGGCGTCGGCGATGGCAAACGGCACCTCGAGGATGCGCGCGAGCGTCTGGGCCAGCAGGGTCTTACCGGTACCAGTGGGGCCGAGCAGCAGAATATTAGACTTGGCGAGCTCCACCTCGTCCATGTCATCGTCAAACTGGGCGCCCATGCCCGATGCCTCGTCAAGGGCGGACACCGCGGCGCCGCCCTCGATCACGCGACGGTAGTGGTTGTACACGGCCACCGACATGGCGCGTTTGGCGTCCTCCTGGCCCATAACATAGGCCGAAAGCTCGTCATAGATCTCGTGCGGCGTCGGCACGTGCGTGATGACCTGACGGTCGTCCTCGAGCTCAAAGCCCTCGGCCTCGGGGTCAACGGCGGGCTGGGACGCAGCCTGGCCGTGGTCGTTGAGGAAACCCGGGAGATTGCCGTTGCGGGCGGCGTCCATAAAGTCCGAAGCCAACGACTCCTCAAGGATCTCGGAGCAGGCGGCGACGCACTCGTCGCAGATAAAGATGTTGGTCGGGCCCTTTACGAGACGACGGACCTGGCCCTGCTCTTTTCCGCAGAAGGAGCAGCGGATGGGGTTGCCGTTCTCGTCAAAGTTGTCCTGCATGTTACCTGCCATCCTAGGCGTCCTTCGCGGCAAGATCGCGCGAGGTGACGATACGGTCGATCAGGCCGTAGTCGAGGGCCTCGGCAGCGGTCAGGTAGTTGTCGCGCTCGGTATCGGCCTGGACCTTCTCGATGGGCTGGCCCGAGGCGTCGGACAGGATCTGGTTGAGCTCGCGACGGGTCTTCTTGATCTCCTCGGCCACGATCTCGATCTCGGTCTGCTGGCCCTGGGCACCGCCACTGGGCTGGTGAATCATGACCTTGGAGTGCGGCAGGCAGAAGCGCTTGCCCTTGGCGCCAGCCGAAAGCAGCACGGCGGCCATAGACGCGGCCATACCGACGCAGATGGTGGAGACCTGCGGCTTAATGAAGTTCATAGTGTCCAGAATCGCCAGACCGGAGTAGACCTCGCCGCCGGGCGAATTGATGT
The DNA here is from genome assembly GCF_040098065.1 of Collinsella sp. CLA-JM-H32B. NCBI lineage: Bacteria > Bacillati > Actinomycetota > Coriobacteriia > Coriobacteriales > Coriobacteriaceae > Collinsella > Collinsella sp. CLA-JM-H32B. The sequence continues at coordinate 78,164 of NZ_JBBNNA010000007.1, read as the reverse complement.
AGAGCGAGATATCCTTCTCGGCATCCTGGCTCTCAAGATGCAGCAGCTGGGCAACGACCAGGTTGGCGCTGACGGAGTTGATCTCCTCGCCCAAGAAGATGATGCGGTCGTTGAGCAGGCGCGAATAGATATCGTAGCTGCGCTCGCCGCGCGGCGTCTGCTCGATAACGTATGGCACGAGGGCGGAATCGAACTTAGCGATCATACGCATCTCCATTTCTCTTACGGACCAATAGTGGTTCTAGACAAACGTACGGTGCCCGCATGCTATGCATTGGCTGGCACCGTACGAAGCAACCGGATAACCGGCTTATAACTTTACCCTATCACGGGCGCATCCATGCGCTCGCGGAAAAGGTGGCGAGAATTACTCGGCGTCCTTGGCAGTCTCATCGACCTCGGTCACCTTGGCGTTCTCGACCAGGTGATCGACGGCCTTGGAGCGACGGATGGACTCGCGGACGGCAGGCATGCGGCCATCGGCAATGAACTCGGCCTTGGAAGCCTCGACGTCCTTGACGCCGGCCTTCTCGAACTCGGCGTTGATGTCGTCCTCGGTGACCTCGATCTTGAGCTCACGGGCGAGGGCGTCGAGCGCCAGGGACTCACGGGCAACGTCGTTGGCCTGCTTGTGTAGGTCGCCGATGAACTGCTCCATGGTCAGGCCGGAAGCGGGCAGCCAGGTGTCCAGCGTCATGCCGCGGGCAGCGAGGTTGGACAGGAAGTTCTGACCAAGCTCCTCAAAGACGGACTGCTCATAGTCGGCGTCCATCTCGTCGAGCTGCAGACGCTCGGCGAGAGCGGAGACGCAACGGTTCTCCTTCTCGGCCGGGAGGCGGGAAGCCTTGTCCTGCTCGATCTCGAGCTTGATGGCGTCGCGCATAGCGTCGATGCTGTCGAAGCCAAAGTCGGACTTGACGAGCTCGTCGGTGAGCTCGGGGGTGTTGCGGACCTTGATGCCCTTGACGGTGACCTCGACGGTGTGGGTCTCGGCCTCCTCGCCCTCCTCGACCTCGTCGGTCCAGGTGACGGTCTTGACGTCGTCAACGTTGGCACCGATCAGGGCCTCGTTGAACTCCTTGGGGTTGCTGTCGCTACCGGCGATGAGCATGCGGCCCTCGGCAGCGAAGTTGTCGGCGTTCTCGACGGCCTTGAGGTCGACGGTGACGTAGTCCTCGGCCTCGACGGCGCGACCCTCGACGTCCTCGAAGGTGGCACGGTAGTTGAGGAGCATCTCGACCTGGTTGTTGATCTCGGACTCGGTGACCTCCGCGGGGGGCATCTCGATCTCGACGGCGTCGAAGGAGGAGAGCTCGGCAGCAGGACGCAGGGAGAACTCGACGGTGTAGGTGTAGTCCTCGTGATCCTTGGCGAGGTCGAGCTCCTTGTAGTCACCGCTCTTGGTGGGGACGATGTCCAGCTCGTTGAGGACGACGGGCTCGTTGGCGGCGATCAGGTCGTTGGTGGCCTGAGCGAGGGTAGCCTCGGCGCCAAGAGCAGAGTCGATGACCGGACGGGGAGCCTTGCCGGCGCGGAAGCCCGGGAAGCGGTACTTCTTGGCGGTGTCCTTGTAGGCCTTCTTGATCGCGGCGTCGACGTCGGCGGCCGGGATGGTGACCGTAGCGGTGAGCTTGGCGTCCTTGACGTCAGAAGCGGTGATGTTCAACACGTTCCTCCTCATACTGCCCAGCTTATCTGAGGTGCTGGTACCTTTATGCAACAAAGAGTCGCGACGGCGGGAGCCGACGCAGGTGCGTTGGTGCGGGCGAAAGGACTCGAACCTTCACGGGAATCCCACCAGAACCTAAATCTGGCGCGTCTACCAATTCCGCCACGCCCGCATGAGCGCACAGACTAGGAATGATAGCAGATACGAACGGCAAGCGCACGCACACGTTTTACAGGCTCACGACCTCACCACGAGTGCAAAAGGCGGGACGAGTTGCCCCGCCCCGCCCATTACGACTTGTTCGCTGACCCGCTACTCCCCCAGCAGGGCCTTCTCGGGCGTGATCGGCAGCGAGCGGACCTGGTGGCCGGTGGCATGTGCGACGGCCGAGGCCACGGCGGCGAGCGGCGTGTTGATGACGACCTCGCCGATCGATTTGGCGCCAAACGGGCCCGTCGGCTCGTAGCTCGGCTCAAAGGCCACGCGAATGCTGCCGATATCCAGGCGCGTGGGCAGCTTGTAGCTCATAAAGTTGCCGGTGCGCAGGCGGCCGCGGTCGTCGTGCTCGACGATCTCGTAGAGCGCGTGACCGATGCCTTGGGCAATGCCGCCCTCGGCCTGGACGCGCGCGAGCGCCTCGTTGATCACGGTGCCGCAGTCAACAGCAGCGGCGTAATCCACCACGGTCACCTTGCCAGTGGCCTTGTCGACCTCGACCTCGGCAATACCGGCCATAAACGGCGGAGGCGAAACGGGCAGGCAGGCAGAGGCGTGCGAGGTCAGCGCGTCGCCACCCTCGATGTTCTTGACACACAGGTTGGCAAAGTCGCGCAGCGTAAGGTAGCGACCGCGCTCGCGAGCGGCGCGCTCGTCGGACAGGCGCACGTACTGGCCGTCGAAGACCACATCGGCGGCGTCCACGTCCCACATCTGGGCGGCCTTGGCGCAAATCTTCTCGCGCAGCTCGGTCGCGGCATTCTTGGCGGCAAGGCCCGTCACGTACGTACCCGAGCTCGCGTACGAGCCGGCGTCGAACGGCGACACATCGGTGTCCACGCCGCGCACCACTATCTGCGAGCTCTCAACGCCCAGCTCCTCGGCGGCAATCTGCGCCAGGATCGTGTCGACGCCCATGCCGTTATCGGTGGCGCCGGTGCCGATGGTAATAAAGCCGTCCTCTTCCAAGCGCATGTCGATGCCAGCGATGTCCACGTTGGAGATGCCCGAGCCCTGCATGGTGAGCGCGCAACCCAGAGCGCGCACGCGGTCGCCCAGGTCCACGGCCAGCGGCTTGTCGCGCCAACCGATCATGTCCATCGCACGCAGCAGGCAGCGGTCGAGCGCGCAGGCGTTGAGTTTCTCGTTGTAGTACTGCGGCATGACCTCGCCCTCGCGCACGATGTTCTTAAGGCGCAGGTCGGCGGGGTCCATGTGCAGCATGTCGGCGAGCTCGTTGACGGCACTCTCCACGGCAAACTGGCCCTGGGTAGCACCGTAGCCGCGATACGCGCCGCCGCGGTTGGTATTGGTGTAGACGGCGTCCCAGCTAAAGCGGCTCGCCTTCACGTGGTTGTAGATGGGCAGACTCTTGTGGCCCGAGAGGCCAATCGTCGTGGTGGCGTGCTCGCCGTACGAGCCGGCGTTGGACAGCGTATGCAGGTCGATGGCCGTGATGGTGCCGTCATTCATGGCGCCCAGCTTAACGGTCATCTGCATCTGGTGGCGCGAATTGCCCGCGGTGATAGTCTCCTCACGGGTGTAGCAGCAGTAGCTCGGACGGCCGGTCTGCTGGGTGACGAACGCAACGAAGATCTCGCAGCAGCCCGTCTGCTTGGAGCCAAAGCCGCCGCCGATGCGCGGCTTAATAACCTGCACCTGCGACTGCGGAATGTCGAGCGACTGCGCGACCATGCGGCGCACGTGGAAGGGCACCTGCGTGGAGGTAGTCACCGAGATACGCCCGAAGGCGTCGGTTGTCGCGAAGGCGCGGAAGGTCTCCATGGGCGCGGTCTGCGTGGCCTGGCTGGTGTAGGTGCGCTCAAAGACGATATCGCTCTGGGCGAAGGCCTCGTCCAGGTCGCCATAATCGCTGGTACCGCTGCAAACCAGGTTGCGAGCAACGTCGCCGCCCTGCGGGAACATAAAGGTCACGTCGCCCTCAGGGTGGACTACGATGTCGTTATCGAGTGCCTTGGTAAAGTCGAGCAGCGGCTCGAGCACCTCGTAGTCGACCTTGATGAGCTTGAGCGCCTTGTCGGCGGCCTCCTCGGTCTCGGCAGCGACAATCGCCACCTCCTCGTTTTGATAGCGCACAAGGTTCTCGAGAATCAGGCGGTCGTAGGGACTCGGCTGCGGATAACTCTGGCCGGCGATGGTAAAGCGGCGCTTGGGCACATCCTCGTAGGTGTAGACGCCCACAACACCGAGCACCTTCAGGGCGCGCGACGTGTCGATAGAGCGAATCTTGGCGCGAGCATACGGGCTGCGCTTGAGTTTGACGATGAGCGCGCCGGCGGGCACCATATCGCCCGTGTAGACGGGACGGCCCTCGAGCAGGGCCTTCGAGTCCTTCTTGGGCTGCTTGTGAGTGATCTGCTTGTAAGAGACACCGTCGCAGCTGGTGTCGTTGACCGGCAGCTCGGGCATCTCAAAGCCCACCTGTACGCCAGACTCGTTGAGGAATCGAACGATGGCGCGCAGCTGGCTCTCGTAGCCGCTGCAACGGCAGAGGTTGCCGGCCAGCTGGCGCGAGAGCTCCTCGCGCGTGGCGACGAGGCTCGGGTCCTCCTTGGCGGCGCGGGCGAGCGCCAGCACGTTCATGATGAGGCCGGGGGCGCAAAAACCGCACTGCTCGGCACCTTCGGCAGCCATTGCGCGGGCCAGTGCCTCGGACTCGGCCTTGAGGCCCTCGAGCGTGGTGATGGTATGTCCCTCAACACGCGCGGCGGGAACCGAGCAGCTCAGCACCGGGTCACCGTCGAGCCACACCGTGCACAGGCCGCAATTGGTGGTCTCGCAGGCACAGCGCACCGACGCACAACCCTGTTCGCGCAGCAGCGCAAAGAGCATGGTGTCGGGGGCAATCTGAACCTTGACCTTGCGGCCGTTGAGCGTAAAGGAAAGATCGATGAGTTTGGCAGCCATTAGCGCACCTCGCTAGAATCGACGCCGGGCACGCGGCGGCAGGAATACTCGTCCGTGGCAAACTTAGGAATCTGCACGCCCTCGAGCTCGTGCGCAAGCGCGGCCGAAAGCTCGATGCCGGCGGCGCGACGCACAGCCTGGACGGCAAGCGGGGCCGAGATGCGGCGGCGGTAGTCGGCCGAGCCCCACAGGTTGGTGCCGTAGCTCAGCGCGCGCACAGATGCGGCCAGGGCGCGAAGCTCGTCCTCGGAAGGCTGCTCGGCAGTAAGGCCGCATGCCTCGCCCTGCAGCAGGGTCGCACGCAGCGGGCGGGCACCCACAGTGACATGCCAGCTGTTGTTCCACCAGGCGGCGGTGACGTTTAAGGAGGGGAAGTCGGTCGCGGCCTTGCGTACGGCCTCATAGCTTGCGCGGTAATCGTGCTTAACGACCACCACGTGCTCGATCACGTCGCGCACGTAGCCCATGTCAACGAACTCCGCGAGTGGCACACGGCCGGCGCCCGTCAGCTCAACATAGGAATCAAGCGCGAGGAAGGCGGAGAGAACGTCCGAGAAGCCAAAGCGGCCGTAGATGCTGCCGCCCACCGTGGCGGTATTGCGCAGCTGCACGCCTACAATATCGTGGACGGCGAACTCAAAGACATTGTTGACAAGCGCGTTGAGCCCGGCATGACGCTCGAGCTGGCGCAGGGTGCACATGGCACCGATGCGAAACTCGGTCTCGGTCTCCTCGATCTGATCGAGTCCGCAGGCCGAAAGGTCAATCGCCGTCGCCACGCGACGCGAACCCAGGCGCATCCAGATGCCGCCGCCCACAATCTTGTTGTTGCGGTTCTTCTGTAAGAGCTCATAGGCTTCGGCCGCGTTTCCAACACGGACGTAGGTACCGAACTTGAGCACGTTCTCCCCCATCTCTCCACTTGTCCAGTACCTTTAAGTGTACCAAACGAGGGGGCGTCCACCGTTGCAGGACAAGAACCTCCCTCCCATCCATAAGTTGCGGTGAAATACGGACTGTTTGTCGGGCTTAGGACGCCCAACAGTCCGTATTTCACCGCAACTTAAGGGGCGGCTGGCAGAGGGCCGAGGGAAATGATCCGTTTTCCTCCGTCCCCTTCGGATCAAAAAAGGCTCCCAGCCAAGATGACTGGGAGCCTTCCGCGATGCTATATCGAGCGAAGAATTAGCAGACGCCCTGGGCGAGCATGGCGTCGGCGACCTTCAGGAAGCCGGCGATGTTGGCGCCCATGACAAAGTTGCCCTCCTGGCCGTACTCCTTGGCGGTGTCGTCCACGTTGTGGAACATGCCGCGCATGAGTTGCTCGAGCTTGCCGTCGACCTCCTCGAAGGTCCAGGACAGGTGCTCGGCATTCTGGCTCATCTCCAGGCCGGACACGAGCACGCCGCCGGCGTTGGCAGCCTTACCGGGCATAAAGGCGACGCCGTTCTCCTGGAAGTAGGTCGTGGCCTCGATGGTCGTGGGCATGTTCGCGCCCTCGCCGACCACCTTGCAGCCGTTGGCAACGAGCGCCTGGGCGTCCTCGAGCAGCAGCGTGTTCTCGCGAGCGCAGGGCAGCGCGATGTCGCAGGGCAGCTGCCAAACGCCACGGCCGTCGCCCTCGTGCCACACGGCGTTGGGCTTCTCGTCAACGTACATAGCGAGCGTAACGCCCTTGTCGTGGCCGGAGCGCTTCTTGTTGTAGACGTGCTCGAGCACAGTGTAGTCGATGCCGTCGGGATCCTCGACCCAGCCGTGAGTATCGGAGCAGGCCAGCACCTTGCCGCCGAGCTGGGAGACCTTCTGGACGGCGTAGATAGCGACGTTGCCGGAGCCATGAACGACGACGTTCTTGCCCTCGAAGGAGTCGCCGCGGCTCTTGAGGTACTCGTCCACAAAGTAAACCAGACCGTAACCGGTGGCCTCGGTACGGGCGAGCGAGCCGCCAAAGGAAAGGCCCTTGCCGGTAAGGACGCCGGTCCACTCGTTGGTCAGGCGCTTGTACTGACCGAACAGGTAGGCAACCTCGCGGCCGCCAACACCCAGGTCGCCGGCGGGAACGTCGGTGTTGGGGCCAATGTGGCGATAGAGCTCGGTCATGAAGGACTGGCAGAAGTGCATGATCTCGTTGTTGGACTTGCCCTTGGGGTCAAAGTCGGAGCCGCCCTTGCCGCCGCCCATGGGAAGGGTGGTCAGGCTGTTCTTGAGGATCTGCTCCAGACCCAGGAACTTGAGCATACCCAGGGTGACCGTCGGGTTAAAGCGCAAGCCGCCCTTGTAGGGTCCAATGGCAGAGTTGAACTCGACACGGTAACCGCGATTGACCTGAACCTTGCCCTGGTCGTCGACCCAGGGAACACGGAACATGACGATGCGCTCGGGCTCGACGAGGCGCTCCAGCAGGGCGGCCTCCTCGTACTCGGGGTGGGCGTCGAGCGCCGGCTGAATGGTGCCGAGGATCTCGGTCGCGGCCTGGATGAACTCAGGCTGCTCGGGATAGCGGGCCTTGAGCTCTTCGAGAACTTTCTGCGTGTAGCTCATGCTTCCTCCAATGATGGGAAACGAAAAATGTTGGTCGCGGCACCCTATGCGCCGCGAGCTTTATCGTGTATGGATAATATCGCACTGTTGCGGCAAAGTTTCGCATAAGCCGATGAGCAGATGTTTCATTTTGATTACGATGCAGGTAGAAGCGTTTTTGAGTGCCTGACGTGCAAAACCTGTGTTTCAAACCTGTTTCGTCCACGTGTTCCAAACCACCACATTGGGGACAGGCACCTTTGTGGTGATGTTGGTGGTTAGAGGACGAGCTGATGGTAGTCGGCGGGGGTTATGCGGCCTTCGGTGGCAGCGCGGAAGGCGGCGAGTGCATCGCCCGAGAACGGCATGGCCCAGCACAGGCCGCAGCCGGCGGTTATGGAGCCGGGCAGCGGCATGATGCGCCCGGGCACACCGGCGGCAAGGCACAGCTGCTCGCATTCCATCACATCGAAGGTGCTGTCAAACGACACGATAATCTTGCGCTCGTGGTCGAGGGCATCACCGGACGGGCCTTCGCGGTGTGCCTCACGATACGCCGCAGCGGCCGCTTCCTCTTCCGCAGTATGTCCACAGCCACCGCAGCCGCAGGTACAGGGCTCGGAACCATCGCAAGTGCAAGGCTCTCCCGTGTCGGGACAAATATCGTGAGACATGGCAACTCCAATCGTCTAGGCGAGTAACTCGGCCGCCGCAAACTCCTCGGGCGTATTGACGTTCTCGAAGCAGAGCGTCGAACCCGCGGACTTAACGATCTGCGGCTCATCCATATAACCAGCTTGAACGCGATTGATCAGGCAGCGAATCCGCTGGCGGTCGCAGGCGAGCAACTCTTGGGCAACCGGCGCACACGCGTCACGGCGCCAGACGGCGCAAAGCGGCTCAATCCCCCGCTCCTCGCGCGGTACGCACACGTCGAGCGCCTCGGCCTCAACACGATCGGCAAGCGTGCCGATGAGCTCCGGTGAGACAAACGGCATATCGCAGGCGACGATCGCCACGAGCGGCAATCGGGTCGCGGCCAACGAGCTCGCGATGCCGCGCATGGCACCCGCCGGCCCTTCAAGGTCCGTCACCACACGCGGCACCAGGCCGCCAAACGCGTGCTCCTCAAGATAGGCAAGCTCGCTGGGACGCGAAGTCGTCACGACCAACTCGCCGGCAACTGGCGCCAGCCGACCCAGCACGCGCTCGATGAGCGGCTCGCCGCAAAACGCCATGCGCGCCTTATCGCAGCCCATGCGCGACGACAACCCGCCCGCCTGGACGACACAAGAAAGATCGGCCCGTCTTACGGTAGTCATACGGCAAACCACCCCCATCGGCATGCTCAAAACCCGATGCACGAAGCTAAATACAGCCGCCGAAATAGCGGCGCTACGAAAAGCTCATGCAAAAACAAAACAGCGCCTTTGCGGCACGCAGCAAGACCGCGAGCACAAAAGCGCTGGTAGCGTATGGCGGGAACGTATGTGAATCGAACACATCCAAGACGTTTTGCACGCCTCGCAACGGTTTTGAGGACCGCGGAGCCCACCGGAGCCCATCCGTTCCCAAGTGCGCCGGTATTTTACCAAACCGAGCAGCCAATCTAGCGCAGGGAGCGCAGGCCACCGGCTTCCTTGTCGAGCACCGTAAAGTGAACGGCATCCAGGTGCTCCAAGATGCTGATGGCACGTTTGCGCGACACACCTAGGGCCTCGCGCAGGGCGCTCGTGGTAGCAGCGCCACCGGCGTCGGCAATGGCGGCGGCGACGAGCTCACGCGCATGCGACTCCACGGTAGCAGACAAGGCAACGTCGCGCTCAACCTTTACGATGGAGCGGTTGAGCGAAAGCTCGCGCAGGGCACGCGTCATGGTGTCGCGATCGAGCTGCAGTTGCTCGCCCACCTCTGGCAACGTCGGCGCATCGAGGCCGGCTTCGTCCAGCAAGGCAACGATGCGTTCGCAGGCCTCGCGCACCACACGCGCCGCGGCGGCAGCGGAGTGTGGGTCGAATACCTCGGCGCCCTCTGAGGCACACACGCCGCGCGAGCAGCCCTCGGAAATCAGGGCTGCGGCAACTGTATCGTCAGCGGTAGGCCAAGCAGCATGGGCGACGGCGCCGGGCGTAAAGCCCGTCTCCTTGGGGGCAGCCGTGTGCATGGCGGACAGGGTCGCCGCCAGCGTACCCATCGCGGCATCGAGCGCGGAAGCATCTGCATACAGCGAGCCATCCGAGCCAGCAAGCGCGCAAGCAGCGCCCTTCGCCACCAACTCGCGCAACGCTGCCTCAGCCTCACCGGCAACAAGATCGAGCGCCGCGGTAACATCGGCAGCCGCAACCGGCAGCGCTTGCAGCGCCAGCCACGCATCCACCGCGCCCGCAATATCTCCAGCCTCAAGCGCCGCGTACAGCGTGCGCTCCCCCTCAACAAGCTCGCGCGAGCGACGGCAGCGCGACAACAGCACGCGGCCGCCACCAATAAGCATGACCGGCGAATACGATAGCACCACGGCATGGTCGCCGGCGCGCAGCGGCAGCGGTTCCTCCAGGCGTACCTGCACCACTCGCGTCTCGCCCACCGCCATGGGGGCCTCGCCCTCCATGAGCATGATGCGGCCGACGACTTCGGCCGTACCTGCCATAACGTGAACACGCGCTCCCGACTCGAGCACACGCGGCTTGGCTCCCTCGCGACCCAAATACGTAAACGCCATCATAAAGCGCAGCGTCTGGCCAAAGCGACCCTCCACGCCGAGCATCTCGCCGCGATCGAGCGCAGCGACGCCATCGCCCACCAGGTTGAGCGCCACACGCTGACCGGGCAGCGCCTGCTGCGTGTCGCCATGCACTTGGATCCCGCGTACGCGGCAGGCCGTGCGCGACGGCAGCGCGACGAGCTCATCGCCCACCGCGACCGGCGCATCGTGCAGCGTTCCCGTCACGACGGTGCCGGCGCCCTTGATCGTAAAGCAGCGGTCAATCGGCAAGCGCGGCGCGGCATCGGTACGCTCGGCACGGTCGCGGCAGGAATCCCAGCAGGTACTAACCTGCTCGTCGAGCGCAGCCAACAGCGCGCCAATCCCCTCGCCGGTCTTGGATGACACGGGCACGATCGGCGCGTCCGCAAACACGGTGACCGACAAAAAATCATCGACGTCGAGCTCGGCCAGCTCAATCATTTCGCTATCGGCCAAGTCGCACATCGTCAGCGCGACCACCATATGCGTAACGCCCAGCAGCTCCAGCACATGCACGTGCTCGCGGGTCTGTGGCATCACGCCCTCGACGGCCGAAACCACCAGCACGGCGACGTCGATACCTGTGGCACCCTGCACCATGGCGCGCAAGTAATGCGCATGGCCCGGCACGTCAACCAGGCCAACGATCTTGCCACTCGGCAGCGCTAGCTCGCCAAAGCCCAGCTCAACGGTCATGCCGCGACGACGCTCAACTTCCAGGCGGTCGGGGTTTTTACCCGTCAGCGCCTCGATGAGCGCCGACTTACCGTGGTCGACGTGCCCCGCCGTACCTACGATAACGGGACATTCCACCAACGCTTCGGCCCCACTCATCGGCGCACCGCCTTGGCAACGCATGCGACAAGCGTCGACGCCGCCGTCTCAATATCGCGGTCGCCCACGAGCGTGCGCACATCAAACAGAATGCGATCGTGCGAGGTTCGCGTGACGACCGGCGTGTCGAAGTCCTGGACAAGCGAGCGCTTGAGCGCGTCGACCGTCAGACGCTCGTCAACAAGACGCACGGCAACGCACATCGTGGGCAGCTCAACGGTAGGCAGCGAACCGCCACCGGGCGTCGAGGACTCCTCGACAATCTCCAACTCAACGGCGCACGGGCAACCGGCCTTATCGAGCCCGGCGACCATACAATCGCGCAACTTGCGTGCGCGACGCTCCAGATGGGCCTGCGGAAGCGTGAGCATGTTGAGCACCGGTACCTCGCGATGGGCCACATCCGCCCCATCCATGTAAATGCGCAGTGTAGCCTCGAGCGCCGCCAGCGCGAGCTTGCCCGGGCGCAAGGCACGCATGAGCGGATGCGACCCGCAGGCCTGGACCAGATCGCGACGGCCCATGATAATGCCCGCTTGTGCGGCACCGAGCAGTTTATCGCCCGAGCACGACACCAGATCGAGCCCTGCCGAAACCGAAGCCGGCGTGGTTTCCTCGCCTCCGCGAACCAGGATGTCGTCAGGCAGCAGCGCGCCCGAGCCCTGGTCCTCGTAGAACAGCAGGCCATGCTTATGCGCCAGCGCGGCGAGCTCCCTTGAGCTCACCTCCTCGTGAAAACCCTCGATGCGATAGTTGGAGGGATGGACCTTGAAAATCATGGCCGTTTCGGGCGTGATGGCGCGCTCGTAGTCGCCCAGATGCGTGCGGTTGGTGGCGCCGACCTCGACGAGTTTGGCGCCCGAGGCCGCCATGACGTCGGGGATGCGGAAGCTGCCGCCAATCTCGACAAGCTCGCCGCGGCTGACGATAACCTCTTTGCCCGCGGCATGGGTCGCCAGCACCAGCAGCACCGCGGCGGCGTTGTTGTTGACCACGAGCGCGTCCTCGGCACCGGTGAATGAGCGGATCAGCTGCGCGGCATGCTCCTTGCGCGACCCGCGCGAGCAGGTGTCGACGCTGTACTCGAGCGTGCTGTAGCCGCGCGCGACCTCGGCCACGGCCTTGGCGGCCGATTCCGCGAGCGGGGCGCGACCCAAGTTGGTATGGATAACGACACCCGTAGCGTTGACGGCGGGACGCAGGCTCGGCAGCGCAGAACGATGCGCGCGGAATTCGATGGCCGAGGCCAGCTCGCGCTTAGAGCGCGGGGCGGCACCGGCGCGAATGGCGGCGCGCTCCTCGTCGAGCTCGGCCGTGACGGCGGCATGCACCACCGCGTCGCAGGTCTCCCCTGCCGCCTTCACAACCGGCCACTCTGCGAGCAGCTCGTTGACGGAAGGAATGGAGCGCAAGCGGGCGCGCACCTCATCGGACATGTTCTGGCTATCGCTCATGTGCAGCCTTTCAAAAGAAACGTGGACCAGTCGAATACATCAGCTGAGTCAATTACTCGTCATTATCCCCGCGCGCGACGATCTTTTCCACGCGAACGGCGTTTTCCTGGGTGAGCGCAGCGCCGGTCAACGGGTCCCAACGCAACGGTGTATGGTCGAGCGGGCCCACGCCCAGAGCATGAGCGCCACCGGCATCGGCGCCAAACGAACGCCCACCGGGAGCAGCCGAGGTGAAGATGCACGCCGGATGCAGATAGGGCGTCGTCTCCACACGCACGCGGTCACGGCCCATATCGCTCACGAGTTCGACGATCTCGCCGCCGGCGATGCCCATGTGCGCAGCAGCATCGGCATTCATCTGCACGGCATCTAGGTCCGACCCAGCCTCGGCGGCACCTTGGGCCGCGAGCCTGCGCGAGGTATGCGACTCAAAGGGTCGATTGCCGCTAATGAGGCGAAACATCCCCGGGCCAGGCTCCACCATGGGAGCGATCCAGTTGGGTACGCGACCCAGGCCGGCACGTTCCCATACGTCGCTTGCCAGCGCAATTTTGCCGCCATCCAAGGGAATCGCCGGCTCACCCGTACGCGACGGCAACGCAACACCCGTGTCGGCCCAGCCGCGCTCCTTGAGCTCGTCCAGATTGATCCCAAAAGGCGCCACCTGGGCAGCCGCCAGATCGTCGGACGTAAACTGGAAGTACTCGCCCACGCCACAGGCCGCAGCCAACCCGGCAAAGATCTCCCGCCCCGGTCGCGTGTCATCATGCTGCACAGGCAGCACGGCGTTGCGGTAGAGCACCCGCGAATCATTGGCGCCCACGACTGCGCCCACGCCGCGATCAGCCTCCAGATACGTCACATCGGGCAGCACGAAGTCGGAAGCGCGCGCCGTCTCGGACCAGCGGATATCGATGGTCACGAGCAGGTCGAGCTGCTGCAAGATGCCCAACCAAGCCTGCGCATTGCCATAGCCCGCGCCGGGATTGCTGGCGTAAACGATCAGCCCGCACAGGTCCCCGGTAAGAATCGACTGGCCGATGGTCGTGCACAGGCCGCGCACCGGATCGACCAGTGGATAGCGCTCAGACCCCAACTTGGGCCCGCGTGGCGTCGACGGCGTCGCGAAACGCGCAGGGTCCAAATCGCCCAACGCAAGCGGTGTGGGCGGATTGAGCGCGCCGCCCGCATGTCCAATACAGCCCAGCAGCACATCGACCAAGCAGATAGCGCGCGCGGTCTGGGTGCTATTGGCATACGCGATGCCGATGCCACCATGAAAGCCCGCATCCACCACAGCGGCAGGCGCGGCGGCAGCGAGATCGCGCGCCGTGGCGACAATCTCTGCGGCCGGCACGTCGCACATCGACTCGGCCCACTCAGGCGTCCAATCAGCAGCCGCCTGCGCCAGCTCGTCAAACCCCGTGGTATAGCGGGCAACAAACTCGCGGTCGTACAAGTCCTCGGCAATGAGCACATGCGCAATGCCCAGCAACAAGGCCAGGTCGCAGCCCGGGCGCACGCGCAGCCAGCGATCGGCAAGCGCAGCCGAGCCGCTGCGTCGGGGATCGACCACGATGATCTTCGCCCCGCGACGGCGCGCATCGTTGAGCGCATCAACGGCCCCCATCGTCGACGAATCGACAATGGAACGCCCAAAATACATGATGCAGTCGGTATGCGCCAAATCGGAGGCGGGACTATAACCCAGGCTGTGCTCCCAGCCGGTCAGACGGCTTACCTCGCAGGCACCGTCGGCACCGTACACGTTGGGCGAGCCCAGCGCATGCATAAAGCGATAGGCCCAGTAGCGGTCGAACGAGGGCACGCCGAGTGTCATGCCCAGCGCACGAGGCCCGCGCTCGTCAACAATCCCCAAAAGGCGCTCGGCAATCTGGGCAAACGCCTCATCCCAGGAAATCGCATCAAACCCCGAGCCATCAGCTCGGCGGCGCATGGGATGCAAAATCCGGTCGCGCTCGTCAAACGGCATAGACAGGCGATGCCGCCCGCGTGCGCACAGGGCACGCGCCGCGCACGGGTGCCCCGGCACCGGCAACTCGGCCACCACGCGACCGTCCTCAACGCGTGCCGTAAAGGCGCAATCGGCATAGCATCCCCCGCATGTGGTCACCACGGCGCGACCGTCACGCTTCACAGCAGATGCCATCTCGATTACCCCTTTCACAAGCCAAACACAACAGGCCAACAGCACGGCAACGAGCCCCAGACCCAAAAAGCCTCCCGCACGGCAACGCCCCGCGGGAGGCCCAACGTCAAACAGACGGCACCTTACGCCTCGGACTTCTTGGCATAGATAAACCAGTAGCCGAGCGCGACCAGAACCGCGCCGCCCACGATGTTGCCCAGCGTGGCAGCGGACAGGTTAAACGCAATGCCCGCGGCGTTGAGCGCATCGGCGCCGGCGACGTCGGCGCCATAGCCGCACGCGTGCATCACGGCGCCCATGGGCAAAAAGTACATGTTGGCAACGCAGTGCTCAAAACCGCAGGCCACAAAGGCGGCGATGGGCAGCAGAATGCCCACGACCTTATCGACCACGGTCTTGCCGGCGGTACCGATCCACACGGCCAGGCACACAAAGATGTTGCACAGGATGCCACGGAAGAAGATCGTCACCCAGTCGATCGTCACCTTGCCGGCGGCGACGCTCACCATGGAATTGGCGACCGCCTCGCCGTTGAGCTTGTAAATGCCGGCCATGTACACCAAAAAGACAATGAACAGGGCACCGGCAAAATTGCCGACCCACACGACGACCCAGGCCTTGAGCATCTGGACCAGGGTGATCTTTTTGCTCTTGAGCGCGCAGACCATAAGCGAGTTGCCGGTAAACAGCTCGGCGCCGCACACCAGCACCAGCACCAGGCCCAGGCAAAAGCACAGGCCGCCCACGACGCGCTGGGCACCCCAGCCCAGAGTGCTGTCGCTCAAGAACACGGTAAAGAACAGGCCGCCGAAGGCAATAAACGCACCGGCGAACATTGCCAACAGAAAGGCCTTTGCGACCGGCAGGTTGGCCTTGGTCACGCCGGCGGCCTCGGTCTTGGCCTCGATCGCGGCGGGCGCCAGGCAATCGGGAGCGGGGTACTCCACCTTGGAATCTGCCATGTCAATCACTTCTTTCCTAATCAGCAGGGACAAGCGCTGCTATAGCTCCTGCCCCAAGCGGACAAAGTGGGAAAAGTCGTTGGCGGCCACGGCGTCGTACACGGCGTCGACGGCGTCAAAGACTTCCGGGGACATGGGGTTGTAGAACTCCGTGTCGCCCGGCTGAATTCCGACGAAGACGATATCATCGCACGATTGCTCAATCTCTTCGATCAGAATCGACAAGGGAAGCGAATGCGTGGTAAACATCGACTTGCGGGCCACATCACGTTTGTCGAGCAAGCGGATGGCGCCGACGGGCAGCGCCATGTCTGCGGCATCAACCAAGACCAGGCGAGGCGGACGCTCACGCTTGACCTCGATGATGTCGTCCTCGGGCGTTTGGCCTCCGTCGATGGTGTACCAACCGGCGATGGGTGCGTCTTCCATCTTTTTGGAGAGCACGGGGCCGGCGGCATCGTCGGCACGCAGCACGCTTCCCGCCGTGAGCACGATACCCGCAAACGGGGCGCCGTTCACACGGCCATCCACAACGCGACCCATTACTGCAACCTTCCCGTCAGATACACGCCCGACACATCGCGCACGCGCTCCACCAAATCGCGGAACTTCATTAAGAACGCGACCTGCTGGGCATGCAGGCCAAAGTCGTCATCGAACACCGAAATGCCGGCCTTGGCAGAACCGCGAAAACCGCGCTCGTCGAGCAACGCATCGCAGGCCTCGAGCAGCGACGGCACCGCCGCCTTGTCGAGCTGGCACTCGCCAAAGGAGCGGATGGCCTCGAACTTGGTCTTGGCCTCCCCCTCCGGCAGCACGTCGACGAGCGAATAGAAGACGTTCACCGGCACCGACAGGCGCGGCTCAAAGCAGTCGAGCACGCCGGTGTGGTGGCCCACGGCGAGCGTGTAGTACAGCACGTCGCAGGCCTCCTGGGGAACGTCTTCCTCGGTCTCCACAAACTTACGCGTGAGCTCGTAGAAGACCACCTGGTCGGGCGCGTGGCCCAGGCAGGGGTCGGCGACGCCCTCGGCGGCCTCGTCGCTTGCGCGCGAGGCATCGCCAAAGGAGCCGCCGAGCATGCCGGGACCCGCAAAGTAACCAGAGCGGTCCGTGAGCTCCATTTAGCGACCTCCGGCCAGCACCAGATCCTGCAGCGCCGAGTACACCTCAACGCGGCGCGGATCGTCCTGCTTATCGATGAGCAGCGCCATGGCACCGCGGATATCGCCCTTGGGCGCGCCCTCGAGCGTATCCATAAACTCATTGGCCAAATCGCGGCCGTAACGGTAGCCGCTCATGGCGCGAGCCTCGCGCTCGATGGCAACGCGCAGCTTGTAAGGCACGCCGGGGTGCAGGATATCGGCCTGCTCGCCGGCGGCCTCCACCGTGGTCTCGGCATGGAGCTTTTGGTCCAGCAGACCGAGCGCCATGGCAAAGCCGTAGATGGTCTGCGCAGGGCTGGGCGGGCAGCCGGGGATGTAGACATCGACCGGCAGAATCTTGTCCGTGCCGCCCCAGACGCAGTAGTTGTCGTAGAAGATGCCGCCGGTGCAGCCGCACGCGCCATAGGACACCACGATCTTGGGATCGGGTGCGGCCTCAAAGGCGCGCAGGGCCGGCATGCGCATGGCACGCGTCACAGCGCCGGTGTACAGCAGCACATCGGCGTGACGGGGCGAGGGCACGACCTTGATGCCAAAGCGCTCGACGTCGAAGACGGGCGTGATGGAACCGAAGATCTCGATCTCGCAGCCGTTGCAGCCGCCGCAGTCAACACGGTAGACATACACCGAGCGCTTGATCTTCTTAAGAAGGGTCGCCTTGGCCTTCTCGATGCTCTCGTCAAGCTCGATCTTGGTCGGGCGGTACTGAAGCCGCTCGGGCAAAAGCGTGGGTTCGGCCATGGTTACTCCTCCTTCGTATCAAAATCCATGATGATGCCCTCGACCGGCGCAGGACCGGCGGGGATCTCGGGCGCATCGGGGTTGAGCTCGCGGTCGATATACTCCGGGTTCACGCCGTGGCCGCCCAGATACTCCATGCCGGGGCCCTGGGGCTCACCGGACGCAAGCGTTTCGTTGGCAGCCATGCCGTGCGCGTTGCCGGTCTTTACGGCCGAGGCGGCACGCAGGGCGTCGAGCTCGCGCTTGCACTCCTGGCACATACCGGCGGTACGGGCGGCCTGCTCGGCCTCCATGCCGCCGGCCTTTTGCAGCAGGCGCTTAGCGTAGTCGATCTCCTTGTGCGGGGCAAACGGCTTGCCGCAACGCGAGCAGTGCTCGAGCGTATAGACGCTCTTGCTGGTGAGGTCGTCCTTGCTCATGACGGCCAGCTCAAACTCCTCGGTGAGCTTGATGGCCTCCATGGGGCAGGCTTCCTCGCAACGGCCGCAGAAGATGCAGCGGCCGTAGTCGATCGACCAGGTGATGGTGTCGGCCGCAAGGTCGGTGTCCATGCGAATGGCATCGGCCGGGCACGCCACGCCGCAGGCACCGCAGGCGATGCAGAGCTCGGCATTGTGCTCGGGCTTGCCGCGCATGTCCTTGTTGGTGGGGAACGGCGCAAACGGGTACTTGACCGTCGCGTCGCCGGCCTTGGCGTTGACCTTCCAAAGCTTCAGCATATTAGAGCGCCTCCTCATCGAGCGGAGCGGCCATGGTGCCCTCGCCCGCAAGAGGCGACTTGTCGCGCCAGACGTTCTCGAACTGCTCCTTGTCGAGCACGTGGTCGCGCTTGGCGGCGACATCGGTCACCGTCACGCGGTCGGTGCAGGAGTAGCACGGGTCGAGCGAGCCGACGATCAGCGCCGCGTCGCCCACGGTGTTGCCGCGGAACATGTAGCGCAGGACCGGCCAGTTGCTGTACGTGGCGGCCTTGGCGCGCCAGCGATAGCACTTCTGGTTATTGCCGAGCATGGCCCAGTGCACGTCCTCGCCGCGCGGCGCCTCGGTGGCACCGATGGCGTACTTGTGCGGGGTGTACTCCCAATCCGTGGTGAGGATGGGGCCCGACGGGCAGTTCTCGAGCATGGTCTCGATCATGTCGATCGAATCGTAGACCTCCTGGATGCGAACGGCGGTACGGCCGAAGGCATCGCAGGTGTCGGCCGTAGCGGCGTGCATCTTTTGAACGTCCGGATCGGCGTAGCCGTCGAAGGGATGGTCAAAGCGCACGTCGCGGGCATAGCCAGAGCCACGCATGAGCGGGCCGACCGGCGAAAAGTCGCGAGCGATCTTACGGTCGAGAATGCCGATGCCGCTCGTGCGCTCAATAAAGTTGGGCGTGGAGAGCAAAACGTCGACGAGCTCCTGGACCTCGGAGCGCAGCTGATGGATGGTCGTGAGCGTGGAGAGCTTCTGCTCGGCCAGGATGTCGCGACGCACGCCACCGATCACATTGAGGCCATAGGTCTTACGGTGGCCGGAGAGTTTCTCGGCCAGGTCCATGGACTTCTCGCGAACGCGGAAGAACTGCTGGAAGCCGGAATCGAAGCCGGTGTAGTGCGATGCGAGGCCAATGTTGAGCAGGTGCGAGTGCAGGCGCTCGACCTCGAGCATGATGGCGCGGATGTACTGCGCGCGCGGCGGGACGTGAATGCCCTGGGCGCGCTCGACAGCCTCGGCGTAGGCCACCGAGTGGGCGCAGCCGCAAATGCCGCAGATACGGTCGGCAAGGAACGTCACGGCATCATAGTTCAGGCGCGTCTCGGCGACCTTCTCCATACCGCGATGCACGTAGAACAGGCGGTAATCGGCATCGACGATCGTCTCGCCCTCCACGAACAGGCGGAAGTGGCCGGGCTCGTCGGAGGTGATGTGCAACGGTCCCATGGGGACGAGCGTGGTCTCCTTGCCCTTGGTATCGGCCAAGAACTCGTAGTTTTCCATGTCACTCGCGGGAGCGGGACGGAAGCGGTAGTCCATGGAGTCCTTGCGCAGCGGGTACAGGCCGCTGGGCCAATCGTCGGGCAGCACCAGGCGACGACGGTCGGGCAGACCCTCGGGGATCAGGCCGAACATGTCGCGAAGCTCGCGCTCGCCCCACACGCAGGCGGGGACGAACGGCGTCACGGACGGGAACGTCATCTTGGCGGGGTCGACCTCGGTGCGCACGGTAACCCAGCCGGGGTCCTCCCCCTCCATGGAGATGACGTAGTACACGGCGTAACGGCCGCACAGGGAGCGCTCGTCGTTGCCGACAATCACGGGAATCCAGCCGTAGCGCTCGTAATACAGGTAGTGGACGGCCTCGGGCAGCTTGTCCTGCTTGACGGTAATCGTCAGCTGGTCCTCGCATTGCCACTCGACCTTCTCGATGCAGCCCGGAACGGCGCGGCGCAGAGCCTCGACATGGCTCTCGCAGCGACGGGCATACACCTTGTTCTCAGTTTCAATCATTCGTTACTCCACCTCGCTCTGAGCGGTCTCGGTACCGAACACAGCGCGGTACATCGGCGTCGCGTGAAGTTCCTCGGTGCTCTGCTCGAGCACGATGCCGGTCGCGGTCTCCACACCGTGCACGAGAGGCAGCGGGGTGGCGATGCCAAACCACAAGATCATGACGGCCAGGATGATTTCGGGGATAAGCATGAGCGCCGGGGCCTCATGCTTGCCCATACCCTGGGGTGCATGGCCGAATACCGACTTGAGTGCGATGCGGGTGAGCGCGGAGATGGCCACGGTAAGACCGAGGGCGACCACGACGACCAGCCACATGGGACCGGCGGTAACACCGGCGACAAAAGTCAGGAACTCGGAGATAAACATGCCAAAGGGCGGGAAGGCACCAAGGCCGAGCAGCGCCAGGACGGCGAGCGCGGCGGTTGCGGGGGCAACCTCGACGACGCCCTGGATCTTGGCCAGGCTACGCGTGCCAAAAGCGTGCTGGATGTTGCCGGACACGCAGAAGGCAAGCGTCTTGGTAAAGCCGTGGAACACGCAGTGCAGCAGGGCCGCGGCGATACCCAGTGGGCCACCGATACCCAGGCACAGGGCGATAACGCCCACGTTCTCCACAGACGAGTACGCAAAGCGGCGCTTGAGGTCGTCCTGGCGAAACATCGAAAGTGCAGCCACCAAAATGGACAGCGTGCCGACGATTAACAGCAAAAGCTGCGGATACTCGGCGCCCACGGCCTGGATAGTAAAGCCGTAGAAGCGCATGATCACAAGCATGGCGCACTTAAGCAGCACGCCCGAGAGCAGGGCCGAGACGGGGCTCGGGGCCTGGGAGTGGGCATCGGGCAGCCAAGTGTGCATGGGGAACAGGCCGGCCTTGGTGCCAAAGCCGATCACGATAAACGCAAAGGCGAGGCGCATGAGCGTCGGGTCGAACTGGTCGGCATACGGCAGCACGCACGACAGGAATGCGGCCTCGTGGGCGTTGGGAATCACGTCGGCGGCGTTGGCGTAGATCAGCAGCGTACCGAACAGGCCAAAGGCCACGCCGGCGGTGCAGACCATCGCATACTTCCAAGAAGCCTCGAGGGCCGTCTTGTTCTTGTAGATACCCACGAGGAACACGGTGGAAAGCGTGGTTGCCTCCACGGCGGCCCACGTGAGGATCATGTTGTTGGACAGGCACGCGAGCAGCATGGTGAACACAAACAGGCTAAACAGCGCAAAATACTGCTTGGCGCGCTCGGCGGGCATGGAGCCCTCCTCGATATCGGCCTTTACATAGGGCAGCGAGAACAGCCCCGTAAGAAAACCGATAAAGCCGATGAGCAGCACAAAGATGGCGCCCAGCGAATCGAGGTGGAACCACAGGCCAAGAGCGCTCGCGGTTTCGCCGCTCATAAGGACGTCGCCGGCCGTCACAATCGACAGCACCAAGACGGCTGCGACGGAGACCAGGTTGAGACCGGCAAACACGTTATAGGACGTGTTCTTGGGCAAAAACGCCATGACTAGCGAGAACACCAGAGGAGTCGCGAGCAGGGCGAGAATCAACGTTTCCATGGACTACCCCCTCAGCTCGGACAGGTCGCGCGCATCGAGCGAGTGGGAGTCGTCCCAAATGCGACGCACGACGATGGACATGATGATGACGGCAAAGATGGCGTCGGTGGCGATACCGATCTCGATGATCTCGGGAGCGGTGGGCGCCAAAAGCGCGAGCGTCACGTGGCTGCCGTTTTCCATAAGGCAGTATCCAAAGATCTGCTTCATGATGTTGCGCTGCGAGATAATGCAGGTGAGGCCCACAAAGAAGTGAGCGAAGCTAATAGCGAGTGCAGGCGTTGCGACCTCGGCCGTGGGCAGGCTGATCTGCGTCACGACGGCAAAGCAGATCGCGACCTCCACAGCGATGATGCAAATGGCCCACGCAGGCTTAAGGCCGGCCTTGAGCGATGCGTCGCTCGGCTCACCCATCTTCTTGTATGCGCGGTTGAGGATATAAGGGACCAGGACAACCTTAGTGATAAAGGCAGATCCAGCCCACATGAGCAGTTCCTGCGCACCGGTGGTGACACCGAGCGTGGCGAGCAGTCCCACGAGCACCAGCGACTGCACCGCATACCAGTGGATGGAATGTTTGATGTTCTTTGAGACGACCACCATGGTGGACGTGACGATCAGAAGGCCGCCAAGGATGTTGACGATCGAATAACCCATGTCGTTCTACCTCCTAACCGATCCAGCTGGCCGAAAGCGGGCCGCTGACGATAACCATGATGATGAGCACGATGAACACGAACGCCATCGCGCGGGGAAGCGGGGCACCCGCAGCGACCTCTTCACTCGGCTTGCCGGGCAGGCAATAGCCCATCCACTTGAGGAACCAGGCAAAGGTGGCGACGGTCTCGGCGACCATGATGCACACGAGCACCAGGATCGCGACGTTGCCGGCACCCACAGAAAAGCCGCCGGCGATGATCTGGAACTTCGAGAAGAACGTGTTCATGGGCGGCACGCCGGCAATGGCGAGTGCCGCGACACCAAAGCCCACGCCCGAGATCGGGTACTTCTTTACGATGCCGCGAAGCTTGGGCAGCATACGCGTACCGAGGGTAAAGGAGAACGAACCGGCGATCAGGAAGAACAGCGTCTTGGCGAAAGCATGGTTAAAGATGTGGCACACAGCGCCATCAAAGGCCAGCTGGCTGCCAAAGACCGAAAGGCCCAGACCAAAGAACACATAGGAGAGCTGGGCGATCGTGGAGAAGGCCAGCAGACGCTTCATATCCTTTTGCGGCAGGTACATAAGGAAACCAAAGAGCATGGTGACCATGGCGTCGATAATGGCAACCCAGCCCACGATCTCGGGAATCTCGCCGGCAGAGACGAGTGCGCGCGCGAACACGCACACGCCGACCTTGACCATCGAGGCACCATGCAGGTAGGCCGAAACAGGCGTCGGCGCCTCCATGGCCGAAGGCAGCCACATATACATGGGGACCTGTGCGGACTTGGCCCAGGCCGCAAACAGCACGAGCAAAAGGACGATAGCCTTGAGCTTGGCGTCGAGGCCGGCAATCGCGGTGATGGCGAAGGTACCGGTGTGGGCAAACACGATAGCGGCGCCCAGATACAGGCCGAGCGCACCGATATGCGTAATGATCAGGGCCTTCATGCCGGCCTTCTTGGCCGTAGGCGACATGTAGTAGCTAATGAGGCCCCAAGAGCACGCACCCGTGATCTCAAAGAACACGAGCTGGCCCAAAAGGGTCGAGCTGTACACAAGGCCGGCCATGGCGCCGATGAAGGTCGCGAGGTACGCGTAGAAGCGACGACGCGGTGCGTCGGGATGCTCACGGTTATTCTCGCTCATATAGGGAATCGAATAGATCACGACAAGCAAGCCGATACCCACAAAGGCGGGCGCGAGCAGCGTGCTCATGCGATCGAAGGTGAATCCCATAACGAGGGTCTGCCCAAACGAGACCAGGGGGACCTGCGTGTCGGGCATGCCGGCGCCAGCGAAATTCGCGGCGAGGGCGATGGTGCAGACCGTCGAGGCGGCGGCACCCAAAACGCTGAACCACTTGGCGTACGGACGGGGGAACAGGGCGACGAGCACCGAGGCCACCATCGGGGCCGCGATAGCGACCAAGCCGAGAAGGGACAGACTGACTGCAAATGACATTGTTTCTCCCTTCTCCTACACGCCGACGACCACGAAGACAAACGCCAGAACGGCGATGCCCACGACGGCCCAGGTCTGATTGCCGAGCACCTTAAAGCGCGAACGCGAGCAGGAGTTCTCGATCACGCCGCAGACGACAAAGTCGATCAGGCACTTCACCAGGAAGATGACTGCACCCAGAACAGCGGCGGCGCCCACGGTCGCGGGCTCGCCCCAGGGGACGAAGATTGCGCAGAACCAAGCGACGACCAGAACCTGCTTCATGGACATGGCGAGCTTGGCCATCGCAAGCGACGGGCCGGAAAGCTCGGCGAGCGGACCTTCCTGGAGCTCTTGCTCGGCCTCGGCCTGGTCAAACGGCAGCTTGCCGAGTTCCATGTAGCAGGCGATCGCAAAGGCGATGCCGGCGAGGATCACGGCGACCGGCGCATCGATGGCGCCCGTCATGATGTGCTGACCCATGGTGGCGATGTCGGTGGAACCGCACACCAGGGCGGCGGCAAACAGCGCCAGCAGCATGGACGGCTCGATGAGCACGCTCATGAGCAGCTCACGGACGCCGCCGATACCGGCGTAGGCGTTGGATGAATCCACACCGCAGAGGGCGAAGAAGAAGCGGGCGAGCGCCAGGCTGTACATGATGGTGATGGCGTCACCAAAGACCGGGATGGGGCTTTGTGCCGTAAAGAGCGGCAGACCCATCGCGAGCATAAAGGCGACGGCGAAGAACAGCGGTGGCATAATGCGCAGCGCAAAGCTCGCGTCCTCGCTCTGGGACTCGGGGCGCGCAAAGAGCTTGGCCAGGTCGCGATAGTCCTGCATGATGCTGGGGCCGCGACGGTTGTGCATCTTGGCGCGGATCACGCGGCCGAGACCGGAGAAGAACGGCGCGACGGCCATAACGACCACGCCCTGCAGAACGGCAAGTACGATGTTGTTCATGCTCTCCCCTCCTTAACCCATTTGCACGGCGAGCACGAGGAACACCACGAGTGCCGCGACGATGTAGCAGATATAGATGCTGTAGTTGCCGCCTTCGAGCTTAGTCGCGAGGTCGGCGAGCTTCTCGACACCCTTATGCGGGGCATCGACGAGAACCTTGTCGGGTACGGGCTCCACAGCCTCGGCCACACCAGTGAGCTTCTGGAAGAAGTGCGCGATGGACCAGCAGACGGCCGTGCAGCGGTCGCGCAGCGTGTAGAGCGGCTGCATAAACCAGGACACCTCGGAGGCAAAGGTCGTGGCCACGACGGGCATATGCTCGTTGGGAGCATAACCGCATGCCCACGGCTGGGACTTCTGCACCTTGCCGACGGTCTTGAGCTTGCGATAACCGCAGGCAAGGCCGACGAGCGCCACGAGCGCAATGGCGATCGCGGGCGTGGAGGTGGCAGCGCCGGAGTACTGGTTCATGAGCTCCATGCCCTCGGCGGCAAACACGCCACCGTACGGATGCAGCACGGACGCGGCGACATCGACCAGCACGGGCGCGATCACGGGAGCGCCAATGCCCAGCACGACGCAGACGGCCGCGAGCAGGCCCTGTGCAAACACCATGGGGGCAGGAACCTCCTTGGCATTGGCCGCGGCCTCGGAGCGGGGCGCGGAGGCAAAGGAGACGCCATAGGCCTTGACGAAGCACGTGACGGCCAGTGCGCCGGTAATTGCGAGCGCGACGGCAGCGAACACGGCCACGATCATGACGGCCTTGTCGCCCTGCATGGCAGCGTTAAACAGCGACTGGTAGGTAAACCACTCGGACACAAATCCGTTGAAGGGCGGGATGGCCGAGATGGCAAGCGCGCCAATAAGGAAGCAGATGGCCGTTGCCGGCATACGACGGAACAGGCCGCCCATCTTCTCCATATTGCGCGTACCCGTGGAGTACAGCAGCGCACCGGCGCCCAAGAACAGCTCGCCCTTAAACATCGCGTGGTTAAACGTGTGGTAGAGGGCGGCCATCAGAGCCAGGACGGCGATGCCGACAGAGTTGAGCGCCATGGCGGCCATGGAAGCGCCGACGCCGAGCAGAATGATGCCGATGTTCTCGACAGAGTGATAGGCCAGCAGGCGCTTGATGTCATGCTCCTGCAGGGCGAAGGCCACGCCGAGGACCGACGAGATCGCACCGAAGACCATGACCATAAGGCCCCACCAGACCTGAACGCCCGAGGCGGAGAGCAGGTCGAGACCAACCTTGAGGATGCCGAAGATACCGATCTTGATCATGCCGCCGGACATGAGGGCAGACACGTTGGACGGCGCCTCGGGATGTGCCTTGGGCAGCCAGCCGTGCAGCGGGATGATACCGGCCTTGGCGCCAAAGCCAAAGAAGGCGAGCACGAAGCACACGGATGCGACCGCGGGGCTAAACTGCGTGGCGCGGAAATCCGCAAAGGCAAACGAGCCACCGGCGAAGTTGGTCATGGTGAGGAAGCTCGCCATGATGAGCACAAAGCCCACATGCGCGATCACAAAGTAGAGCCAACCGCCGTGGATGGAGTTCTCGTTCTCCTCGATCACGACCAGGAAGTACGAGGTCAGCGACATGAGCTCAAAGGCGACCAAGAACCAAAACACGTTGTCGGCGGTGATGACGAGCATCATGGACGCCACGAAGGTGTTAAAGAAGAAGCCGGCGCGGCCCTTTTTGCCCGGGTACTCATCAAAGTAGTTGAGACCGTAGATCGAACCGGAAAACGCGAGCACCGAGATGAGCGCCACGAACAGACCGGACAGCTGATTGAGCAGCAGCTGGAAATGGGCAAACGGGAAGAACACGATGGTGTCGACCGACGTGACATCGCCCAGCACGGCCTGGATACCAGCCACAAACGAAAGCACCGCGGCGACGGCGCCGATCAGGCAGCCGGCGGTCTTGGCGGCGTTATCGGCCTTAATCAGCAGAACCGAGGCGAGCGCACCGATGCACGAGACGGCAAGCGATGCGATAAACAGCGTCATGCTATCCATTGTTTACGCTCCCTTCTGCTTTCTCGGACAGACCCTGGGCCACAGCGGTAACGTCGACGGACGGACCGTTTTCGATCGAGCGCAGGCGCTTGGCCTCGTCGAGCTCGCGATCGGCCGCGCCGCCCATGACGGTCAGCGCCTTGGTGGGGCACGCCGCCACACAATGCGGGCCGTCCGGATCGAAGGCGCACAGGTCGCACTTGACAGCGCAGTTGTACTGACCAGGAGCCCACGTAAGCAGGCTGCTCAGGGACTTAGGATACGAAGGCGTCGGGTCGCACATGCCTGCGACACCGGCGATAGACGTGCCATCGGGATGGATGGCTCCGAAGGGGCACGCGATGGCGCACAGCCTGCACCCGATGCACTCCTGCTCCTTGACGTGGATGCGATCGCCATCGTGCTCGATGGCATTCACCGGGCAAACCTCGGCGCAGGGGGCACCCTCGCAATGGTGGCAGGCAAGGGCGGCCGAAATACCGCCGGTCTTCACGAGCGCCAGGCGCGGCGTATCCTGAAGACCCTGCATCCGGTGGGCGTCGGCACAGGCGGACTGGCATGTTCCGCAGCCGATGCACCTCTCCGGGTTGATGTCGATGAAGCGGTTCATCCCCACTTCCTTTCAAAATAACGGGCCGGGCTCCCGAACGTACGGGACGCCCGGCCCAAAAAGCCAACGAGAACGGGACTACACGATTTGATTCATGTGCGTCTCGTCGTCGAACTTGGCGGCGCCGGGCTCAACGTCCTGGGGAGCGGCGGCGTCCACCAGAGCCTGCTTGAGCTCGGTGTACTGACGCTCGACCTCGCCCTCTGCCCAGACCTGGTCGGCAATGGCGTCGACCTGGCAGGCGGAGAACTTGTCCTCGGGCGTATGCGAGACCGGGTCGACCTTGTGAATGGTCAGCTCGTTGCACTTGCCGATCCACCACTGGTAGGTCATATAGACCGTGCCCTTGTTGATACGGTCGCTCACGTCGGCGCGGCTGTATACCTGGCCGCGGCGGCTGTGGATCGAGACGATGTCGCCGTTCTTGATGCCGCGCGCCTGGGCGTCCGCGGGATTCATGCGGACAAAGCCGGGCTCGTCGGCGAGCAGCGCCAACGTCTTGCAGTTGCCGGTCATCGAACGGCAGCTGTAGTGGCCGACCTCGCGGACGGTGCAAAGGATGAGCGGGTACTCATCGTCGGGAAGCTCGGAGGGCGCCTCCCAGTCGTGCGCCATCAGGTTGGCACGACCGTCCTTGGTAGTGAACTTGCCGCCCGCGAACATGTCGGGGGTGCCATGGTCGTTCACATCGGTGCTCTTGACGGGCCACTGTGCGTAGCCGCCCTCGGGAGCCATCTTCTCGTAGGTTGCGCCCACAAAGTTGGGGCACAGGCTAATGCACTCGTTCCAGATCTGCTCTGTGTTGTCGTAGTGCATGGGGTAGCCCATGCGCGTGGACAGGTCGGCAAAGATCTCCCAGTCGTGACGGCACTCGCCCTTGGGCGGAACAGCCGCGTCAAAGTGCTGGAAGCTACGGTCGGATGCGGTAAAGACACCCTCGTGCTCGCCCCAAGAGGTGGCAGGCAGGATGACGTCGGCGAGCATGGTCGTCTGCGTCATAAAGATGTCCTGGCAAATGAACAGATCCAGCTCGGAGAGCGTCTTACGCATACCGGCCGAATCGGGCTCGGTCTGCACCGGGTCCTCGCCGTAGTTGTAGAAGCAGTGCACCTTGCCCTCGTCGACCAGGTGACCCAGGTCGGTGAGCTTGTAGCCCTCCTCGAGAGGCAGCTTCTCCTCGGGCACGCCCCAGGCCTTGGCGAACTTGGCGCGCGCGGCCGGGTCGGTGACCTTTTGATAGCCAGGGTACAGGTTGGGCAGCATGCCCATATCGCAGGAGCCCTGGACGTTGTTCTGGCCACGCACGGGCGCGAGGCCGGAGTTGGGTTTGCCGATCTGGCCGGCAACGCAGGCGATGGAGGCGATGGTGTGCACCGTCTTCAGGTTCTGCTTCTGCTGGCATACGCCCATGCCCCAGCCAATGATGGCGGAAGGCTTCGCCGTGGCGTACATCTCGGCAGCTTGGTGGATCAACGCGGGCTCGACACCCGTGATGTCCTGTACGGATTCGGGAGTGTAGTTCTTGATGGTCTCCCACCACTCGTCAAAGCCGTTCGTGTGCTCGGCGACGAATTCCTTGTCGTAGAGGCCATCGTTGACCAAGCAGTTGGCAAAGGCGTTGAGGAACGCGACGTTGCAACCGTTCTTGATCGGAAGGTAGAGATCGGCGATACGCGCGGTTTCGATATGGCGCGGGTCGGCGACGATGATCTTGCAACCCTTTTCTTTGGCTCGCACGATACGCCTTGCGACGATGGGGTGCGAATCGGCAGGGTTATAGCCGAAGAGGAAAATGCAGCCCGCATCCTCCATACCGGGGATGGAGCATGACATGCAACCTGAACCAACCGTGTCCATCAGACCGAGGACAGTAGGGCCGTGTCAAGTACGGGCGCAGTTGTCTACGCTGTGGGTGCCGATGCACGCACGCGTAAACTTCTGCATGACGTAGTTCGCCTCATTGCCGCCGCCTCGCGAAGAGCCGGTGGTCATGACAGCGTTAGGACCATATTCGTCAATTATAGCCTGCATCTTAGATGCGGTGAAATCCAGCGCCTCGTCCCAGCTTACGCGCTCAAGATCCGCGCCCTTAGTGCGGCGGATCATCGGGTGCAGTACGCGAGGAGTCAAGATCTTGGTGTCGTTGATGAAGTCGTAGCCGCTCATGCCCTTAAGGCACAGCTCGCCCTGATTGGTGATGCCGTTGAGCGGTTCGGTACCCACGACCTGGCCGTTTTGGACCAGGAGGTTAAACTGGCAACCGGCGCCGCAGTACGGGCAGATCACTTTATGCTTCTCCATGACACCCTCCTTCCTTTCTCTGCTACCGAGTAATCGGTACGTATATGACAATCGTTGGGCTTGTATGGCCGCCCGTCTACGCCTCGTTTTCGATGGTGGCGCGGGCACGCTCGGCAGTCAGTTCTGCCAGGCGCTCCTCGTCTACCAGGGTGAGGCCCTTGGTCGGGCACGCCTCGGCACACGCCGGACCGCCGGGACGGTCCACGCACAGGTCGCACTTGAGCACGAAGCTCTTAGTCTGCGAACCCACGCGCACGTCGCCCATCAAGACGGGGACCTGCGTGGTCGCCACGCTCACGGCGCCAAAGGGGCATGCCATGACGCAGCTCTTGCAGCCGATGCAGTTGTCCTCGTTGACGCCGATGCGATGGTTCTTTGGATCAAAGAACAAGGCGCCCGTGGGGCAGGCCTTGGCGCACGGAGCGTCCTCGCAGTGGTGACATGCCACCGGCGCGGAAATCTCGTAGGTGCGCGTTACGCGCAAGCGAGGTGCGGCGATGTTGCCGTGAATATCGTGTGCCTCGATGCACGCCGCCATACAGGTTTGGCACCCAATGCAGCGTGAAGAATCAGCCACGACTCGTTTATTGCCCATGTTGTTCACTCCCTCCTGAATCCCATGCCGGAGAGACCCTGCCGACGTTGCTCCGGACCGCCCGTGGTCCGGCATCGGCGTATCGAGTGCATGCGGCGAAACAGGCACTTCGATAGAATTCCTCCAACGATATACAGGTTAAATATACGCAGTTGCAGGGGGCAAACTTGAGCATAGGCCCTGCAATACGGGTGTATTGCAGGGGTTTTGGCAGGTTGGAATTATTCTCTAGAAGCTATAAAGGTGAGTGTATTACATGCGTACGCCTCAGAGATTTTTACGCGCTCTCATTTTAGATGTACTACGCTTGTATTCAAGTTAATGGTTATTTACTTGAGCGAAATAGAGTAATCGTTATAAGATGCTCAAGTATCGGCACATGCCGCATTTGACCGACTATACTGCACGCTCATTAAGGGGGCCAGTGATGTCATCGACTCAAAAACGAGCCATCCTGCAGGTGCGCATTCGCGAGGAAGACAAGCAGCATGCCGAACATCTCTACGACGCCATGGGCACATCGCTCGCCGAGGCCGTCCGTCTATTTGTCGCGCAGAGCATTTTGATGCGCAAGCTTCCCTTTCAACCGGTCGCCGTGCGCTCAAAGGACGGCACAGCCGCCTATGGATTGCTCAAAGCATATGGGGACCCCAATCGCCGCTCCGAGGAGCGCAATGCCTGGATTGAGTACCTTGCTACAGAAAGCGACGATTCGATTTTGGGTCCCGAGGAAGTAGATATCCATGAGTAGCACCATCATCGACGAGACCGTCATACTACGTTACTTGCTTGACGACGACGAAGTTCTGTCACCGCGCGCCGCCAAGGTCATCGCCACGCGCACCGCTCGTGTCTACCCCGAAATCATCACGCGCGTCGTGGTCACGCTGCGCGACGTCTATAAGGTTCCCCGCGTTGAGATTGCTGCGGCCATGAAAAGGCTGCTCGATGACGTCATGGTCGACGAGCCCACCGTTGTCGCCCTTGCCGTCAAACTCTTTGGCAAGACCCATATGGACTTTACCGACTGCCTCCTCGCAGCCCGAACCGCCATATACAACGATGATGTCGTGAGCTTTGGCAAGCCCATCATCCAAGGCATGATCGATTACCGCCGCCAGCGCCAAACAGTTGCCGACGCCCGCGACCGCACCGCCGAAGCCCGCAGCCGAAGCACCGACGCCCGCAGTCACAGCACCGACGCCACCATCGACAAGCTCCGCCACCAACCCCGCCACTAACCGACAGGCAACGGCATCGCCCGCCCCTCAGCCCCATCCCCTCCTAAGTTGCGGTGAAATACGGACTGTTTCATGCCTTTAAAGGCCTCGATAGTCCGTATTTCACCGCAACTTATTGAAGGTTGGCTGCGAACGATTTCTCTATCGGGAGTCGGCGTAGGGTTTTGTTGTCGGAATACCGTAACCGCGCATCATGGCACCGAACGATTCTACTTCGTAGGTGTCCGAGAGTTTGAAATGAATGACGTTGTGGCCCATGGCGCGAAGGTTCGCATCGCGCATGAGGGCCGCTCGATAGGTTTTTGCCGCCGCTTGCTCCGGATCATTTTGAGCTTCGTCTTCAAACTTACCCAGCCCATGCAGCTCTGCCAGCGTCCATGAGCCGTCTGGCATCTGCCAGCCATAATCTGCTAGATAATAACCAGCGTTTCCCGGTCGCGTTATCTCAACTTGAAGCTCAGGCGCGGCAACCCCAGCAAGAATCATTGCTGCTCTCGCCTCGGACTCGCCGCCATTGTCTGACCTGCCGTCCATATGCTCAAAAACGTCAAAAGCACGCGCGATGCCATGCAACCCTCGGCAATTTGCCTGCGCATATACTCGCAGCTCTTCACGTTCGACATCGTACTCGCGGGCCAAGCCATCGACATAGCCCAGCGCATAGCGAAAGGCGCTCGTTCGGGCGATATCAACAACCGTTCGATACGGATCCGTCAGCGTAAACAGACCGAGCCGCCACACTTCGCCCGCCCGCCAGCGCTTATATTCAACGAACTCATACGTATCACGCCTTGTAGACCGCGGCAGCAGCACTTGCACTTTATCCAGAAGCGTGTACGCCGAGCCGATGCCGTAGAGCAGCGCTGCCGTCGATCCGCAAAACACAGCATCAGGTTCAACGACCGCAATAGCGGATGCCAGCTGAAAGATGCGATCTTCAACCCCAAGATTATTCCAATAGACCGGATCCGCATACACGTGGTTGTAAAGACGAAGCATAAGCTCTTCCTGCATAAGCTCGCGCGCACGGCGTTCTTCCCAAGGATCAATTGTTATAAGCAGCTGTCCATCTTGATGAATTCCAAGGGCCGAGAATAGCATCCTTGCATATGACTGCGGAAAATGTTTGCCTTTATCGAGCATGGCCAACCCCATAACCATCACGGCGGAGAAAATACCATTACGCTATCGCATGCTTCCGTCCGCAGGCCTTGCCAAAAGCTGACCAAAAGCTTGACGTCGCAGGTCAGAGCTTCAAAAAATATTTCCATTCTCGGTAGACGGTCGCTACGACCCTCCCAACGGCATCAAAATCCAACCTTACAAATAGTTGCGGTGAAATACGGACTACATGGGCCATAAAAGCCGGAAAACAGTCCATATTTCACCGCAACTTAGGTGGGATGCGAGGCGGCATCGATTCCCGTCACCCCGTACACTTACGAAAATGGCTCTGGTCCCAAAAGGAACCAGAGCCATTCGTCTATCTTATGGAGCGGGCGACGGGAAGTCCAAGGGTTTGCTTCGCAAACCCTTGTTTCGCTGCGGGCCATTGGCCCTTGCGTGCTGCGCTGGAAAATGCTCACGCATTTTCTCAGCTTCGCACCCTGCCGGGTTCGATTCCCGTCGCCCGGCACGTTTACGAAAACGGCTCTGATCCCAAAGGGAATCAGAGCCGTTAAGCTATCTTGTGGAGCGGGCGACGGGAATCGAACCCGCGTCATCAGCTTGGAAGGCTGGGGTTCTACCATTGAACTACGCCCGCAAGATATGGTCGGGACGACAGGATTTGAACCTGCGACATCCTGCTCCCAAAGCAGGCGCGCTACCAAACTGCGCCACGTCCCGAAGGTGTTGAGCAGCTAAGGTCTAAACCTTGCGTGTCCCAAAGCGTAGGAAATTATAGGGGAGACTTCCCGCCTGTGCAAGCGACGATACCCTAGCTCCTCGAATGTGCGACAAACCGGCTATGAAGCAGACCGATCACAAACGCCACCACGGCGACTGGTGCCCACGCAGCACCGATATCTGCCAGCGGCAACGCATCGAACGGCAGCCACGCACCAGTAAAGAACGCGTCGCGGACCGAGGTGATCACGCTCTGCACCGCGACCACGCCGCCGACCCAAACCCAAACCTGCGGATGCGCGTCGCAAAAGCCGTGCATCAGGCCCATAAGCACCAGCACAATGGCAACGGGATACAGGGCATTGAGCATAGGCACCGAGAACATAAGGATCACGTCGAGGCCCACGTTGGAGAGCACGCACGAAAACGCCGCGAACACAAAGGCAAGCATCGCAAAGGGGCGGCGCATGGCCTCCTCGGAAGCCTCCGCTCCCCCTTCAACCACATACGTCTCGCAGAAGTACCGCGAGCAGCAGCTAATAAGACCGATGCACACGTTCATGCAGGCGAGGAAAAAGATCGCAAAGACCACGACCGTGCCGACAAGGCCAAAGTGCATGGAGGCAGAGCGGGCAAGGATGGCGGCGCCATTGGTGGCATCGGGCATAACCGTGCCGAGCTGCATGCCGGCAAGCGCCAGGCCACAGTAGATGATGGCCATGAGCACGCCGGCGATCACACCGGAGCGCGAGATCTCAAAGGCCACGCGCTTATCGTCGGTAACGCCCAGCTCATGGATGGTCTCAGCGATGATGATGCCAAAGGCGAGCGACGCGAGCAGGTCCATGGTCTGATAGCCAGTCAAAAAGCCCTGCACGGCGGCGCCGGCATTGTAGGGGGCCTGTGGCGCGGCAGCGGGACCCAGCGGCGACACCACGGCGGCACCCACGACCAGCACGATGAGCGCAATGAGCGCGGGGCCCGTAATGCGGCCGAGCACGCGTGTGATAACACCCGGGCGCAGCGTGAGCACAAACGCGACGACGAAGAACCCGATGGCAAACACCAGACGTGCCGTGCCGAGCGAAACACCCTCGGGCAGCAGCGGCACCAGCATTTCGAACGCCGTAGAGCTTGTGCGAGGAATGGCCAGGCACGGGCCGATGGCCAGATAGACCGCCGCAACGAAGAATTCGCCAAACTTGGGATGCACGCGGCCGGCAAGCTCGCGCGCCGTTCCGGCAAGCGCCACGGCGATAAAGCCCATGACGGGCAGGCCGATGGCGGCGATGAGAAAGCCGAGCATGGCGACCGGCGTGGCAGAACCTGCCTGCAGCGCCAGCAGTGGCGGAATAATGAGGTTGCCGGCGCCAAAGAGCATCGAGAATAGGGCGATGCCGACGGTGACGACATGGTCGGAGCGCAGACCGCGCGGCGCGGATGAGGCCATAGACACACCTTTCGGGTCGAAACAAAAACGGGACGGGCAAAAACACCCATCCCGCAAGTATATACGCTCTAGCAGGCTAAATCGCGCAAAGCGTCGATCGCGGTGTCGACTTCCTCGTCCGTGTTGAAATACCCAAACGAGAAGCGAACGACACCCTGACGCTCGGTCCCCAGCGCACGGTGCATGAGCGGAGCGCAATGGGCGCCGGGGCGCGTCGCAATCCCCCACCCTTGCATGAGTGCATCCGAGATCTCGGCCGAATCGATATCGCCCACGTTGAGCGACACGATCGCAGAGCGCGTCGGCTGGTCAAAGGCACCATAGAGCTTAATCCCCGGAATCTCGCGCACACCGGCAAGGAAGCGATCCGCCAGTGCTCGCTCGTGTGCCGCAATCGCCTCGACTCCACCCTGGGCCTCGATAAAGTCGAGACCCGCGGAAAGTCCCGCGATGCCGTGACCGTTGAGCGTGCCCGCCTCCAGGCGCGTGGGCCACTCAAGCGGCTGCAGTGCATCGAAGCTGTGCACGCCCGTGCCGCCCATGGCCCAGGGCGCCACGTCGACACCCTCCGCCACGGCCAGACCGCCGGTGCCCTGCGGGCCCATCAGCCCCTTGTGGCCGGTAAAGCACACGACGTCGAGCCCCATGGCCTGCATATCGATATGCGCCGTGCCGGCAGACTGCGAGGCATCGACGATCACGAGCGCACCGGCCGCATGGGCCATGGCAGCTACGCGTGCAATGTCGACAGCGTTGCCGGTCACATTGGAGGCGTGCGTCACCACCACAGCACGCGTGCCCGGCGTGACCAGCTGCTCGAGCTCGTCGTAGTCGAGCACGCCGCTCGCATCGCAACCCGCATGCTCAACCGTCACACCCTGCTCTGCCGCCAGGCGGTTGAGCGGACGTAGCACCGAGTTGTGCTCAAGCACCGTCGAGACCACGCGGTCGCCGGGGCGCACCACCCCGTTGATGGCGGTGTTGAGCGCCGCCGTGGAGTTGGGCGTAAAACACACATGGTCCGCCCTCGGGCAACCAAAAAGGCGCGCAAGCTTGGCACGGCAGCCGTGAACGGTGCGGGCCGCGTCGAGCGCACCCGACGTTGCACCGCGTCCGGCATTGCCGAGCGAGCACATCGCCTGCACCACGGCATCGATGACCGTCTTCGGCTTGTGCATGGTCGTCGCCGCGTTATCCAGGTAGATCATCGCACGACCTCCCACATATCAATCACGGTGAAGCCCTCGGTGGGGACGCCTGCCGCGGCGAGTTCGCCGCGCAGCAGCTCCCCATCGACAGGCAACGCTTTCCACGCCAGACCGCAGCCGGCAGCGACCTCCCCGGGAACGGGAATCGTTCGCCCGGGAAGGCCGCGCTCGATGCACAGGGACTCGCACCCCATGGCGGCCGCCGTGGTAGGAAACGTGATGACAAGCGCCGGGCGCTTCTCCCTCATGGCAACTCCAACCAATACGCTACGGGCGCACGACGCGCACGGCCTGCTCCATCTTCTCCACGATCACGTACATGTTGGTGACCTCGCCCACGGCAAGCTGGTCCTTAATGCCATAGTGGTCGAGGCAGGTGCCACAGGTAAGAATCTCGACGCCCTGCTCGGCCAGTCCCTTAAGGTCGTCGAGCACCGGAGAGCCCTCGACGGTGAGCTTGGCGCCGCCGTTGTAGAACAGCATAGTCGCGGGCAGCTCCTCCTGCTGCGTCACGGCAAAGATGAAAGCCTTCATGAGCTTGTGGCCCAGCTCGTCGTCGCCACGGCCCATGCAATCGGTGTAGACGGAAATGACGAGTTTGCCCTTGCCGGCGCTGGTATCGCAGAAGGCAGCGCCATCCTGCTCGGGATCGGCAACGGCAACGGCGCTAGAGGTCGCCACGGTCACGTGCCACTCGGCGTCAGAAACCTTCTCGACCGAGGCCGTGCAGCCCTTCTCCTGCGCCATCTTGGAGATGTTCTTGACGGCGGTCTCGTTGTCGACCGAGGTCACGACGGCGCCCTCGCCATCGAGCTGTTTCAGGGCTTTGAGCGTCTTGACGACGGGCAGCGGGCAGGCATCGCCCATGGCATTGACTTCAATCTTGGTAGACATAGCAAATTCCTTTCGAAAGAACCGTTCTAGAGAACGGCAAACAGTTACATAAACGTGCGGGCTAGCGAACAACGCGGACGGCAGGACCGCCCGGCTCCGCCTCGCACACGCGCCCGACAACGGCCGCGATGCGCCCCTCGGCATGCAGGCGACGCGCAAGCTCATCCGTATCGGCAGCAGGCGCCGCGATGAGCAAACCACCAGACGTCTGCGGATCGTATAGCGCATCCAGCATGCCAGGCTCCAGGCCCTCGTCGGCAGCCACGCGTGGGCCAAAGAAGTCCTGGTTGCGGTAGGCGCCGGCGGGGATAATGCCAAGACGCGCCATGTCGAGCACCTGGTCAAAGAGCGGTACCGTTCCCGACGCAAGCTCGATCTGCACGCCCGAGCCTTCGGCCATCTCGCACGCATGCCCGATCAGGCCAAAGCCCGTGACATCGGTGCAGCCGTGAAGCTCAAGTCCCTCGGCCAGACGAATCGGGGCCTCGTTGAGGGTGCGCATCGAGTCGAACATCGGGCTGGCGTCGTCCTGCTCGATGAGTTCGCCCTTAATGGCCGTGGTGATGATGCCCGAGCCAACCGCCTTGGTCAGCAGCAACGCATCGCCCACGCGCGCGCCGCTATTGGCGAGCATGCGGTCGAGTGGCACAAAACCGCTCACGGACAGGCCGTACTTGGGCTCGTCGTCGTTGATGGTGTGGCCGCCCGCGATGGAGCAGCCGGCCTCGACGCACTTGTCGGCGCCACCCGCCAGAATCTGGCCGGCAACCTCAACGCCCAGGCAACTGGGTATGCAGAGCAGGTTCATGGCATGGCTTGGTCGTCCACCCATGGCGTAGATGTCCGACAGCGAGTTGGCCGCGGCGATCTGGCCAAACAGGAACGGGTCATCGACCATCGGTGGAAAGAAGTCGATGGACTGCACGAGGCCCAGGTTCTCCCCCACGCGGAAGACGCTCGCATCGTCAGAGGTATCGAACCCCACGAGTAGGTTGTCGTTATGCACATTGGGCAAGTCGCCCAGGACCTGGGCGAGGGCTCCGGGAGCCAGCTTAGCGGCTCAACCGCTCGCGGCCGTCATAGACGTGAGCTTAATCTGATCGTCAGCCATCGATACCTCCTCTCATCGGGCAATCATTTTCTCCCAGTATACGCATGAATGCGAGCCTACGGCGGATGCATTAATTGAGCGCCTGTGCGCGAATCGCCGCACCGATGGCACCGGCAAAGCGAGCCTGGGGCGAGGTGGTCACCGGCGACCCCAGTAGCTCGCCCAACCGTTCAACGACATAGGCGTTTTCGCACAGGCCGCCGGTCAGATAGTACGGGACGCTCGCGGCCTGCCCGGCCATGGTCGCCACGCGCGAAACCACGCTGTCGATCACGCCACGCGCAATGTTCTCGCGCGGCTCACCGCGACCGATCAGGCTGATGACCTCGCTTTCGGCAAAGACCGTGCACATGCTGCTGATCTTGGTGGGCTCGCCGGAACGCGCAAGGTCGGCCATCTGCTGCTGGGTAATGCCCAGGCGGTCGGCCATGATCTCCAGAAAGCGCCCCGTGCCGGCGGCGCACTTGTCGTTCATGGCAAACTTGGCCACGCGGCCACTTTTAAGCTGAATGACCTTGGTGTCCTGCCCGCCCACGTCAATCACGGTGCCGTGGTCGCCAAACAGGCGCACGGCACCGGTGCCGTGGCAGGTGATCTCGGTCACGACCTTGTGCGCATAGGGCACGGCAACACGACCGTAGCCGGTCGCGACCACGCGAACATCGTCACCCGTCACGTCATAACCCGCCGCTGCCAGCGCCTCGCGCAGCCGCTCGGAAGCATCGACCGAGGAGAACCCGGTTGGCTGCACGCACGTCCACGCCACCGAACCCTCCCCGTCGACCACAGCAGCCTTAGCCGCCGTAGACCCGATATCGATCCCGATCCCTATCATGGCTCTCTCCCAATCTAAACATCAAAGGTAACGGCGCGTTCAGGCGCCTTAGCTCTAGGTTTCTCAGGTGCCGGAGATTGCCCCGAAAGAGGAGCGCAGCGTACTTTGGGTACGCAAGCGACGGTTTGAGGGGCAAAATCCGGTGCCTGAGAAACCTAGAGGGTTTCGATGAAGGCGGCGATGCGGGTCTCGATCTGGCCTATGTCGCCGTTGCTGTAGTCGGTCTCGATCTTCATGTACGGAATACCCGCGCCCTCGACGGCCTCCTGCATGCGCGCACTCTCCACGTTAAAGGTGTGGCACGCCTGGAGCACGCTCTCCACTACGCCATCGACGTGATACTTCTCGCACATGGCCAGCGTATTTTCCATACGACCGTCGTTGGGCGTCATGACCGAGCAGTTAATGTCCAGGTAGCGATCGGCGATAGCGCGCAGAATATCGGGAGCCTCCGGGTCGATCATCATGGCCGCCGTGCGCTCGCCCGAGCAGTCGTCCATGCACACGACCACGCCGCCGTTGGACTCGATGGTGCGGCCGATTTTGTTGATCACGCCGCCCACCGGGCAGCCGGTGATCAGAATGCGCTTGGCATCCGCCGCAACCGGGCGCTCGCCCGCGTCGTAGGCCTCGCGCAGCTTGGCGACCTTTTGCTCCAGCTGCTGCGTATAGGCCTCGATATCAAAGCTAAACGTACCGGCGAACATGGTGCTCATCAGGTCGACGCCGCTCATGGCCGCCGGCTGATTGGCCTGCAGCGCAAACATCTCGAGCTGGGCCGCACGCAAGCGGTTGCGACGGCGGACGGCAGCGCGCAGGTCATCGTCGGTAATCGTGATGCCGTAGAAGTTCTCGAGCTCTTCCTTGAGCAGACGGCACTCCTCGTACCAACCTTCACGCTCGTAGGCGCGATTGCGACCCTGCGGAAGATGCAGAATGTGCGTGCGCTTGAGCTCGTTGAGCAGCTCGTACATCTTCTTTTTGCCGTCGCAGGTGGTCTCACCGATGATCATGTCGCTAAAGTACGTAAACGGGCACTTTTGCGAATAGGCAAAACCGTACGTCGACTTGATGAGCGGGCACAGGTTTGCCGGCAGCACCTTCTCGGCCTCGGGAATCACCTCGTCGGATGTGCCGCACAGGGCCACGCTTGCAGCGCCCGCGGCATCGATAATCTCGAGTGGCGTATAGCTGCACAAAAAGCCGACCAGGCGATTGCCGGCCTGTTTGTAATCCTTGACACGAATAAACGCCGCCTTGCGTTGCTCGTTGAACTCCTCAAACGTGCGCGGCAACGGCTGCTCAATATTTTCCGACATATAACTCCTTAACAAACCTTTTAACCAACCAAGGAGACGGCTTTCCCAGGTGCCCGAGGTTGCCGTGAAAGAGGGGCGCCGCGCACTTTGGTACGCAAGCGACGGTTTGAACGGCAAGATCGGGTACCTGGGGAAGCCGCCGGGATGGATAACCCTAAATGGTTTCCAAGAAAGCCTCGATGCGGGTCTGGAGCTGACCGGCATCCTCGCCGGCGTAGTCGGTCGTGATGTGCATAAACGGAATGCCGGCCTCCTCGGCGGCCTTCTCCACGGCAAACGACTCCATCTCGTAAAGCGTGCAGAACTGCAAGGCCACGTCGACGATACCGTCGGCATGCAGGTCCTTGGCCATCTGGACAATGTCCTTCATACGCTGGTCGTTGGGCGTAAAGACAGCACAGTTGATCTTAAAGTAGCGCTCGGCGATGGCGTCGAGCATCTCGTCGACCGTCTCGCCGGACTCGTCGACCAGGTCCTTGTAGTAGCGCGAGCCCGTGCAGGACTCCTCGCCTACCACAACGCCGCCGGCCTTCTCGATGAGGTTGAACAGCTTCCAGTTGGGCACGGCCATGGGCGTGCCGGTGTACAGGATGCGCTTGGTCCCCTTGGGCGCCACGCCCTCGCCGGTCTCAACACGCTGCTCGCACTCAGCCGCCATATCGTTAATGGCTCCGGTCAGACGCGGCGTGTCGTCCATAAAGGCTGCCTGCACGGTCAGCAGGCTATCGAGACCGCTGATAGGCGCCGGGTCGGCAGTGCGCGTGGCAGCGAGGCGCTGCAGGGCGCGACGCTTCTCATTGACGGCGCGGATGGCGGTCTTCAGACGCTCAGGCGTAATCTTGACGTCACACTCTTCCTCGATCTTGGCGGCGAGCTTCTTGACCTCGGCCTTCCAGGTCACGAGCGTCGACTCGTCGTGTACGTTGGGAATATCCATGACGTACATGTTCTTTTGCGTGGCAAAGAACTCGTAAGCTTTCTTCTTGCCATCGCAGGTGTTCTCGCCTACCACCAGGTCGCTCGACTCGATATAGGGGCAGACCTCGCCCAGCTTAAAGCCGGCAAAGCTCTTGATAAGCGGGCAGGTGTTGCGCGGCAGGTGCTCCTCGACCTTATCGGTTGCCCAATCGGCACCCGAGCACAGGCCCACGGGGATGCCGTCGCAGGCAAGCACGATCTCCTCGGGCACGTACACACAGAACGAACCGACGATCTTGGTGGCCTCGCCGGCCTCCTTCTTGTCGAGCATCTCCTTAATACGGCCGCTATGGATGTTGGTGGCGACAAAATCCAGGTAGGACGTGGACTTGGGGCGATTGTTCTGCGTCAGGAACATGTCGCCGTACATCTGACCCACGGCGCCCAGCAGCATGTCGTGGTCGGCAAGATTCATGCCGAGGCTCTCCCACATCGGATGGAAATCAAATTCTTCAGCCATGACGGTTCCCCTCTCGAACCAAAAATGAATAGCTACGGTATTGCTGCACGGTGGGTGGCGAAAACCCAGCCGCGCCTAAACCCGGAATTTTGGGGAACCTGCTTTGCAGCTGATTATTTAGTTGTGCGTCGTCTCTCCCGGAGCCGTGAACATACCTGCTCATATGCGACTCCGAGTCATATACAGGGCGCGCGCGGCAACGCGGCGAATGTATGTCGTCTGCGGCATGTGCGCACCCTCCTTTACCAGTTGAGGTCAACTATATCAACGGTCATCGACTATGCGAACACCGTTGACATTCGTACGACAGCGTCGTGTGCCGTCGTTTAATAAATAATTATTTTGATTGATAAGAGTTTGTCATCCATCATTCGGCGAACGGCAAGACAAAGTCGCCGAGGCTTATATCCCCGACGGCATTAACCAGCGCTATCGACAAACCAAATGGATCCTGCTCGCATCAAAATGCATGCGCAAGGTCTCCCCCGCCTGCGGCAACTCGTCGACAGGCACGCCCACCTTGTTGACCTTCCACTGCAGACGCGTGGGCGCAGCGACGCGCGGCACGTCCAGCAGCACCAGCCGCTCAAAGCGCGAATCGCTCACACGGGCCACGTGCAAATCGTAGCTGTTACGGCCCCGCTCCGCGCGATTGTCAACATGGAAGTAGCTTGCGCGAATGCCCAGGTACGCCACATTATCGGGAACCTCGCGACCCACGTTAAAGGTCATGCCCCAGTCGAGGGCCTCAACTTCTTCGTCGCCGATCTTGCGCGCCCGGCTTGTGTTCTTGCAGCCCGTCAGGCGCAGTGCCGCCAGGGTCTGCGGACGGCGGACCACGTCCTCGACGGAGCCAATCTCCTCCACATGCCCGTCG
The DNA here is from genome assembly GCF_040098065.1 of Collinsella sp. CLA-JM-H32B. Lineage (NCBI taxonomy): Bacteria > Bacillati > Actinomycetota > Coriobacteriia > Coriobacteriales > Coriobacteriaceae > Collinsella > Collinsella sp. CLA-JM-H32B. The sequence goes on along the minus strand of NZ_JBBNNA010000007.1, from coordinate 35,877 downwards.
TGCATCACGCAGATGCGCTGGCACAGGCGGCACGCTTCGTCGATGTCGTGGCTCACGTAGAGCACGGTGCGGTTGCATACATCGAACAGGTCGAGCATGTTCTGTTCGAGGGCGCTCTTAAGATAGGAATCGAGTGCGCTCATGGGCTCGTCGAACATAAAGATGCCCGGATGCGCCGCCACCATACGGGCAAGCGCCACGCGTTGCTGCTGCCCGCCCGAGAGTCGCACGGGAAAGCGGTCGACAAAATCGGCCAGACCGAAAATGCCCAGATAGCGCTCGGCGAGCCTTTTACGCGTCGCGGCATCGCCCGCGTCCTTTACACCGGCACATACGTTATCGGCCACCGTCATGTTGGGAAACAGCTGATAGTTTTGGAACAGCAGGGCGCATTTGCGCTCCTGGGGCGACAGGTTGATGCCCGCCGCCGAGTCAAAGAAGATCACACCGTTGACGACGATCTTGCCCTCGTCGGGCGTCTCCACGCCGGCGATGCAGCGCAGCGTACAGCTCTTGCCGCAACCCGAGGCGCCCAGCAGCGCCACGCGCTCCTCGCCGGCCTCAAGCTGCATGTCGAGCATAAACCCGGGATAACGCTTTTTGATATCCAGAACGAGTGACATGACCTATAGACCTCCCTGCGGCGCAGCATCATCGCGCATGAGCTCGGCCAGCGCCTCGCGATCGATACGCAAGGCATCGCCGCCCGCCGGATCGAGCGAATCGCCCTGTCCGGCAAACTCTTTGGCCTGCTTGCGCTCCGCACGGGAAAGGCCCCGTTCGCGATACTTTTGCGAATGCGCCGTGTACATGTTGATGAACAGGATGACCAGGAAACTAAACACGATCACGACGGCGACCCAAAAGAGGGCCACCGAGGTGTTGCCGCCCATCCACTCAAAGTAAATGGCGATGGGGATGGTCTGGGTAATGCCGGCGTAGTTGCCCGCAAAAAACAGGGTGCAGCCAAACTCGCCCATCGCGCGGGCAAAGGCGAGCACCGTGCCGGCGGCAATCGAGGGCCAGCCAAGCGGCATCATAAGCTTGGTAAAGATGCGACGCTCGGACCAGCCCAGCGTGCGCGCCGCATCGAGCATCTGCGTGTCGAGGCTCTCGAAGGCTCCGAGTGCCGTACGATAGACGAGCGGGAACGACACCACCACGGCAGAGATCACCGCCGCGGGCCACGTAAAGACAATCGAGATGCCGTGCGCAATGAGCCACTGGCCCACCCCGGTCGAGCAGCCAAACAGCATGAGGAGCAGAAAGCCGCAGACCGTGGGCGGCAGCACCATAGGAATCGTAAAGACCGAATCGAGCAGGCCCTTGATGCGGCTCGAGGTACCCATAGTCTTCCACGCGGCGAACAGGCCCAGCGCAAAGGAGATCAGCAGGGCAAGGCCGCTCGTTTTAATGGACACCCAAAGCGGGCGATAGTCGATGTCGCCCAAAAAGGAGGCCAGAGAGGTCAAGGGCCCCTGCTCATCCCGCAACACGACGGACGATGCTTCTACCATTTGAGCGCTATCAAGCCAACGCGCGCCGCCCTTGGCATCACCCGAGGCTGATGCAATCACTACATAGCGGTCCCCATCCGCACCGCGCTCGTCAAAGCCATAGGTATACCCGCCGGCATCAAACGTTGTTTCCGCCGTCACATACCAAGGAAGATCCACGTCCCCTAGCTGCGAACCTCCCATGCAGTTTGCGCTGTCGAGCTCACAGACGAGGGCCTTGAGACCCGATACGCACTCGTTATCCTGCGGATCCAATCCATACTTCTCAACCGCCTTGGGCGATATCCACACCATAACGCGATCGGCAGCAGGCGCCACTACAAGGTCCACGTCCTCGTCAACGGGAAACCGGTAGCCCTCAGGCTGGCCCTCCATGGCACGAGCGGTCCCCTTGGCCAACCGCTCAAAACCCTCAATCCCATAGGAAAGCCCATGAGCGGTCGCAGCAACCTGGGCCCCGTCCTCAGCGTCCCCAGCAAACGCAAATCCCGGCGCCCAGCAAAGCGCAAAGGTCAAAGCACAGGCGACAAGCATGCGGAATCTATTAAGCACGAAAAGCTCCAAGCGAATACAGGGACGGAGTGAAACAAAAACGATGGAATTATCGCGCCAAGCCGCACTACTCGGAAAGCTCAAAGCCGTACTTGGCCCAAATCTTCTGGGCCTTCTTGTTCGACAGGCAAAAGTCGATAAACGCCTTGGCCTCGTCGGCATGCTCGGAGCTCTCGGCAACGGCACCCGGATACACGATGGGCTTGTGCGAATCCTCGGGGCACACGAAGGCCTCCTCGACACCGTCGTAGCGGAAGATGTCGGAGCTATAGACAAAGCCAGCCACGCAGTCGCCCGTGGACACATAGGCGGCGGCGGTACCAACTTTGTCAGCCAGGGCTACCTTGTCGGCGATCTCAGGCGCGTACTCGCCGTCGTCGCCCTCGGTGCCGGTGTAGAGGCCCACAGAAGCCAGCGCCTGGTTGGCGTACTTGCCGGCGGGAACGGTCTTGGCGTCGCCAATGGCGATCTTGCCGTCCAGATTCGCGACGTCGGCGATGGCCTCGACCTTGGTGTCGGAGCCCTCGGCGCGAATGATCACAAGGTCGTTGACGAACATGTCCTCGCGGGTATCGGTATCGACGAGCTCGGCGGCCTCGGCGTCGTCCATGGTGCCCTTGGAGGCCGTGATGAGCACGTCGACGGCGGCACCGGCGCGCATCTGCTCGACAAGGTCGCCAGACGCCTTAAACTGCGTGTCGGCAAACGTAGTGCCGGTCTGCTCGGTGTAGAGCTCCTGAACCTCGGGCAGGGCCTTCTCGAGCGAGTTGGCGGCAAAGACCTGCAGCTCGACAGCCTTCTTCTTAGAGGAAGACTTGGCGGAGCCGGCATCGGATCCGGCCGGCTCGGACGTCTTGCTGCCCGAGCAGCCAGCAAGACCAAGGCCGGCAGCGGCGACAGCAGAAAGCGAGACGAATCCGCGGCGAGAAACCATATCGAACATATTCAACCCTTTCGGACCTTGTGCCCGGGTACCCCACCGCGGGCTTTAATCTGCAATCAGATTATACTTTTGCGCGAATAATGTTAGTGAGAAATTATTCTCGCCTGAGAATATAGTTTCGAGTTACCGTACACCTCGGCGTCGATTCGGCGGAAAACAAAAGCGGAGCGACCGATAAGGTCGCCCCACCGCAGGTAAATAGCTTAGTTGGTATGTCCGCCGCCCGCTGTCATCTGAGCCGCGTGCTCCAGCTGGTCCGCTATGGCCTCCCAGCTTTCGCGGGCGGCCTTCGTGGAACCGGGAAAGTTTACGACAAGTGTATGACCTCGTTGCATGCAAATAGCACGCGAGAGCATAGCGCGGCGCGTCTTGGTCATCGAGTACGCACGAATTGCCTCTGCAATACCCGGCACATCGCGGTCGCAGACGGCACGCGTCGCCTCGGGCGTCACATCGCGCATCGAAAGCCCCGTGCCGCCGCAGGTGAGCACGACATTGGCGTGGCACTCATCGGCGGCTTCCACAATGGCATCACCAATCTCGCTGACGTCATCGCGCACGACCACATGTGAGGCGACCGTCCAGCCCTGCGCCTCGATAAGTTCCTCGAGTGCAGCTCCAGCCTCGTCCTGGGCAAGATCGCGCGTATCCGAGCACGTCACAATCGAAATCTTCAGCTCCATAGCATTCCTCCTACAACACCGTTCCCTCGGGCAGGTCGACACGCACGACATCCACGACGTCGCCTGCCTTGAGCTCACACGGCCCTTCGTCAATACGCAGCAGACAGTTGGCACGCTGCATCGTGCCGAGCAGCGCCGAATTCTGCGTCTTGGCCTCGGTCACCAGCAGCTCATCGGTCTCGGGGTCGCGCAAAACCGTGGCGCGATCGAAGAAGCGTCGGTCCTGGCGCTTTTTCACACCGTGGGTAAGAACCGCTCGCTGCACGGGGCGCGCCCCCTCGGCAAAACCACGCATCTTGCGAATCGCCGGGCGCGCGAGCATCTCAAAGCCCACATACGCCGCGGCCGGATTGCCTGAAAGCCCCAGGTAGGGCTTACCCCCGAGCAAGCCAAACGTGATGGCCTTGCCCGGACGCATCGAAATGCGGTCAAACAGCACCTCGCCCTCGCGCCGGACGAGCGCCGTCACGTAGTCGTAATCGCCCGCCGAGGCGCCGCCGCTCGTAATGACAAAATCGCACTCCTGCACGGCGCGATGCACCAGTTCGGCAATCGCCTGCTCATCGTCGGGCGCAATGCCGTAGAACACGGGCTCGGCGCCGGCATCGAGTGCTTCGGCCATCAACGCCGACGAGTTGGAATCGCGAATCTGACCGCGCGCCGGCACCTTACTCGGTGCGACCAGTTCCGTGCCCAGCGAGATAATGCCCACACGTGGGGCAGCGTGCACCTTCACGCTCGCGTATCCGGCGCTTGCCAGCAGACCCGCGCCCGCCGGAGCCACGACCTCGCCGGCGCGCATCACAGCATCGCCGGCATGGGCCTCCTCGGCGGCAGAGCGAACGTTCTCCCCTACCTTGGCCGGCGCCGAGAAGCGAACGTGCGAGCCCTCGTTGCCATCGCCGTCAAGCACGTCGACGATCTCGTATTTCACTACGGCGTCAGCACCCTCGGGCACCGGCGCGCCCGTCATGATGCGGACGGTCTCGCCCGTGCCGACCACGCCCTCAAAGACATGGCCCGCTGCCTCGTGTCCGATAACGTCGAGCGTCACCGGCGTCTCACCAGACGCCTGCGCCAAGTCCGCCGAGCGCACGGCATATCCGTCCATAGCGCTGTTGGCAAACGGCGAGATGTCGATATCGGCCACCGCGTCCTCGGCCAAGGGAAGACCGGCGGCCTGCCACACGGGAATCTCGACGAGATCGGTCGGAGCAACGTGCGACAGAACGATCGACTGCGCGTCCTCCAGCGGAATGAGTTTCTCTGCCATATGCACCTCTTTAATGCCACGGCGCACAACAGGGACGCCGATTCTTTATGCTTGTCTCAGTATAATCCCCCGACGCGCGACCGCGATTTGGCCTGTACCCGCAAATACACCTGTCGGCCGCAAGCCGCGAAACAGAATGGAAAGCAACCCACCGGCTCGTCGCGCTTGCCACGTTTTATAATGCTTGCGTTGCAACCTAAAAGAGGAATATATGGCTCATAACAACAAACCCGAAAGCGCAAACGAAGCGCAGGATCATTCCCAGCCGCTCGACGATGGCGGCTTTTTCTCCCTTAGCGACGTCATCATGGCCGGCAGGCGTCAACTCACCCGCTCCGAGCAGCTCTTGGCCGCCGACACACGCCGCAACGCCCGCAACCTGTTTGCAAGCGCCAAACTGCTCGCGCTCGTCGTCATCGTCTCGCTCGCCATGGGTGTTGCCGCTTGGGCATTTTTGGCCTCGCTGAATATCGCGACCGATTATCGCGAGCACCACGTGTGGATTTACGCGTTGCTTCCCGTTGTGGGCGTTGCCACCGCATGGGTGTACAAAAACCACGGCCTTGCCGCCAAACGAGGTAACAACCTGGTCATCGACTCCGCCCTGGGCACACGCCTTATCCATATGCGCATGGCCGTCCTCACCTTCGTCTGCTCCACACTCACGCACCTAACAGGCGGATCGGCCGGCCGCGAGGGCGCCGCGGTGCAGATTGGCGGCACCATCGCCAGCAACATCTCGAGCCTCGCCCACCTCAAAAAGCATGACCACCACGACCTCATGCTCGCCGGCATCTCGTCGGCCTTTGGCGCCGCATTCGGTTCACCCCTCGCCGGAGCCTTCTTTGGCATGGAGATGTGCTTTATCGGCAAGATCGACTACACCGCGGGCATCTACTGCCTGGTCGCCTCGTTTACCGGCTACTTTACATCACTTGCCCTGGGTACCGAGTACGAAGCGAATGTCATCGCCAGCGTTCCCGCTATGACGCCCACAACGGTCGTCATCGTTGTTATCAGCGCCATCATCTTCGGTCTGACGGCACGCCTCTTTGCCTGGTCGGTTCGAACCGTCAAGAGCCTGTACGGTCGTTTTATCACCAACTATATTGCTCGCGCACTCGTGGGCGCGCTCGTAGTGCTCGCGGCCTACGCGATGCTCGACGCCTGGAAGTATGCCGGCTTTGCCACCTGGCTCTCGGGTGCCGGGTTCGCCGGTAACACGACCCTTGCCGACGCAGCCATCAAGCTCGTGGTGACGGCGCTCACCCTGGGCGCCGGCTTCCAAGGAGGCGAGGTCACGCCCCTGTTTGGTATCGGTGCGGCGCTCGGCGGCTGGATCGGTTGCCTCGTCGGAATCGACCCCAGCTTTCTGGCAGCGCTGGGTATGCTCGGCGTGTTCTGCGCCGGCCTCAACGTGCCCATCACCACCTGCATGATGGCCATCGATCTGTTCCACGGCACGGCCGCCGGATTCTTTGTCATCGTGGCCTTTATCAGCTATCTCGTCGGCGGCCACCGCGGCGTGTACCCCGCCCAGCGCATTATCTCACCCAAGCGTCGTTCGCTTATTGTGGATGAGGGCGGTACGGTAGCGGATGCTATCGAGCGCCACAACGACCTGATAGAGTAGACGTAAGTATTCGCCGTGCAGCCACAATCGGGGGCAATTCGACCTGAGCGCGACCGCACCGTCACGTCATACGCCGGGAGTCGCCCCATGCACGTAACTGATTTTGGTCGCACGCTCATCATCGCCAACCCCGCCGCCCAGTCGGGTGCGGCGCGCGAGGTCGCTGAGCGCCTGCAGCGCTTTTTGGACATGACCGCGCGCGCATCCCAGTTTGACTTGGTGCTGACCGAACGCGCGGGGCATGCCAAGGAGCTTGCCGCACAGGCCCAGGGCTACCGCACGGTTATCGCACTCGGCGGCGACGGCGTGATCCACGAGGTCGTCAATGGCTTGATGGCGCAAGAAGAGGCGGTTCGACCGGCGCTTGCCGTCCTGCCCGTAGGCTCCGGCAATGATTTTGCCCAAACACTCGGCATCGACGATTTCTCCGGCAAGGATTTTGGCGCGCTGCTCACCTGCGAGCTGCAGCATCAGGACATCGGGCGTATTCGCTCGTGGAGCCCTGCAAGCGGCAGCGGCGAGGCTGCCGCTGAGTACTACGACCAGACGCTTTCGGTCGGCATCGATGCCGCCATCGGCCTTGGCACCACCGAGCTGCGCAAAAAGACGGGCCTCGCCGGCGCTCCGCTCTACACCCTATCGGGACTTGAGCAGTTTGGCCTGCGCTACCGCAACTATCCCATGACGGTCAGCTTTGACGGTGCGCCCGCAGAGCGCGTGCGGGCGATTATTATGGCCATCCAGCTGGGGCCCACGTACGGCTCGGGCTATCGCATCTGCCCCGAAGCCGACCCCTGCGACGGCATGCTCGACGTCTGCTACGCCTGCGGCCCCGTCCCCCGTGCGGTCGCCCTGCCTATGTTTCTTTCGGCCAAGGACGGCCATCATACCAAGCTGCCGCCGGTTCGCATGCGTCGTTGCCGTCATGCCGAGCTCACGTTCGAGGAGCCCGACTACCCCATCCAGGCCGACGGCGAGCCCATCGTCGCCTCGCGCATCGAGGTCGACGTCCTCGGCGGAGCCCTCCACGTCTGGCGCCCCACCCGCTAACCCCACCTAAGTTGCGGTGAAATGGGGACTGTTTATGCAGCTAAAGCCGTAAAACAGTCCCTATTTCACCGCAACTTATGAGGAGGCTATTCGTCGCTGCCTGGCTTACGACGGTTGGCCTTTTTAATCGCGTTGAAGTGCTTGTCGTTGAGCCTGCGCTGGCGCGATCGCTGTGGCACCTTGGTCTTGACGCGACGGCGCGGCGGACGGCCACGACGCTCAAGCTCTGCCCTCAGCTTACGCAAACAGCAGCTACGATTCTGAAACTGGCTGCGGCTCTCGCGCGCCGTCACGGTAATCCCCGAAGGGATATGTTTCATGCGCACCGCCGAGTCCGTCGTGTTCACGCCCTGCCCACCCGGACCCGTCGCGCGAAACACCTGTACCTCGCAATCGCGCGCCAGCTCCTCGACCGACATCTCGGCAAAGCGCGCATACTCGCGCCATCCCATCTTGTTCTCATCCATATCAACACCTCCCCTCATAAAAAATGTGACAAAGGGAAAGTCCCTTTGTCACATCGCATACCAATCGCTTGTGTTGCGCGCTTAGGCGAAGGTGATCTCGCCGGTATCGCAGTCCATATCGGCGATGCGGGCTAGGCTCTCAACGCGGAAGCCGCGCTCGCGGAGCTTATCGCCACCGCCCTGGAAGCCCTTCTCCACCGCAATGCCAATGCCGGATACCTCGGCACCTGCGGCCTCGCAGATCTTGATAAGACCCTCGAGCGCGCAGCCGTTGGCCAGGAAGTCGTCGATAATCAGGACCTTGTCGCCCTCGGACAGGAAGCGCTTGCCAACGATGACCGGGTACTCCTTCTGCTTGGTAAAGGAATAGATGGTCGTGGCATACTGCTCGCCGTCGAGGTTGATGGACTGTGCCTTCTTGGCAAAGACCACCGGCACGCCGCCAAAATGCTGGGCTGCAATGCAGGCCATACCAATGCCCGAAGCCTCGATCGTCAGGATCTTGTTGATCTCGACACCCTCGAACAGACGGGCCCACTCGGCACCCATGTGGTCGAACAGCTCAACGTCGCACTGGTGGTTGAGGAAGGCATCAACCTTAAGGACGTTACCGGCCTTTACGATGCCGTCATGGCGAATACGATCCTCAAGCTCCTGCATGGCGCAACCCCTTCTCGCGGCAACGATACCGCGCGATTAATAAACGTTGTTCGATAGTCTACCACGGACCTACCCCCGCCCGCCCCACAAGCCGCATCGCACTATAAAGCTGCAAGACCAGTAGATAGGCCCGATTCGTGGCAGACAGCCTCCCAACACGCTAATGCCGGGTGCGCGTCCTCACCAAACGTACCAATGTGAGCGCAAAGCCCACGGCTGCAACGGCCATCAGCACGTAGAATACCGCGCGGAAGCCAAAGAGGAACACATCCGGACGGCCCACCACATAGCTCGTGACCGTCTTACCCATTGCCGCGCTCGTCTGTCCATACAGGATGCGCGACGCCGCCGTAATACCCAGCGCTATGCCCGCATAGCGCGCCAAGCTGCTCAAGCTGCCCGCAAAGCCAAGCGCCTCACGCGGAGCCGAACCCATATACAGCGAATTATTGGGACTCTGGAAGATCGACGTGCCGCACGACATAAACGCGACGCAGCACACGATCATCAAGATGGAAGAGTGCTCGTCAAGCGTGCTCACCGCAAAGAGACCGCACACGTACACGCCCAGGCCAACGGCCGTGGGCGCTTCACAACCAACACGGTCGGACACCGAGCCCGAAAGCGGGCCCACAAAGGCATTCACGACCGGCATCGCCAAAAACAACAGGCCGGAGATATCGGAGCTAAAGCCGTGGGCATCCTGAAAGTAGAACGGCAGCACAAACTCGGAGGCACCGATACCCACGAACACGATAAGCATGCAAGCCAGGTTAATAGTGAAAGCCGAGCTCGCAAAGCAGCGACGCGCCGCCTCTGTCAACGGCATAGGGCGTTCGCCAGCCTCCGGCTTCACATGCGGCAGCGTATAGAGCCCCACGATAAACGAGATTACGCCAATGGGCAGATTGATAAGGAAGATGCTCTCCCAGGGAAAGCTCGCCACCAGCATGCCGCCGAGCACGGGGCCACACATCATGCCGAGGGCCACAAAGGTCGCCAGAATGCCCATGGCACGGCCGCGCTCACGCGCCGGAAACGACTCGGTGATGATGCCCATATTGTTGGCCATCGCGGCGGCACAGCCAATGCCCTGCACGAAACGCGCCAAGATAAGCACCTCGAGCGAAGCCGAAAGCCCGCAAAGCAACGAGCCACCCGTAAAGACGATTACACCAAGCTGGAACACATTCACCTTGCCGCGCACATCGCCCAAGCGGCCAAACGGCAGCATGGCGACGCACGTCGCGAGCAGATACACCGAGCTCACGAGCTGAATGCGGTCGAGACCCACCCCCAGCTCCTTTTGCATCACTGGGAGCGCCACCGTCACGATGCTCGCATCCAGACACGCCATAAAGGTCATGACGAGCACGGTGAACAGAATCGCCCATTTATTCTTACCGTGGGTATCGCCCTCTAGGGCAATGTGTTCGCGGCGCAGCTGCTCGGCAGTTTTCTCCATGTATATCCTTTCTATCGTGCAACGCAAAAACGGGACCCCAATCGCCTACAAACGGACACGATCGGGGTCCCGCCTACGGAATCGGAACTATGAGGACGTCGTCAGCCGAAAAGCCGTCCCACGCCTCGCACGCACGCTAGCCTAGCACTGCTCGAGCGCCTGCTCAAGGTCGGCAATCAAATCGGCTGTGTCCTCGAGGCCGCACGACAGGCGCACCATGTCGGCGGAGATGCCACAGGCGATGAGTTCCTCATCGTTCATCTGGCGATGCGTGGCGTTAGCAGGATGCAAGCAGCAAGTGCGGGCGTCGGCCACGTGCGTGGCGATCTGGGCGAGCTTGAGGCTCTTCATAAAGGTCTCGGCCGCCGCGCGACCACCGTTAAAGCCAAAGCTCACGACGCCACAGGTACCGTTGGGCATGTACTTCTGAGCCAGGTCATAGTACTTGTCGCCCTCCAGGCCCGGATAGCTCACGAAGCGCACCTTGGGATGGCTCTGCAGGAACTTGGCAACGGCCAGGCCGTTCTCGCAATGACGCGGCATACGCACGTGCAGGCTCTCGAGCGAGCTGTTCAGGAAAAACGCCGCCTGCGGGTTCTGCATGGGACCGAGGTCGCGCATGAGCTGCGCGGTGGCCTTGGTAATGAAGGCGCCCTCGCGACCGAACTTCTCGGCATACGTCACGCCGTGGTAGCTCTCGTCAGGCGTGGTGAGACCCGGGAACTTGTCCGCATGAGCCATCCAGTCAAACTGGCCGTGGTCGACGATCACGCCGCCCAGGTAGGCAGCATGCCCATCCATGTACTTGGTGGTGGAGTGCGTAACGATGTCGGCGCCCCACTCAAAGGGACGGCACATCACGGGCGTCGGGAAGGTGTTGTCGACCATCAGCGGTACGCCGTGGTCGTGCGCGGCCTTGGCAAAGCGCTCGATATCGAGTACGGCAAGGGCGGGGTTTGCGATCGTCTCGCCAAAGACGAGCTTGGTGTTGGGCTGGAAGGCTGCCTCGAGCTCCTCATCGGTGCAGTCGGGGGCAACGAAGGTGCAGGTCAGCCCCATACGGCCCATGGTGTGGGCGAGCAAGTTGTACGTACCGCCGTAGATGGCAGAGCTTGCGACCACGTGATCGCCGGCACCGGCAACGTTAAAGATCGCGAGGAAGTTCGCAGCCATGCCCGAGCTCGTGAGCATCGCGGCAGTGCCGCCCTCCATCTCGCAGATCTTGGCGGCAACCAAATCGCACGTGGGATTCTGCAGACGGCTGTAGAAATAGCCCGACTCCTCCAGGTCAAACAGCTTGCCCATGTGCTCGGACGTGTCGTACTTCCACGTGGTGGACTGGTAGATGGGCACCTGGCGCGGCTCCGCATCTCCCGGGTGATAGCCGCCCTGAACACATGTCGTACCGATGGTCTGCTCGCTCATATCTAGCTCCCTTGCCTGGGTTACGTTTCATTCGGTTCACGATACAGCTACCCTGCACCCCTCTCAACCCATCCCCAAGGTAGGTTATTGGACAAATTGATCAGGGGTATTTATCTCAAGCCTTGGGCATTTGCTCGATAGATAAAAATGAGGCATACATGAAGCTCTCGATGATTACACGCACCGTCACGGGTACCATAGGCGGGTACACCGTGACCAAGGAGACAACGATGAAGCAAATCGATACGGCCCAGCTCGACATCACCGCCTGTCAGGCTCAGGCTGCCGAATACCACGCCCGTGGCTTTAACTGCGCCCAGGCCGTCGCCTGCACGCTCGCGCCCGCCGTCGGGCTCGACCCCCAGGTCGCCTTTACCCTCACCGAGGGCTTTGGCGCCGGCATGGGCGGCATGACCGAAACCTGCGGCGCCATCTCGGGCGCCGTGGCCATCATGGGCTTCGTGATGAGCGACGGCATGGAAAACCCCAAGACCAAGGGTCAGACCTACAAACTGTCGCGCGAAATCGCCAAGCGTTTTGGCGAGAAGAACACGACGACCGTCTGCGGCACGCTCAAGGGCATTGGATCGGATAAGGGTCCGCTCCGCAGCTGCCCCGGCTGCATCGACGATGCCGTCGAGATCGCCTGCGATATGCTAAAGCAGCTTGCCGAGTAAACGGCAGCAACAGAAAACGACGGCCGGCGCGCTTGGGATCCATCCAAAAGCACGCCGGCCGTCGCCGTTAGAACTCGGCAAATTCGGGAGCGCCGACCTCAATCTCCTCGCGCCCCGCCATAAGCTCGCGCATCTTGGCGCAAAACGACTCCTGCTCCCCTGCCTTAAACACCAAGTGAAGTGTCACGGTATCCGCGTAATCGGTATCCGAAACCTTGGCACCCGAATCCTGGGCCAAGCGAAGCACCTGCTCATACTGCGGATAGGCCACATGCACGACAACCGGCACGACACTCGTCATCTCGACGATCTGCCCGGACTCCTGAGCCGAGGCCACCGCCGCCTGCGTCGCCGCGGTATAGGCGCGCACCAAGCCACCAGGACCCAACAGCGTGCCGCCAAAATAGCGCGTCACCACGCAGCAAACATTTTTGAGCCCCGCGCCGCGCAGCACCTCGAGCGTCGGCATACCGCTCGTGCGGCTCGGCTCACCGTCATCGCTCTGGCGCTCGCGTCCATCGACCAAAATCCACGCGGGCACATTATGTCGAGCGTCGTAATGACGTTTGCGAACCATCTCGATAAAGGCATTCGCCTCATCCTCGGACTCAATATGGACCAGCTGGGCAATAAACCGGCTCTTGCGGTCCACAAACTCGCCCGAAGCCTCAATATTCGATTGCAGAGTAAAATAGCTGTCCAACAAAGCCCCTCAACAACAAGCAAAGCAACAAACAGCCTCAATAATACGGCAAAGGCCGTACCGTTGCCCTCGCCAACAAGAACGGAAACACCAATGATGCCGTCACCAACAGCGAGAACCCGTCAGCGCGAGCAAGGTGCCTTGAAAGACGAGATTGCAACAGAAATGAGGCTGCCGATGACCAGGCAAAAACAGCGAGACGGCGTCAGCTGAGTCGATTTGGCCCGAAAGAGGAGGGAGCACGCCTTATGGCGGCGACCGACGAATGAGCGCCAAATCGGCCAGCTGATGCCGTCGCAGCGTCAACATAGTTGCTGAGTGGGCCTATAAGCCGGGTTCTGTCGTGAACGGTCATTTATCTTGTCTGCACGTTACCGTGCAGCTCCACGCACGCTACCCGAACGCGGACCGGGCCGGCCCATAGCGTTCCTATTCGCGCTTGCTCCGGATGGGGCTTGCCAAGCCGCCGTGTTGCCACGACGCTGGTGGTCTCTTACACCACCGTTTCAGCTTTTCCCTTTACGCCTTGCGGCGCAGGTGGGAGTCTTCTTTTCTGCGGCGCTTTCCGTCGGATCACTCCGCCCGGCCGTTAGCCGGCATCCCGCCCTCTGGAGCCCGGACTTTCCTCACGCGTGCCGCAAGCAGCACATCGCGCGACCGTCTGGCCCACTCAGCAGTGCAAGAGTGTAGCACACCGTTGTCACAGGCAATGGCACAACACAAGCGTTCGACACGATAAACCAAGAACCACGCTATGCAGTACAATAGTATCGTCGATGGGCAACGTCGTCAGTCGAGACGCGACCGCGCTCCGCACCCCTCCGTCTACTCGGCGCGTTCCCGCCTCCTCCCCGAGGCGGGATGTCGGCATTTTTCATGCACTGACAACCCAATAGCCCGTGAACAGCCTAGGCGGCATTGCACACGGGCGGCATCGCGCACCTCAGCAACAAATGCAAAAAGGGACCCGTCCATTGCGGACGGATCCCTTAAAACAAGTGATCGTCAAACCGATTTACTCGGCGTCGGTCTCCTCGTCCTTCTTCTCGGAAGGCAGCGGGGTAACCTCGATCTCGACGCCCAGAGTCTCAGCAGCAGACTTCATGGACAGGGAGATACGACGACGGTCGAGGTCGATCTCCATGACCTTGACCTGAACCTTGTCGCCCACGTGGGTGACCTGAGAAGGCTGATCGACGTGCTTGTTGGCCATCTCGGAGATGTGGACCAGGCCCTCGATGCCCTCGCCCAGGTCGACGAAAGCGCCGAACGGGACAAGCTTGGTCACAGTGCCCTCGACGATAGCGCCGACGGGGTACTTCTTGACGAGTGCGCGCCACGGATCCTCGGTGGTCTGCTTGAGACCCAGGGAGATGCGCTCGCGGTTGAGATCGACGTCGAGAACCTCGACCTCGACCTCCTGGCCGACCTTGACAACCTCGGAAGGATGGTTGACGTGGTTCCAGGAGAGCTCGGAGATGTGGATGAGGCCGTCGATACCGCCGAGGTCGACGAAGGCGCCGAAGTCGACGATGGAGGAAACGGTGCCCTGGAGACGCATGCCAGACTTGAGCTTGGACAGGATCTCGGAGCGCTCGGCCTTACGGGACTCCTCGAGCACGACGCGACGGGAGAGGACGACGTTGTTGCGGTTGCGGTCCATCTCGATGACGCGGGCCTCGATGCGGGTGCCCATGTAGGAGGTGAGGTCCTTGACACGACGGAGGTCGACGAGGGAGGCGGGCAGGAAGCCACGCAGGCCGATGTCGAGGATCAGGCCGCCCTTGACAACCTCGATAACCTCGCCCTCGACGTTCTCGCCGGAGTTGAACTTCTCCTCGATGCGGTTCCAAGCACGCTCGTACTCGGCACGCTTCTTGGACAGGACCAGACGACCGTCCTTGTCCTCCTTCTGGAGAACCAGGGCCTCGATGGGATCACCGAGTGCAACGATGTCTGCAGGGTTAGCGTCCTTGCGGATGGACAGCTCGCGGACCGGGATAACGCCCTCGGACTTGAATCCGATGTCAACGAGCACCTCGTCATGCTCGATCTTAACGACAGTGCCGTTAACGAGATCGCCCTCATCAAAGTCGGTAATCGTACCGTCGATGAGGTTGTTCATCTCCTCCTCGTTGACATCGTCAAGAGAGAAAATGGACGAGTTCTGAATCTCACTCAAAGGTGGACCCCTTTCGAACTACGGGGCCCCGATTGCTAGGACCTACAGAAGGGTGCGACAAGCACACAACGTTTAGGAACACTCGGGAGCCGACAGATACTAATGTGACGCTTATGCAATCACGTTCGTATAGGTTACGGGGAAATGGGTTCGATTTCAAGCGTGAACTGCGTTTTTTTACTCGTGTGGAGACTTTTTCGTAATCTTATGGACAGCCGTCTCCACAACTTGACGATAAGCAGTTTGCCCATACGCCTTTGAGGTAAAGTATCCGGAGCCAACGATTCTGGAACGATTTATCGAGAAAGGTGCCCGCGTGCTCAAAGCAGTCGTTTTCGATATGGACGAAACGCTTCTTAGCATCAACCTCAACGCATTCATCCTTCGCTATTTTAAGGATGTCTCGTCGATGCTCGCGGATATCGGTCGCCGCAGCCACGGTGGCACGATGGCACGCCTCGGCACCATCTTGGTCGACCTCAACGCCAATCGCCGAAGCGGCACGGATAATCGCACCAATCTGGAGTTCTACCAAGAAGAGGTTGAGCGCCGGTGCGGCATTTGCCTCTCGGACCCACTTATCTACGAGGCGTTTACCTACTACGACCGCGAAGTCCTGCCGTACAAGAACGACGATGTCATCAACGCCCACGCCATGCCCGGCGCACACGCCGCGCTTCAGGCCGTACAGGATGCAGGACTGCGTTGCGCGCTCTTTACCAATCCCAGCTTTTCGCAGGGGGCCATCGAGTGCCGCATGGGTTGGGGCGATCTGGCCGACGTCCCCTTTGAGCTCGTCACGCACATGGGAAACACCACCCGCTGCAAGCCCGATGCCACCTACTATCTAGAGCAGCTTCAGGTGATGGGGCTCGAGCCGCACGAGGTCCTCATGGTGGGCAACGATCCCAAACGCGACTTCCCCAGCCCCGCCTGCGGCATTCAGACTGCCTATGTGGGCCAAGGCAAGCCCAGCCGAGCCACCTGGCGCGGAACCATGGAAGACTTCGCCCGCGATTTCAACGCCGTAGTAGAAGCCTTCTACGAGCACCAAATAGCCGACGAACTGTCCTAGGACCCCTCCCACCAAACAAAATAGCGCCGCAGGTTGAGCATAAGTCAGCGAAAACGCCCCTAAGCGAGCAATGTGCCTTGAAAGAGGAGGGCATAGGCCTTCTGGCCATGCCCGACGATTGAAAGGCAGATTGCCGCTTAGGGGCGTTTGCAGCGTCGACTGGTTACGCGGTTTGGTAAAACCGCGTAACTAACAGACTCGAGTCTTGCCGATCATGATGTTGAGGATCTCGACATCGGTATCTTTCATACCCACACGGCCCACGTAGCCCATGCTGGCGATTGTCTGCTCGACGGTATCCTGGATCAGGCCCTCGCCGGCGCGGAAGCCACGACCCTGCATGGCCATATCGTGACCTAGAATCGCCGCATCAACGGCAGCGGAAATCTTGGCGGCACAGCTTGCCTTGGCGCCATCGCACACGATGCCGCCCACGTTACCGAGTGTGTTCGAAACCGTCGCGCCAATCTGCTCGCGCGTGCCACCACACAGCCAGGTAATCGCAGCGCCGGCGCCACACGCGGCGCAAATAGCACCGCAAAACGCCGAGAGCGCACCAATATAGCTCTTGATATGCACGGCGATAAGATCGGACAGCATCACGGCGCGCACCAGGCGATCGTGGTCGCAGCGCAGGTACTCGGCATACTCCATAACGGGCAGTGCGCAGGTAATGCCCTGGTTGCCCGAGCCGCACACAATGGCGACCGGCAGCGCACAGCCGTTCATGCGGGCGTCGGACCCGGCGGCCGCACGGGCGCGGGCACGGCAGGCGACGTCATCGGCACGAGCACCCAGCAGCGTGCGGCCAACCTCGGCACCCCAAGCGTGCGCCAGGCCCTCGGCGCTGATCGCGCCGTTCAGCTCAATCTGACGCTCAACGGCAGCGCGGGCACCATCGATGTCGCCGTCCTCAATAAAGTCGATGATGGACTCAATCGACATGGGCGTGTCAGCGCTATCTGCCGCACGCTCGGCCATAACGCGCTCGGCGCAGGCGGCACACTCCCCCGCCGACTTGCCGCATACCGGAATACCGTCGAGCGTATGGCACGTGACATTGGTGTGGTGGTCGGTAATCTCGACGACTGCGGTATGGCCCCCGGCTGTGGCAGTCACCTTGATGTAGAGGTTGGGCACACCCTCGACAAGCGACACATCGCAGTAGCCGGCATCGGCGAGGAGCTCGGCCACACGAGCACGGTCTTTATCGTCAACGCTCTCGAGCACCTCAAGCGCGCTCTTGGCGTCGCCGCCCACGGCACCCAGCACGGCCGCCGCCTCAATACCGTGCATACCGCCCGAATTGGGCACGGTCACGCTCTTAACGTTCTTGATGATGTTGCCCGAGCAGGCGACATCCATATGATCGGGTTCGCAACCGAGCGTCTGACTCGCCAGCGCCGCCGCATAGGCAACGGCAATGGGCTCGGTGCAGCCGAGCGCACAGACAAGCTCGCGGTTCAAAACATCGCAAAACGCGGTATCACGAAGGGAATCGGCAGGCATAGGTATCTCCTACTTGTATAACGGACTGGGCTCTCAAAAAGAGTTAGCTCTTTTATTTGATAACAATGCATCAAAAACCGCAACCATGGTTCCGGCGGACGGCGTTCAAGCGCAATCTGACAGCATTCATTCATGAAAAGATAGTCTTGCTGCAAACTAAAGCGTTTGACCAAAAAACGCCCGAGCGTTTACGCAAAAGTCGCGCTATCATGCAGTCGAACGCGGTAAAACCTTTAGCAATCTCGCCGCACAGACCAGAGAGGAACCATCCATGAAGATCGGTATCGGCAACGACCACGCCGCCGTCGAGCTCAAGAACATCATCTCCGAGCACCTGAAGGAGCGCGGCTGCGAGGTCGTGAACTTTGGCACCGACACCTCCGAGAGCTTTGACTACCCCATCGCCGGCTACAAGGTGGGTAAGGCCGTTGCCAACGGCGACGTCGACCTGGGCATCCTGATCTGCGGCACCGGTGTCGGGATTAGCCTGGCCGCCAACAAGGTCGAGGGCGTACGCGCCGTCGTGTGCTCCGAACCCTTCAGCGCCAAGCTCTCGCGCATGCACAATAATACCAACGTACTCGCCTTTGGCGCCCGCGTCGTGGGCTCCGAGCTCGCCAAGATGATCGTCGACGAGTGGCTCGACGCCGAGTTTGAGGGCGGCCGCCACGAGCGTCGCGTCAATCTCCTCAACGAAATCGACCAGACCCGCGGACTCAAGGTCGTCGACGAGGCTTAAAGACTTACAAAGCCAAACGCTAACGCCAGCCCCCGCCCGGAGCACACATCCGGACGGGGACTCTTTAGTAGATTTCTACGCTGTTACCAGAAATCTACTGGAATATAAAGGGCGCCGCGGACGGAGTTCCGCGGCGCCCAAGCCACACGCTAACAGCTTTAAGGAGTCAAAGCTGGTTTAGCCAAAGAAGCGCTTGATCTCGATCTCGGCGTTCTCCAGGCAGTCGGAGCCGTGAATCACGTTGGCGTTGACATCGACAGCGAAATCGCCGCGAATGGTGCCGGGGGCAGCGTCAAGCGGGTTGGTAGCGCCCATGAGGGTGCGCATCTTGGAGACAGCGGAGAGACCGGAAACGACCATCTTGACGACCGGACCGCTCGTCATAAAGTCACAGAGACCGCCAAAGAAGGGCTTGTCGGCCAGATGGGCGTAGTGCTCCTCGACGGTAGCGCGCTCGAGCGTGGTCATCTCCATGCGCTCGATGACAAGGCCGCTGCGCTCAATGCGAGCAACAATCTCGCCGATCTTGCGGTCGCGCACGGCGTCGGGCTTAATCATGATGAAGGTCTTCTCGATAGCCATAAGGTAGCCTTTCAAGTAGGTTCGCGCGTGCCCAAGTCCCATTCCGGCACCCGCCTGGACTGCATCGTAACAGAGTTTTAGCTGCAGTTAAACAAAAAGCTGTTTATTGAAACGTTGTAATTTATTGAAGCGTTCCATATGTGTCACTTCTGTTTCGAAGCCTGATTAGAGTACCATCCGACTGTCCATCAACCGCACCGAGCAGAGCAGACGGTCGATTGCCGCCCGCGAACGTATCCCCTTCACAACCTGCCCAAAGGTCCTACAGAAGTTCTCGACAAGCCCCTCCCCCATAGCAACAAAATACGGACGCCCACATCAGCAGGCGCCCGTAAAGCGAAACCGATTTATCAATACATGGCCAAAACGGCTTCAGCCAAACCCCTACTTTGCCCCGTGACCCATCTCGACGACCTTGGTCAGCGATCCAAACACGCCTTCGTCGGCCACGAGCTGTGCCTCGGCGCACTCAAGCTGCACGGCAACGGCGGCAGGAGCGGTACCGCCCTCGGTCGTGCGCGCGGCGACAATCGAGGGGATGTCGAGCGCCTCGGTAATATCGTGCTCAAAGAGCGGGCTTGCCTCCTGGAACACCTCAAACGGCAGGTCTTCAAGATTGCAGCCGCGCTTCTCGCACATCAGGACCAGATGGCCCACCACGGCATGCGCCTCACGGAACGCCAGGCCACGCTTGGCCAGGTAATCGGCAACATCGGTAGCGGCAAGGTGCCCCACGCCGCACTCGCGCGCCATGGCATCCTCGTTGACGGTCCAAGTCGAAATCATACCGGCCATAACCGACAGGCACTGCAGGAGCGTGTGAGCGGTATCGAGCGCGCCCTCCTTGTCCTCCTGCAAGTCCTTGTTATAAGCAAGCGGCAGGCCCTTCATGGTTACGAGCAGCTGCACCAGGTTGCCATAGACACGGCCGCTCTTGCCGCGAATAAGCTCGACAAAGTCGGGATTCTTCTTCTGCGGCATGATGGACGAGCCGGTGGAGTACGAGTCGGAAAGCGTGATAAAGCCAAATTCAGAGCTCGACCACAGCACGATCTCCTCGGAAAGACGCGACAGGTGCATGGCCATGACGGAGCCGGCGTAATGCAGATCGAGCAGGAAATCACGGTCGGAAACCGCATCGAGCGAGTTGGGAATCACGCCCGCAAAGCCAAGTTCAGCAGCCGTCATCTGGCGATCGAGCGGATAGCTCGTACCGGCAAGCGCGGCAGCACCCAGCGGGCAGTTGTCGGCGGCATCAAAGGCGGCCTTCAGGCGTGTAAAGTCGCGCGCGAACATCCAGGAATACGCCAGCAGATGATGCGACAGCAGCACGGGCTGAGCATGCTGCATGTGCGTGTAGCCCGGCAGAATCACCTTGTCGTACTTCTTGGCCGCATCCACCAGCACATGGCGCAGCTCAAGATTGGCCTCCATGAGCTCCTTGGCCAGCGCCTTGACGCCCAGGCGCGTATCGGTCGCCACCTGGTCGTTGCGCGAACGTCCGGTATGCAAGCGCTTGCCAGCCTCGCCGATGCGACGCGTCAGCTCGCTCTCGATGGACATATGAATGTCCTCGTCGTTGATGTCGAAGGTGAAGTTGCCGGCATCGATATCCTGTTCGATTCCGGTCAGGCCCTCGGCTATCGCTTGCTCGTCCTCGGCACTGATGATGCCTTGGGCGGCCAGCATCTTGGCATGTGCCTTAGAGCCGGCGATATCCTGCTTATAGAGATGTTTGTCGACCGGCAGCGACGCGCCAAACTCCTGCGTGACCTCGGCCACGCCCGCCTCAAAACGACCGCCCCAAAGAGCCATGGGATCGTCCCCTTTCATCAAATACCAAACGAAGCGCCCAAAGCAATGCGCCCTGTCGCTAAAGCGATTTACCAACCGCTAGTTTTGCACATTCCCCACTGCATGCGGGGCCATGTAGCTAATTTGCAAAGAAGTGACGCACCATGCACTTGGCACCCAACGTCTCCCTCCGGATGTTGCCCTGCGAACCGTCAATCCAAGCCTTCAGGCTCATAGGGACGCCCTCGACCTTTGCAGCATCGAGCTCGGGCGCGAGGGCAAGTAAAGCATGCGCGATGACATTGAACATATTGGATACTCCTCATATATATAGGCGCAAGGCCGACAAATTGATAGAAAGAGCCCCGCCGGACAACCCCGGCGGGGCTCGGACTCAGCCGCAAGCGCGGCGTCATATATGCGGGCGGAACGTAGGGGCCACCGATGTTAAGAAGTGTCAGCAAGCATAACGAAAGGTAGGGACCCCGTGCGCCCGTTTTGTATCACGCGGATGGGCCGCGCGGATACCAAGGGAAGGAAAAGCCTTAGGCCTGGGCGGCGGCAGAGCTGGGACCCTGGACCTTTGCCCACGTCTTGAGCGACAGCGTATCGATCTCGATGAAGCCGGCGCTGGCCTTCTCGTCAAACGTGGTGTCGCGGTCGTAGGTAGCCAGACCGTAGTCGTAGAGGCTGAAGGGGCTCTTGCGGCCGACGACATGGCAGTTGCCCTTAAAGAACTTCAGGCGGACGGTGCCGGTCACGAACTTCTGGGTGTCGGCCATAAAGGCGTCGAGCGCGTTCTTGAGCGGGCTGTACCACTGGCCGTTATACACGGCGGTGGCCCAATCCTGCTCGAGCTTGATCTTGGTCTTGAGCAGGTCGCCCTCGACGCAAATGTCCTCGAGCGCCTTGTGGGCGGTGATGAGCGTCAGGGCGCCGGGAACCTCATAGCACTCGCGGCTCTTGAGGCCCACCAGACGGTCCTCAACCAGGTCGAGACGGCCAAAGCCGTTGTCGCCCGAAATCTTGTTGAGGGCGATGACGATCTCGGAGAGCTTCATCTTCTTGCCGTCGACGGCGACGGGCTTGCCGGCCTCAAACTCAATCTCGGTATACGTCGGGGTGTCGGGCGTGTCCTCGGGATTCTTGGTCATAACCCAAGCGTCATCGAGCGGCTCGTTCCAGGGATCCTCCAGGTGACCGCACTCGATGGCGCGACCCCACAGGTTGTCGTCGATGGAGTAGGGGTTGTCGTTGGCACCCTCGGGAACCGGCACGTTGTGAGCATGGGCGTAGGCGACCTCGTCGGGACGGCACTTCAGGTCCCACTCGCGAACCGGGGCGATAACCTTGAGCTCGGGGTCGAGGGCCTTGACGGCAGCCTCGAAGCGGACCTGGTCGTTACCCTTGCCGGTGCAGCCGTGGGCGACGTAGGTCGCGCCAAACTCGTGGGCGACCTCAACAAGCTTCTTGGCAAGCAGCGGGCGAGACAGGGCGGAAAGCAGCGGATACTTGTTCTCGTACATGGAGTTTGCGGCGATGGCCTTGGTCAGGAACTCATCGGAGAACTCGTCGCGCAGGTCGAGCACCTGACAATCCAGAACGCCCAGGTCGAGGGCCTTCTGCTTCTTGGCATCCAGGCCGGTCTCCTCCTGGCCCACATTGCCGCAGACGCAAACGACATCGAGATTCTTCTCGTCCTGGAGCCACTTGACACATACGGATGTATCAAGACCACCAGAATATGCGAGAACGACTTTTTCCTTGCTCATGGCTGTTTCCTTTCGCCCTTGGTAGCTAGTTAGAACATCGGTCAGTTGCAAGTCATTTCGAGGTCAAAAACCGTGCAATATCAGGTTAAATAGCAAAAATCAGCACATACATGCCCTAGAAACATGCAGCAATGTCGTGCTAAAACCCAACGACCTCAAAATGACTCTGTTGAGGCAATTCGCCCCATGCGGACAGAGACGATTGTTATCGTCGTCGGGAAATTGCGCGCTGGCGTCGGATGGCATTGTCTGCAGTAGTGATGATCTTTACGAACTGCATCTGCCTCTCCTTTCACCTATCGCCGGGCGCAATTCAAATATCGTAAACGGTACCTTTTTCTCGCTAAGCGGCTCTTTTGCCGTCTCCGTTTTCGATGTTCGCTATATTACGATAAAGTGCCCGCTGCACAAGCGGCAAATTCAAATTTCTGAAAAGTTTTTTCATTAGTTTGTGAATGGTGATGCAAACGCGCGCCAATCCTGCGAAAATACGCCCTACTACAAGTTGATGGTTATAACGTCTGAAACAATTTCGAAACGAAAGGCTCGCTTTTATGCAAACTTACGAATCGGACGCCAATATCGGAAACATTAAGCTCATCGCCGTCGACATGGACAAAACGCTGCTGACCGACGAGCGCGTGCTGCCGCAAGGCCTCGACGAGCGCCTGGACAAGCTCGCCGAAGCCGGCATCGTATTCTGCCCCGCTAGCGGACGTCCAGCCCCCAAGCTCGAGGAGATGTTCGAGGGCATCAAGAACCGCCTCGCCTTTTGTCCCGACAACGGAGCCTGCGTCATCTATCGCGGCAACTATATCTATAAGAGCAACATCGATGTGGCGCTGTATCAGCAGGTCTTGAGCCGCGCCTCGGAGGATCCGCGCGCTGTCCCCGTCCTGTGCTGCTTCGACGAGTTCTACGTGCTTGCCCGCGACCATCAGTACCACGACGAGATCAGCGTCTACTACAACACAATCAACTACGTCGACAGCTTTGAGGGCATTGATTTCGAGTCCAACAAGATTTCGGTCTTCTTCCCCGGCTACGACGCCGAGCCCGCTTTCCGCGAGACCTATAGCCCCGAGTTCTCGGACAAGCTCTACGTCACCAACGCCGGGCGCGAGTGGATCGACTTTATGAACCTGGGTGTCGACAAGGGCGCCGGCGTCGCGCACCTGTGCGAGCACCTGGGCATCGATATCGCCGATGCCGCTGCCGCGGGCGATACGTACAATGACATCCCCATGCTGGAGCGCGTCGGTCACAGCTTTATCGTGGACAACGCCGAGGAGCATATGAACGCGCATGCTAAGTGGCGCATTCCGAGCAACAACGACGGGGGCGTACTGACGCTCATCGACGCCATCTTGGCGGCTCGGTAGCCGTCCCATCGGGCCTGGCCGGGCGGCACGGGATAACTTTTCGCTCGGTCAGGTCCTGCGCAAGACGAAAGCCACATTAAGTGGCTTTCTTTGCGTGCGGAATCTACGAAAAGTTATCCCGTGCCGCCCGGCCAGGCCCTAGGTTTACTTACCTGCCGCCTAGATGGCGTCTTGGCGTCTAGATACTTGGCTGAATTTTTTGGAATGAAGGGGGCTCCTTGTTGGCAAGGAGCCCCCTTCAGCTTTTGGTTACTTTGGAACTGTGGTTACTTTCCTATTTCGCGTCGGCCCAGGTTATGCCGGTGCTGGCTTCGGCGATGAGGGGTACGCGTAGGTCTACTACGTGCTCCATGACGTCGCGGACCATGGCGGTTAGGCGCTCGACTTCGTCGACGGGGCACTCAAAGTCCAGTTCGTCGTGTACCTGCAGGATCATGTGGGCGGCAAAGCCCTCTTCTTCCAGGCGGCGGCTTACGCGGGCCATGGCGATCTTGATGATGTCTGCTGCGGTGCCCTGCATGGGGTGGTTCATGGCCGTGCGTTCGCCAAAGCCGCGAAGCTGCGGATTTTTGGCCTTGAGCTCGGGAATATGGCGTCTGCGGCCGTACATGGTCTCGGCGTAGCCCGTCTGCTTGGCACGCGCCACCACATTGTCGAGGAACGTGCGCACGCCCGGGTAGGCCTCGTAGTAGCGATCGATCATATCGCGCGCCTCGGCCATCGAGATATGCAGCGACTGCGACAAACCGTAGGCCTGCTGGCCGTACACGATGCCAAAGTTCACGGCCTTGGCGCGGCTGCGCAGGTCGGGTGTCACCTCGGACACCGGCACGCCAAATACACGCGCGGCCGTCTCGGCATGGAAGTCCTCGCCCTCGTTAAAGGCACGTACCAGATGTTCATCACCCGAAAGATGCGCGAGCAGGCGCAGCTCGATCTGCGAGTAGTCCACCGCCAAAAAGACGCTGCCCTCGCCTGCCGAAAACGCCGTCTTGACGGTACGCCCGAGCTCCGAGCGAGTCGGAATGTTTTGCAGATTGGGGTCGCTCGAAGACAAACGTCCCGTCGCGGTGATGGTCTGGTTGTACGTGGTGTGCACACGACCGTCACCACGGCGCAGCGGACCTAGCGTGTCCAGATAGGTCGACTTAATCTTGGACTTCTCACGCCAGTCCAAAATCAGGCGCACGATCTCGTGGTCGCGGGCAAGATCGCTCAACACCTTAGCATTGGTCGAATAGTAGCCGCGCTTAGTCTTCTTGAGGCCCTTGGTCGGAAGCCCCATCACATCAAAGAGTACGTGCGACAGCTGCATGGGGCTGCCAATATTAAAGGTCTCGTCACCGGCAAGGTCGCGAATGTTTCGCTCGACCTCGGTGATCTGGGTCGCCAGGCCCTCGGACAGGCTGTGCAGGCGATCGGGATCCACGAGCATGCCCGCGCGCTCCATCTTGGCAAGTACCGGCACGAGCGGCATCTCGATGCCATCGAACACGTTGGCGGCGTTCTCGCGGGCCATGCGGTCGCGCAGCGGTGCGACCAGCACCAGCGTCAAGGCCGCCGTGCGAGCGGCAGGCGCCGGAGCGTCCTCACCAGCACCCTCTGCGCCGCGCGCCGCAGGCAGCGCCATCTGCAGATAGGTATCGGCAAGATATGCCTCATCGAACTCGGAGCGATCGGAATCCAACAGGTAGGCGGCAACAACGGTATCGAAGATGCGCGTGGAATCGACTGCCAGCGGATCCATGAGCTCGGGCTCAGAGGAATCGATAGGCGAAAGCTCGTGCAGCAGCGCCTTCATATCCGGGCTCGCCACGCGGCCCTCCATAAACAGGCGCGCGAGCACGCCGGCAATCACGCCGTGGGCGAAGTTAAAGCCCTCAACCTCAACCGCCGCATCGCTGTCGCCCTCCTCGAGCGCGAACAGGCCCTTGGACGTCGCCAGCCACAGCGTGCGCGTCAGCCCAAAGAGCGCGCCCTCTTCCTTGTCGTCGTCCACCACGGCGGCGACCCACTCGCCGGCATCGATCGCGCGGGAGATCTCAGCCGCAACGGCAGCAAGTGCCTCCGCATCGCCTGCGGCGGCACGCAAAACGGAGGGAATCTCAAGCGTGCTGGCAGCGGGCACGACCCCGCCCTCGCCGCCAATCAGCGCCAGGAAGCGGTTCTGCATGGCGGTGATACCAAGCGTACCCAGCGCCGCGGAAACCTCATCGGCAGAAAACGCCGGGAAGGACGTTTCGTCAAAGTCGAGCTCGACAGGCGCATCGGTGCGAATGGTCGCAACCTTGCGGCTCAGCAGTGCGTCGTCGATGTGCGCACGCAGGTTCTCGCCCATCTTGCCCTTGACCTCGTCGGCATGCGCGATGACCTCGTCCAGGCTACCGTACTGCGCGATAAGCGCGCTCGCCTTTTTGGGGCCGATGCCCGGTACGCCGGGAATGTTGTCCGACGTATCGCCCTTCAGACCGTAAAAATCGGGCACGAGCGCCGGTGTAATGCCGTGATACAGGTCGTCCACGCTCTCGGGCGTCATGATCGCCACGTCGGACAGGCCCTTGCGAGTCGAGACCACGTTGACGTGCTCGGTCACAAGCTGATACATGTCGCGGTCGCCGGTCACCAGCAGCATGTCGCAGCCGGCCTCCTCGCCCAGGCGAGCCATGGTTCCCAGGATATCGTCGCCTTCCCAGCCCTCGGACTGCAGAATCGGCACGTTGAGCGCGGTGAGCAGCTCCTTGATCATAGGGAACTGCGCGTGCAGATCGGGGTCCATGGGCGGGCGCTGCGCCTTATACTGCGGCAGCATCTCCATGCGCACGCGCGGCTTGCCCTTATCAAACGCCACGACCACGCCGTCGGGGTTAAAGGCATCGATCATCTTGAGAAACATGTTCAGAAAACCAAAGATTGCGTTGGTGGGGCGACCGTCCGGCGCGTTCATGGTGGGCGGCACGGCGTGGAAGGCGCGGTGCATGAGCGAGTTGCCGTCGATAACGGCAAAGGTACGGCGCTTGTCAGACATATTGAATACCTCGCTTTGGGCTGGGCACGGTTTGCTCACTCCAGTTTACACGCTCCCCGCCCCGCGGCCACCGCACATCAAGCTCCCCCGCCACCGCGCGCCCGTGCGTGATACGATGGCTCACGGTACATTAACCAGCACGATCGATCCGAAAGGAGCCTGCGTCATGGAGCGTCCCTGCGCATGGAAAAAGTACACGCCACAGCAAGTCGAGGAGCTCGAGGAGCTTTGCCGCGGCTATAAGCAGTTTTTGAGCGAGAACAAGACCGAGCGCCTGTGCGTCAAGTCCGGTATCAAGATGGCCGAGGAGGCGGGCTACGTCAATCTGGAGACCGTGATCACCGAGGGCCGCGCGCTCAAGGCCGGCGACAAGGTGTACGCCGCCAACCACGGCAAGGACCTTATGCTCGTCAACCTGGGCACCGCCCCGCTCGAGCAGGGCTTTAACATCCTGGGCGCCCACGTGGACTCGCCGCGCCTGGACCTCAAGCAGAACCCCGCCTTCGAGGCCGGCGACATGGCCTACCTCGACACGCACTACTACGGCGGCGTCAAGAGCTACCACTGGGTGGCCTCCCCACTTGCACTCGTGGGCGTCATCTGCAAAAAGGACGGCACCACCGTCGACATCAACATCGGCGACAAGGCAGACGATCCGGTCTTTACCATCTCCGACCTGCTGATCCACCTCTCGAGCGAGCAGATGGCCAAGCCCGCCAAGGACGCCGTCGACGCCGAGATCCTCGACGTGATCGTGGGCGGCCGTCCCGTCAAGTTCGATGAGGACGACAAAGACGCTCCCAAGGAGCCCGTCAAGCAGATGTTCCTGGATATCCTCAAGGAGCAGTACGACGTCGAGGAGGAGGACTTCCTCTCCGCCGAGATCGAGGTCGTGCCCGCCGGCCCGGCCCGCGACATGGGCCTCGACCGCTCCATGATTCTGGGCTATGGCCACGACGACCGTGTCTGCGCCTATCCGTCCATGCTCGCCCAGATCAACGTCGCCAACGTGGAACGCACGAGCATCACACTCATCGTCGACAAGGAGGAGATCGGTTCCGTGGGCGCCACCGGCATGACGAGCCGCTTCTTCGAGAACACCGTCGCCGAGATCATGACGCTCGCCGGCGAGGATAGCCCGCTGGCCCTGCGCCGTGCACTCGCCCACAGCCGTATGCTCTCCTCCGACGTGTCCGCCGGCTTCGACCCGGGCTACGCCGGCAAGTTCGAAACCAAGAACGCAGCCTTTATGGGTCGCGGCCTGTGCTTTAACAAGTACACGGGCAGCCGCGGCAAGGGCGGATCTAACGACGCCGACGCCGAGTACGTGGCCCTCGTCCGCGACATCATGGACGAGGCGGGCGTGGACTTCCAGACCTGCGAGCTCGGCCGCGTCAACGCTGGCGGCGGCGGCACCATCGCATACATCATGGCCAAGTACGGCATGAACGTCATCGACTCCGGCGTTGCCGTCCTGTCCATGCACGCCCTGTGGGAGGTCGCTAACAAGGCCGATATCTACGAGGCCTATCGCGGCTACAAGGCCTTCCTCGAGCGCGCCTAACCGATCCTTCATCAGTTGCGGTGAAATACGGACTAAACTGGCCCATAAACGGCCAAAACAGACCGTATTCCACCGCAACTTCCTTTTTGGCAGAGGAGAGTCCATGCTGCAGGTCATCATTTCGCCCGCCAAGCAGATGCGCGCGGCCCAAGATGCTTTTGAAGTCCTGGACATACCGCCTTTTGCGCACGAAACGGCTCGCCTCCACCGCGCACTGCTAGATATCGAACGAAATGAAGGCAGCGGCGGTCTGCAGACGCTATGGAACGTAAGTGACAAACTGCTGGGGCCTTGCCTCAACACCCTGCATGAGTTCGGGCCCATCCTGAAAAACGGCGATCTCGACAATCCCGCACTCGCCCGACACCTCTCCCCCGCCGTCATGTCCTACCACGGCATCCAATACCAAAGTATGGCGCCCGAGGTCATGGATGCCGCACAGCTCGACTGGCTGCAAAACCATCTCTGGATCCTCTCGGGCCTTTACGGATGCGTACGCCCCTTTCATGCCGTTGAACCGTATCGGCTGGAGATGGGCGCAAAGCTTGCCGTCGACGATGCCCGAGACCTCTACGCGTTTTGGGGCGACAAGCTCGCACGGACCATCGCTCCGGCGAGCTCCAACGCTACGATCGTCAATCTCGCCAGCGCGGAGTACGCCAAAGCCGTTCTGCCCCACCTCGCGGGCGACGCCACAGTCGTCACGTGCCTCTTTGGTGAAGGCATCCGCAACGGCAAGCCCATCCAGCGCTCGACCGCCAGCAAAAAGGCGCGCGGCTCCATGGTGCGCTGGATGGCGGAAAACAAGGTCGAGGATGTAAGCGGGCTCACCGCGTTCGACGTTGGCTATCGTCACCTTCCCGAGCTTTCAAATAAAAACACTTTGGTCTTCCTGAACGAACGGGCCTTGTAGGACCACCGCTACTCTTGAATGTACCGCCTAGGCACGACGTCTATTCCGCCAAGCCGTCGGCTTTGGCAATTTCATTTGTCGTGCCGTCCTGATAGGTAATCTTGACATGCTCAACCTCGGACACCTTGACGCCCGACGGAGGCTCCAGACGCCATTCCGTCAGGGCGATATCCATGGTCGTGGGCACATCTCCTTGATCTTTGAGCTTCACCGTCAGCGTTTTGAGCGCCGCGTCAAACGTCACGCGTTCGATTTCTTCGCCTGGAATGGACCCACCACTCAGCTGCAACTGAACAAACTCATCGCGCGGGTACCAATAATCGCCCGGAATGGCGAGCGTATTGGCATTACCGCCAGTACTCCTCACCGCCATAATCGGTAGGCTATCATCGGCCTCAAACTCCCAGGCAGCGCCGCCGCGACCGCCAAACGTCCAAATACAAAAGGCAATCACCAGCACGGCAAGCACCGCAAAGCCAATCGCGACCAACCCATGGTGCGCACGGCCCTCCTCGGCCGATATGTCCCATTGCGTCTCTCGATATAGATGCTTGTCTTCCATGTACGCCTCCCCACAGGCACGTTCGTTAGGCCAATCGTACCCATTCAGGCTATACTTGAGCCCACTACATAAACGGGGAGCTTGCAGGACAGGACGGCAGGCTGAGATTGGGCGCGCCCGCCCTGACCCGCAAACCTGATATGGGTAATGCCAACGAAGGGAGCCGTGCCAATGAGCACACAGACCGAGTCCAAGCTTGTCACGCAAATCGACTTCGCCCGCGCCGGACAGATCACGCCGCAGATGAAGGAGGTCGCCGAGCGCGAGCATCGCGACCCCGAGTACATCCGCGAGCGCGTGGCCGACGGCCGCATCGCCATTCCCGCCAACATCGTGCACATCAAAAAGGGCATGCGCGCCTTTGGCGTCGGTGAGGGCCTGTCCACCAAGGTCAACGTCAACTTGGGCATCTCGGGCGATAAGGCCGATGCCGCCGAAGAGTGGAAGAAGGTCAAGATCGCCGAGGACTTTGGTGCCGACGCCATCATGGACCTCTCCAACTCGGGCAAGACGCGCCAGTTCCGCCAGCAGCTCATCGACGAGACGCCGCTCATGGTAGGCACCGTCCCCATGTACGACGCCATCGGCTACATGGAAAAGCCGCTGGTCAAGCTGACCAAGGACGATCTGCTCGAGGTCGTGCGTGCACACGCCGAAGACGGCGTGGACTTTATGACCATCCACTGCGGCATCAATAAATCGGTCATCAAGACCTTCAAGGAGACCGGCCGCCTCATGAACATCGTCAGCCGCGGCGGCTCGCTGCTGTTTGGCTGGATGGAAGTCACCGGTAACGAGAACCCCTTCTACGAGTTCTACGACGAGGTGCTCGAAATCTGCCACGAGTACGACGTAACGATCTCGCTCGGCGACTCCTGCCGCCCGGGCTGTCTCTACGACTCCAACGACGCCACCGAGACTGCCGAGATGATCGAACTGGGCAAGCTGTGCAAGCGTGCTTGGGCCGCCGGCGTCCAGGTCATGGTCGAGGGCCCGGGTCACATGGCGCTCGACGAGATCGCCGCCAATATGAAGCTGCAGAAGCGTCTGTGCCACAACGCCCCGTTCTATGTGCTGGGGCCGCTGGTGACCGATATCGGCGTGGGCTACGACCACATTACCGCCGCCATCGGCGGCGCCATCTCCGCAAGCTCCGGCGCCGACTTCCTGTGCTACGTGACGCCCGCCGAGCACCTGTGCCTGCCCGACGCCCAGGACGTGCTCGATGGCCTCATGGCCACCAAGATTGCCGCGCACGCCGCCGATATCGCCAAGAAGGTGCCGCACGCCCGCGACATGGACGACAAGATGGGCCAGGCACGCCGCAAGCTCGACTGGGACGCCATGTGGAAGTGCGCCCTCGACCCGGTCACCGGCAAAAAACGCTACGAGGAATCCCCTGCCGCCACCGAGGGCACTTGCACCATGTGTGGCAAGATGTGCGCCGTCCGCACCGTCAACAAAGTGTTTGAGGGCACGACGATCGACCTCGGTATGGAGGACTAGCCTCTTCGCCGCAATCGCCTATAGGCTCGCCGCAGTACCTGCCAATTGTTAACTTGTGAACATTTGCCTGCATTTGCGTAAAAATTACATCTCGCGCCCGGGTTCGGCATATCACCGGCCTGGGCATCTTTATAATGCTGGCTTAAAGACCCATTTGAATCCGACCAGACAAGGGAGCGAACATGGATCGCAGCAAGGTACCTGCCGTTCTATCCATCGCAGGATCCGATTCCAGCGGTGGCGCCGGCATTCAGGCCGACATTAAGACCATCACGGCGCACCGTCTGTATGCCGAAACAGCCATCACGGCCATCACCGCACAAAACACGCTCGGTGTCACCACCGTGCAGAATGTCTCCCCGGATATTGTCGCGGCGCAGATCGATGCCGTCTTTGACGATATCCGACCCAGCGCCGTCAAGATCGGCATGGTTTCCTCTGCTGAGATTATCGAGGTTATCGCCGACCGCCTGAGTGCCTGGGACGCACAAAATATCGTCGTCGATCCCGTCATGGTCGCCACTTCGGGCGCTCGCCTCATTGCCGAGGATGCCGCCGAGGCGCTCACACGTCGCCTGTTCCCGTTGGCGACCGTCATCACGCCCAACATTCCCGAGGCCATGGCGCTGCTCGACTACGAGGTCGATTCCGAGCGCACGCAGCAAAACGCTGCCATGCTCCTCACCCGCCGCTTTGGCTGCGCGTCCCTCGTTAAGGGCGGGCATTTTGTCAACGAGGCCAACGATGTGCTAGCAGAGCCCGCGCCGCTCGATGACGAGGGCAACCACCTGGGCGATCCGCTCACCACGTGGTTCCGCCATAAGCGCATCGAGACCGGCAACACGCATGGCACCGGCTGCACGCTCTCGTCCGCCATTGCCTGCGCATTGGCACAGGGCATGGAACTTGCCGACGCCATCAACGCCGGCAAGGCCTACCTAACCGGCGCTCTCGCCGCCGGCTTTGACATGGGCGAAGGTTCCGGCCCCGTCAACCACATGTGGCAGTACTGAGGCAGTTTGCCGCAGCTCGCTATTGATGCTGACCAACAGGAAAAACTCGCTGACGGCACAGCAACACGCTGACCATACTTAGGGTTTGGCGGCAACTTAGGATATTCGAGGGATGCGAAAAAGGGGCCGTGGCGACGAACCGCCACGGCCCCTTTTGCTGTTATCGCCCGCGGTCGCTCCCGCCCCAGATCAGGGCGAGCGCGACAACCGTGACGAAGCTGCCCAAAAACGCGCCGAGCGCCGCACCCATGCCGAAAGCCATTACCACGGCACCCCGTCGGTGACGCAGACCTGCAGACGGTCGAGCGGCTCGCCGTAGATACCGGCGTAGTCGTCGCCGCTATAGGTAGAGCCGTCGTCGCACACGGTGTTCAGCCATCCGGCGCGCGCAGTGGTCTGGGAGCGGTACCACGCCTGCTTGTACTCCTCGCCGCTCGGCGTCACGTAGTACATGCGCACGCCGTCGATGGTATGACCGGCGATACCGGCGCAGCCGTTTACGGTGTCATTGCGGTCGCCCTTGGCGACCCAGTCGAGCCAGCCGTCCTCGACGGTGTGGACCTGATACTTGAGCGTACCGCGATCAACTCGGGCGCAAAGGAGGTCATGCTGTCGGCACGGGTAGCCCGCGAAGCCGTCGTCGCCGGCACCGAAGTCAGTCACCTCGTCCAGCCAGCCGCCACCCTTGAGGTGCAGCGAGTAGTGTACGGGAACACGGGCGCCAGTGGAGCGAGGGAAACCGCCCGGCGCGCCCTGCGACGCCGAAGGCGCAGCGGGGGTCGTCGCGGGCTGCACAGTCGGCGCGGACGGCTGCGTGCCGCCGACCATCGCGTCGTACCACTCGACGGCGCGCTGCATGTAGTGGTCGCGCTGCGAGCCAGCCAGCTCGCCGGGGCAGGCCGTGGACGACCAGTGCTTGTGCGGGAACACGTTCACCATCCATGCCGGGCGGCCCAGCCCGTAGTACAGGCACAGCGCCGCCACGAGGTGCGCACCGCTCTCGATAGCGGCCTCGTGAACCGTCCACGGGCCGCGCGCGCTGTTGGCGTGTTCGATGCTGATGGTCGTGTCGTTGCCGCCGCCTGTGCCGATGCCGTCGCCGCAAGCGTAGGCGCGGTCCGTGTCGTTGACGTGCTGCACGATGTAGCCGTTGCGGTCGACCGAGTAGTGGGCAGAGCAGCCGTTGGCGGCCCAGATGCTGTTGCACTGGGCTGCATTGAGGTCACCCGCCATATGGTGGATCGTGACGCCCTTGATGCCGAAGGGTCGTCCCGCCGAGAAGTTGCAGCCGAGGAGCTTGTACTCGTCCGGTTGGACGTTCGCGAAATCTGCCATGTTAGTCCTCCTTAATGTCGCCGAGCGCGAGCAGCGCGTCGAACCATTTGTCCGTGATACCGACGGATTTGAAGGCGGCATAGGCCACCTGTACGCCGCCGACACACGCGAAGATGGACGTCACCCACGCCGAGGGGTCGGTGGGCACGCCTCCCGCCATGGCCGTGAGGGCGCCGCACCCCGCCGAGACGGCGATGGCCGTCCAGCGGGCGACGCCACCCGTCATGGCCTTAGTCTTGATGGCCTGCACGATGTACGGCACCACGAGCACCGTGGCGACGGTGAGGCCGGCCTGCATCTCAGTCATTTGATTGCTCCTATCTGTCGGATTCCTTGCTGTAGATCAGGTCGACGCGGTCGCAGATGTGGTCGACCTTCTCAGCCATTCCCTGGCTTCTCGCCTGGCTGTGGGCCAAGTCGTTGTGCAGGACCTCGTTGGACGCCACGACCGACTCCATGAGGGTCTTCATGGCCTCCATGAGGCTGTTGCTTCGCTCCATCTGCGCGGCGATGCGGCCCTCCATCTGCGAGCGCTCGCGGTCCCGCTGCGCGCGCTCGTCGACCTCGGCCTGCTTGCGTTCCTCGCGCTTCATGTCGATGCCAGCCTTGCGCTCGTTCTGGCGCTTGTACTCTTCGAGAAATTGCCGCCCAAAATAAACGGCGATGAGCGCCAGCAGCACTCCCCCGAGCCATCCCGGCCCGTACGGCGCGAAGAGCTTGAGTACCTCCATCCACCCTCCTTTCTCGTCTGCGTTGCGCCATCCTACGGGCGGCGTGAGATTGGGCTCCGCCGCCCGCTGCAAGCAATAAATCCCAGACGTAACGCAGCGGGCTACCATGCGAAGCGTCTGGGATTTTCGAGAGATTGGACTGTTCAAAATGCTGTTTTCCGATGCCACCGCCGAGTACATGGCCGACAAGGGCAAGCGTCTCCGCGCCACCACTCTTGAGGGCTATCGCAGCGCCATCCGCTGCCACCTGATGCCGATGTGGGGTGAGCGCGAGATTGAGACGATCAGCTTTGAGGAGATGCAGGATTGGGTCGATTCATTCAATTTGCCGGGCGCGGCGGAAAAGGCCTACAAGACGTTCCGCCAGATATACCGCTGGGTATTACGCCGACACCAGCTCAGAATCTGGGACGTGACGCAGGGCGTGGAGCTGCCGCAAAAGCCCACGGTGCGCCGACCGACGCTCACCGCCGAGCAGGAGCGCACAACATTGAAAGCCATCGTTGGGCAACCATTTGAAGCCGCGGTTCTGCTAGGTGCCGCGCTTGGTCTGCGCCGCTGCGAGGCCTGCGCAGTGAGAATCGAGGATGTGGACTGGCGCAGCGGCTGGGTACATGTGCAGCGCGGCCTGCACGTGGTGGGCGGCGAGGTCATCGAAACCGGATGCAAGACCAAGCTGTCAGACCGCAAGCTGAAACTGCCGCGATTCGCCCTAGAGCGCCTGCGTGCCATTCGTGGGACGCGCAGGTCTGGTCGCCTGTGCCTGCTTGACCCCAACGCCGTCGCCCGCAAGTTCCGCGCATTCTGCAAGCGGCTCGACCTGCCGCATGTGCCGATGACATGCCTGCGCCACAGCTGGGCTACGATCTCGCTGGAGCACGGTGCGGCCATCGAGGACATAGCCGTGGCGCTGGGACATTCGACCGTCAACACGGCGATGGCGCACTACCTGCAATCATTTCGCACGGTCGTGGCTAGGGCGAGCGATTCATACACGGCGGCGATGGAGATGTAGGGCATTCCGTATCCCAGACCGAGTATTTTGCATCTTCAAGCGCCGAATTCTCATTCACTCCCAAGGTGAGCGGCGTAATCGTCGCACAGGTGTGGGCGTATGAGACGTACGGCGCGTGGGGCGGCGAGAT
>NZ_JBBNNA010000006.1:0-102756 GCF_040098065.1 Collinsella sp. CLA-JM-H32B | reverse complement strand
ATCAGATGGAGGGCGCTGCCCGGCACATGGAACTGCCGCCAACAGCATCAATTCTATCAAAGCGCAGTTAGATATGCGAATGTTTGTTCGTATTTCAAGAGACCAGCGTCACCTGTGACAAAGGGGCAGTCCCTTTGTCACATTATTCGATGACGGTGCGGGAATTCTGCTTATGCATGGTGGCGAGCATGTGTTTGGGGACGGCGTGGACCATGCAGCTGCCGATGGTCGCGCTCGCGGCGGCCTTAGCTGCATCGCTTGCGTTTTTGGTCGCGTAGCTGTGGCGGAAACATTTGAGCATGGCAATGTCGTTGCCGCCGTCGCCGTAAACCGCGACCTCGTCCTCGGCAATACCGTAGTAGCCCGCCAGCCAAGCCACACTCTCGCCCTTGTTGCACGCCACGTCCGTGATCTCGAACATCACCGGATCAAACGGCGCGTTGACCACACGGTCCGAGCGCTCAGCCAAATATGCCTTAAGGTCGCACTCCAGCTCGGGCGAGGTCACGCGGCAGTTGATCTTGCAAACATCGTGGCGCAAGATGTCGCCGATCGACTGATCGAAATACTGCTCCTCGTGATACCCGCCACGCGCACGCATGCCGCGCATCACAATACGCTTGATGGGGCTGTCCTTTTTAAAGCCCGCCTGGTGCATCTCGAACGATCCACTCGAGAACATGCCATCGGGCGTGGAGCAATCAAAGCAAATGTCCGGGAACGCCTTGAGCAGCTCCTCGGTAATCTGCGGATCGATAGTCCAGGTCTTGAGCACCTCTCCATGGCCGTCGCGCACGATGGAGCCGTTAGAGCAGCAGGCATCGAGCGCCAGCCCCGTAAAGCCATGCTCGCCGATTGGCAACGTCGAGCGTCCGGTCGCGGGAACCACGTGCAAGCCAGCCTCGGTCAGCTCGCGAATGGCACGGCGGATGGTCCCATCCGCCTCGTGCAGAGCATTCAGCAGCGTTCCGTCTAAGTCGCTCGCAAACATCTTGATCATGGGCGTGCCTCTCCTTCGTCTGCACGATATTGTAGACGAGAACGGGCGCGCCCCGAGAGAGGCGCGCCCGTCAGGCGAAAGATTGCCCTACGCCGCAGAAGGGCCGTGTTCGCCGGTACGGATGCGGATAACTTCCTCGACCGGCTCGACCCAGATCTTGCCGTCTCCAACGGCGCCGCAATCTTGGAAACGGCGCGGCAACGGGCGCGAAACGAACGGAAATACGCGAGCAAGGGGGCCGCGAGCACACCCGTCCCGGCTAACGCCGAAACAGCTCGTGAGCGCGGTCGCGGAGATTAGTTGCTCGAATGACACCTTCGTAGCGATTGATGCGCAGACGCGGGAAGGCATTGAAGAAGCGCAGGTCGCGACGACTGAGCGACACACTCGGCACCGGACGGCTCGCGCGCCTGCCGGCACGGAGACGGGCGAGCGACGGATGGGGCACGCTCGGCGCGGCATCGGCCACGCGGCGGGCGGCAAGCGCCAGACCATGAGCGCCGTCCGAGATAAACGTCGGCATCGAAGCCTTCTCACGCAGGGCATCGAGCGTTGCGTCGCCCAGCTCAGCCAGCCACGCATTAACGGCACGACTGCGGATATGCGTCTGCGCCACCGAGTCAATCGCCGAATCGGGAATACGTTCGAGCATGGAGTCAGACGCATCGGCAAGCGATTCGTTGATGCGATCGGCAAGGTCGGCTCGGACGCGCTCCAGCTGATCGGACAGGCGGCGCCAGCTGGCCAACGAGCATGCCGCGTCGACCATCATCGCGACCGCGACGATAAAGGCGGACAACCGCACAATCAGCACCGGCAGATGGCCAAGCACCCCCAGCAATGCCGGCTCCACTAAACGGCAAATGCACAACGCACCCAAGCCAAACGCGCAGGCCCAGTACAGACAGATGCGTCCGTGCAGGTTAAACGGCAGGTGCGAATAGTCCCAAAAGCGAGCGCCCGTTGTTTTTTCCAGCAGCACGCCTACGCTGTACTCAATCACGCTGCATACGAGCGCTGCGGCGACAAACTGGCTCGACGCATCCGGAATCCCGCGCAGCAAAAGCCAGCAGGCAATGCCGCCCACACCATAGATAGGGCAACACGGCTCCAGCAAAAATCCACTGTTGGCAAATCGTCCGTGATTGAGCATGGCGCATACTGTCGACTCCCATGCCCAGCCGCAAAACCCGTAAAAGGCAAACGAGAGCACCAGTGCCGAGAGCGGACAGGCGGCAAGCGTCGCGCCGCCAAACGCCATATCAATCGCGGTTTCCACCGTCTACCCTCTCCTCTTTTCACTCGATGCTTTACTCACGCCATCGTCCGCCTCGCCCTTGCGCGGCAGGCGGCCGGCGACTGTCTCGCGCAGCGCGCACCATTTGTCTGCCAGGCATACAATCCAAGCCTCACGACACGTCGGCGGCACTGGCACCAGCGGAAACATATGCCGCACGATAATATTCCGTTCGCGCGGCGTCAGCTCAAAATCCTCCTCCGCACGCGCCAGGGCAAAAAATGGATGCCGAAATCCGTGCAGTCGATGGCTCGGGTCGGGGTCGTGCCAATCGTAGAGAAAGTAATCGTGTAACAGGGCTCCGCGCAGCAGCGAGGCACGGTCGATTGAAATGCCAGCACGGCCCAAGCGCTCGGCAAAGGACAGACTTGCCCGTGCCACCGAGGTCACATGTGCATAGACCGTCACGTCGCCATGCTGGATAAACTCGTGCGTCAGGTCCAAGCGGCCCGCCTGGGCAAGCTGACGGGCGGCATCGTCGACCTCGTGCGCGATTTTCTCGGAACGAACGGCACTGGACATGCTGCCTCCTTCCAGCGGCTCACGGCGGCAAACCACGGACTGCACGCATTGAATAAAATCATCATCGAATTTACCAGTATGGCATCGGACAAAACGTTTTGCCCCGCCAGTTGGCGAATTACCGCGCCGCCGTCACATATCAAACGCCAAAATGTGCGAGACTGTTTTGTGCAATTGTGCCGGCCGAGGGAGCGCCGGTGCTCGATTCGCATGGAGTAACCCACAACGATGCTGCTTACGCAAACGACAACGCCCGAGGACGTCAAGGCTCTTAATCGCGCCGAGCTCCCGCAGCTCTGCGACGAGATTCGCCACGCCATCCTCGAAAGCTCCGCCGCTGTCGGCGGACACGTTGCCCCCAACCTGGGCGTCGTTGAGCTCACGGTCGCGCTCCATCGCGTGTTTAACTCCCCCACCGACAAAATTGTCTTTGACGTGTCGCACCAGACCTACGCCCACAAGGCGTTGACCGGGCGCGCGTACACCTATATCGACCCGGAGCGTTATGGTGAAGCTTCCGGCTTTGCCAATCCCGACGAGTCCGAGCATGACCTGTTTGCCATGGGTCACACCTCGACCTCGGTGAGCTTGGGCTGCGGCCTTGCCCATGCGCGCGACCTTGCGGGTGACACGTATAACGTCATTACCGTTATTGGCGACGGCTCGCTTTCGGGCGGTCTGGCGTTTGAAGGCTTTAACAATGCCGCCGATCTCGACAGCAACTTGATCATTATCGTCAACGATAACGACCAGTCCATTGCCGAAAACCACGGTGGTCTGTATCGCAATCTGGCCGAGCTGCGCGCCAGCAACGGCACCTGCGAGCGCAACGTTTTCCGCGCGCTGGGGCTCGACTATCGCTACCTGGACGCCGGTAACGATGTCCAAGCGCTGGTCGATACGCTGCAGGAGCTGCGCGATATCGATCATCCCATCGTGCTGCACGTCTCCACCGCCAAGGGCAAGGGCTTTGAGCCGGCCCAGAGCGACCCCGAGCACTGGCATCATGTGGGGCCCTTCGATATGGCAACCGGTCGCAAACTTTGCCCGGGCCACCCGAGCGAGCCCGCGCCGCGCACCTATGCCGATATTACGAGCGAGGCACTCAACGCCGCTATCGCGAACGACCCGCAGGTTGTCGCCATCACGGCTGCCACGCCCTATATCATGGGCTTTACGCCCGAGCTTCGCGCCGTGGCAGGCAAGCAGTTTGTCGACGTGGGCATTGCCGAAGAGCACGCCGTCACCTTTGCCACCGCGCTCGCCAGCGCCGGCGCCAAGCCGGTCTTTGGCGCATACGGCACGTTTTTGCAGCGCGCCTACGATGAACTGTGGCACGACCTGTGCCTCAACGACGCCCCCGCAACCATCCTGGTGTTTGGCGCTTCGGTCTTTGGCACAACGTCCGAGACGCACCTCTCGTTCTTTGATATTTCCATGCTGGGCGGACTTCCCAACATGCGCTACCTGGCACCGGCCTGCATGGAAGAATACCTGTCCATGCTGAGCTGGTCGCTCGACCACCGCGAGCATCCCGTGGCAATCCGCGTACCGGGCATCGGCCTGGTAAGCCGTCCCGATCTGGCGCCCGCCGAGGGCGCCGATTATGGCATCGTGCGCTACGACGTCGCGCGTCAGGGCCGCGATGTAGCCGTGCTTGCGCTTGGCGACTTCTTTGAACTGGGCGAGCGCGTGGCAAACCGCTTGGCTGCCGAGTACGGCATCGAGGCCACGCTCGTCAACCCGCGCTTTGCAACCGAGCTTGACCGCAAGTTTCTCGACAGCCTTGCCGCCGAGCATCGCGTTGTCGTCACCCTCGAGGACGGCATCTTGGACGGTGGGTGGGGCGAGCGTGTCGCGTGCTACTTGGCCTGCACGCCTGTGCGCACGCGCACCTTTGGCATCGCCAAGGGCTTCCCCGACCGCTACGACCCCAACGAGCTGCTCGCGCAGAACGGCATGACGGTCGAGAACATGGCCGCCGAAGCCGTAAGGCTACTCAATCAGCACTAGAGAAAACCACCACAAAGGGGACAGGCACCTTTGTGGTGGTTTTTGTTTTCGCGGCGCGATTATCTCGATCTGTAACATCTAGGGCCCGAATTCCCGTCTAACTGTTACAGATCTAGACAAGACGTCTTAGTCCCTGACCTTTGTCTCAATCTGCAACAGATTGAGACCTTTTAGCCGTCCAGATGTTACAGATTGAGACATTCAAATCCCCCTAAGGGTAAAATCTCGATCTGTAACAGTAAGAACCCATTTCCTCGTCTACCTGTTACAGATCGAGACATTCGAATTCCCTTAAGAGAAAATCTCAATCTGCAACAGTTACTCGGCAAAAACGACTGCAGATGTTACAGATTGAGACAAAGCAGCGAGGCGGGCCGCCACATCTGCAAGAACCACCACAAAGGTGCCTGTCCCCTTTGTGGTGGTTTTCGTTGCCGCCATTATAGCGACCGCAGCGAGCGACCACGCCGTCCGCAAAACGCTTTCTTAACTACAATAATCGACGTTTGCCCAGATAAAACCTACCAAAATAAACCTGTCCCTTTTTGGTAGGCACAATAACCCATAAGGTAAGTATGTTTCTGAGTTATTTCGTGTTGACCCATTTGAGCGCGATAGGGTATAACTCTACTCAACCGCTAGGGATTTTATTGAGAAAGGTGTTCTACCATGAGCAAGAACCTCTCCCAGCAGGTCGTTCTCGACCGCCGCGGCTTCGTTGCCGCCACCTTCGCAACCGTCGCCGGCCTTGGTCTTGCCGGCTGCTCCGACACCAGCGCCGAGGCCGACAAGGGTTCCGCCGCCGGCTCCTCCAAGGGCTCCGAGGATACCGAGGTTTCCGCCACGCTCGATGCCAAGGCATTCGACAAGCTCGTCGGCAACGGTCCCAAAGCCGATAACGACGCCATCGCCGCCAGCACCTGGGCGACGGCCGTTAAGAACGCCGGCGTCTTTAAGATCGGTGGCGTTCAGACCTCTACGCTCTTCTCCCTCCTCAACGAGAAAGACGGTCAGACCCGCGGCTTCGACGCCGGTATCGCACAGCTCCTGTCCAACTACATTCTGGGCGAGAACAAGGTCGAGATCACCCAGGTGACCTCGGACACGCGCGAGTCCGTCCTGCAGAACGGCCAGGTCGACGCCGTCTTTGCCACCTACACCATCACTGACGAGCGCAAGAAGCTCGTCTCCTTTGCCGGTCCCTACTACTACACCCAGCAGGCCATCCTGGTGCTCGCCGATAACGACGACATCAAGAGCGTCGACGACCTTGCCGACAAGAACGTCGCCGTCCAGTCCGGCTCCAACGGTCCCGCCATCCTGGAGGAGTTCGCCCCCAAGGCCAGCCAGCAGGAGTTCAAGACCGACGAGGAGGCCCGCCAGGCACTCCAGCAGGGCCGCGTCGATGCCTACGTCATCGACAACAACATGCAGCAGAGCGCCCTGGTCCGCGAGCCCGGTAAGTACAAGATCGCCGGCAAGTCCTTTGGCAACAAGGAGCCCTATGGCATTGGTCTGCCGCTCGATTCCGACGGCGTCGCCTTCGTCAACGACTTCCTTAAGAAGATCGAGGACGACGGCACCTGGACTGAGCTGTGGCAGATCTGCATCGGCGACCGTACGGGCGACACCAATGTTCCCGAGCTGCCCGAGATCGGCGCCTAGGCAGCGAGCCTGGTAACGGCCGCAGCGAAACCATATGGAAACGCATGGTACGCTTTATTGCGGTAAACTGTTTCCTCACTGAGTTGTCGGGGCTTCCGTACACACGGGAGCCCCTTTCCTTATCGACGGGAGGTCCGCATGAGTCTCTCCGAGCTCTGGTCGCTCTATGGCCAGAACTATATCGACGCGCTGCTAGCAACCTGGGGCATGACGCTTGAGTCGTTTGCCATCGCCATGGTGTTGGCCGTCGCCGTCACCGTGATGCGCGTGTCGCCGCTCAAGCCGCTGCGCGTCTTTGGCGACCTGTATGTTCAGGTCTTCCGTAACATCCCCGGCATCGCGCTGCTCATCATCGTCGTCTATGCGCTGCCGCCGCTTAAGGTCGTTCTGCCCTACCGCACCTGCGTTATCGTCGCCACGGTCCTTTTGGGCTCGGCCTTTGGCTCCGAGAACTTTATGAGCGGCATCAACACCGTCGGCGTCGGCCAGGTGGAAGCCGCCCGCTCGCTGGGGATGAGCTTCAGCCTTATCCTCGCCAAGATCGTGATTCCGCAGGCGCTGCGTTCGAGCGTGCTGCCCATGACCAACCTCTTTATCGCCGTCATGCTCACCACCGCGCTCGGCAGCCAGGTGCCGCTTAAGCCGCAAGAGCTCACCGGCGTGGTTAGCTACATCAACACGCGCTCACTTGGCGGCGTCGCCGCGTTCTTTATCTCGGCGCTCGGCTACCTGGGCACGGCCTTTGTGGTGAGCCACATTGGCAACTATATCGATAAGAAGGTGAGGATCCTCCGATGAGCAAGCATTCCTTCCCTGCGCTTACCATGCGTGATGCGCTCTACGAGGCTCCCGGCCCCAAGATGCGCGTCAAGATTCGCATCGGCACCGCCATCTCATTGGTTGCCGTGGCAGCGCTCATCACCTTGGTACTGCAGCGCTTTTATGTGACCGGTCAGCTTTCGGTCCACTACTGGTACTTCTTTACACACCTCACCACCTGGAAGTTCCTGCTTGCCGGCTTTGAGGGCACCGTCAAGGTCGCACTGACCGCGGGCGCCATTGCGCTGGTGCTGGGCCTCGCCCTCATGCTCGGCCGCACGAGCGACATTAAGCCGCTGCAGCTGGTCTGCCGCGTGCTTACCGACTTCTTCCGCGGCGTGCCGAGCCTGCTGTTCATCTACTTCTTCTTTTTGGTGCTGCCGCAGTACAAGATCTCGCTGCCGTCGTTTTGGATGCTCACGCTTCCCGTCGCGCTCGCCGCAGCCGGCGTGCTGGCCGAGATTTTCCGCGCCGGCGTCAATGCCGTGCCGCGCGGTCAGGTCGAGGCAGCCCAAGCGCTCGGTCTCTCCAAGGCCAAAATCACCTTTAAAATCGTGTTGCCGCAGGCTATTCGGTTTATCATTCCGTCCTTGATTTCGCAGCTTGTGGTCGTAGTCAAGGACACCACCGTTGCCTACGTGGTGAGCTACCCCGACCTCATGCAAAATGCCCGCGTGCTCATTACCAACTACGACGCCCTCGTATCGGTCTACCTGGTGATCGCGGTCATCTACATCCTCATCAACGTCGCGATTAACAAGGCCGCTGTCTACGTTTCGCACAAGACCGGCGCGACCATCATCCGCTAACACTTTACCATTTCGAGTCATAAGGAGCCGAG
This sequence comes from Collinsella sp. CLA-JM-H32B, assembly GCF_040098065.1. Classification (NCBI taxonomy): domain Bacteria; kingdom Bacillati; phylum Actinomycetota; class Coriobacteriia; order Coriobacteriales; family Coriobacteriaceae; genus Collinsella; species Collinsella sp. CLA-JM-H32B. The sequence goes on along the minus strand of NZ_JBBNNA010000006.1, from coordinate 94,599 downwards.
CACCATGGCACAGAGCACCTCTTCCACCGGCAATCAGCCGCTGATCGAGCTCAGGCACGTCGATAAGCACTACGGCGATCTGCACGTTCTCAACGACATCAATCTCTCGGTCGACCGCGGCGAGGTCGTCGTTGTGATCGGACCCTCGGGCTCGGGCAAGTCGACCATGTGCCGAACCATCAACCGCCTGGAAACCATCGACTCGGGCGAAATCCTCATCGAGGGCGAGCCCCTGCCGCAGGAAGGCAAGGATCTTGCCCGCATGCGTGCCGAGTTGGGCATGGTGTTTCAGCAGTTCAACCTGTTTGCACATATGACCGTACTGCAGAACGTCATGCTGGGACCGGTCGATGTGCTGGGCGTCTCCAAGGAGGAAGCTCGTGAGCGCGCCATGGACCTGCTGGGCCGCGTGGGCGTTGCCGAGCAGGCCGATAAGGTGCCCGCACAGCTCTCGGGCGGCCAGCAACAGCGTGTAGCCATCGCACGTTCGCTTGCCATGCAACCCAAGGTCATGCTTTTTGACGAGCCCACGAGCGCCCTTGACCCCGAAATGATCAACGAGGTGCTCGAGGTCATGGTCCGTCTGGCCCAGCAGGGCATGACGATGATCGTCATCACGCACGAGATGAACTTCGCCCGCCGCGTGGCCGACCGCGTCGTGTTTATGGCCGACGGCCAGATCGTGGAAACCGGCACACCCGACGAGTTCTTCGACCACCCCCAGACCAAGCGCGCCCAGGACTTCCTCAACTCCATTAAGGGCCACTAACCAGACCGCCCCGTGGGACAAATCCATTGAAAGTGTTGTCCCACGTCTCTCATGTGCCCTGTCACCTTCAGATTCGAAAGCAACACCTATGATCGGAACTCGCACTTCATCGTCATACACCCCGCACGTCGACGTCGCCCCCGCCGACCGCCCACTCATCCTCGTCGCGCCGCGCTGGGAAGAGGCGAAGCCGTTTTTGAGCGAGACGCTCTCCCCCAACGAGGAGATCGCCAGCGTCTTTGTCGATGCCATCCTTGCCGCCGGCGGCCTGCCGCTGCAGATGTCCATCACCGAGGACATTGAGGTCATCCGTCATTACGTCGATATCGCCGACGGTATCGCCATTCCCGGCGGCCCCGATGTCAATCCCAAACGTTGGGGCGATGATCGACCCTACGACCCCACCCTCTGCTGCGAGATCCGCGATAGCTTTGAGTTTAAGCTGGTCGGCGAGGTGCTACGCGCCAAAAAGCCGCTCTTTACCACCTGCCGTGGCACGCAGCTGCTCAACGTCGCCACCGGCGGCACCCTGTGCATGGACGTGCCGAGCCTGGGCGCGCGCGAGGGTCGCACGCAGTGGCGCCACACCCACGTGCTCAACGACCCCGTGCACCCCGTCGAGGTCATGCCGGGCTCGCTGCTGGAGCGCGCGGTTGGCGGACACAGGCTGATCCAGACCAACTCGGCACATCACTGCTGCGTCGATCGTCTGGGTAAGAGCACGCGCTTGGTCGCCAAGGCAACCGACGGCGTTCCCGAGTGCATCGAAGTCGAAGGCCAGCCGTTCTGCCTGGGCGTGCAATGGCACCCTGAGTATACGTGGAAGACGCTCGAGACCGACTTTAACCTGTGGAAGTCGTTTGTCGAGGCAGCGGCAAAGGTTAAGCAGGCTCGCTAGCTAACGAATCGCACAACAGACAAGGGTGCCCCACCGGCCACATGGTCCGACGGGGCACCCTTTTGCCTATATGCGGCAGGCACACAGCCCAAGGCCCGCAAGCTCTTATTCAGCCGCCTCGCGCAGGGCCGACATCGTAGCCGCATATTGCCGCTGCAACGCATGCATTCCCTCGCGAGCGCCGTCAACGGCATCGGCGCCGCGCAGCGCCTCGGTCACCACGACCGCCGGCTCATACAGATTATCGAATCCCAGGTTCTGGCTCACGCCCTTGAGCGTGTGCGCTGCCATAAACGCACCTTCGGCGTCTCCCGCCGCCATGGCGGCCTCCAGCTTGTCCATGCTCTCGTCATCCAAAAACTTGAGGGCAAAGCGGGCGAGCATTTCCTCGCCCATCAGCCGAGCGCACGCGTCATCATAATTGGCGCCGATCTTCTCATACGCCTCACGCATGGAAATCATGGATTCAAAACTCCTTTGGTCAAACTAAATCGTGGGAAACGCGACGACATCGGCGGGGCGTGCCAACGTCTCGGCAATTTGGTCTTGCACCTCGAGCAGGCAATCGAGCAGCAGTGGGTTAAAGGTACCGCACTTACCGTCCAGGATCATCTGGATCGCCTCCTCGTGCGGGATAGCGTCCTTGTACACGCGCACGCTCGTCAGTGCATCGTACACGTCAGCCACCGAAACCACCTGCGCGGCGATGGGGATATCGTCGCCCTTAAGGCCATCGGGATAACCCTTGCCGTCCCAGCGCTCGTGATGCCAACGCGCAATCTGGTACGCATATTCCATAAGCGCATTGCCGGCGTGATGGCTACCCAGCTCAAGCAGCATGTCAGCGCCGATCGTGGTATGCGTCTTCATAATCTCGAACTCCTCGGGCGTAAGGCGTCCGGGCTTGTTGAGAATCGCATCGTCAATCGACATCTTGCCGATATCGTGCAGCGCCGAAGCCAGAGCAATCGTGGAGCGCTCCTCATTGTCAAGGGAAATGGTGTCGCTACGCTGGACCAGACAGCCAAGCAGCAGCTCGGTCAGCTTTTCGATGTTCGTAACGTGCCTGCCGCTCTCGCCGTTGCGAAGCTCCATGACGCCAGCCATGATGTCGATGAGCATGCGACTGTTCTTGACACGCTCGTTGTACTGCTGGGACAGCAGGCTCGTCAGGCGGCGCTGTTTGGCGTATAGGCGGATGGTGTTGCTTACACGGCGGCGCACGACACGGGAGTCAAACGGGCGGTTGATATAGTCCGAGGCGCCCAGCTCGTACGCGCGCAGAACCATATCATCGGAATCTTCGCTCGAAATCATGATGACAGGCAGATTGTCACTAACCGATCGGCGCGACAGACCGGCCAGCACCTCAAAGCCGCTTATGCCCGGCATGACAATATCCAGCAGCACGAGCGACAGCTCATTGCCATAGCGGTCGACCATGTCGAGCGCCGTACGACCGTTGTCGGCCTCGAGGATGCAATACTCGTCCTTGAGCATCTCGCTGAGAATGACTCGGTTCATCTCGGAGTCATCGACAATAAGTACCAAAGGCTTTTTGCTTTGGAAGGCCTCGATGGAATCGGCATCGGTCACGACCGTACCGGCTTTTGCCTTAGCGCGGCTCAATAACTGGACAGCGCGGCCAACGCCCTCATCGACCGTCTCGCCATGAATGCGAACGCCACCAACACATGCCGTCAAGCTCACGTACTCATGGCCCGGAATAATCGTGGAACGAACGGCATCGGACACCTGATGCAGGCGACGGGTGAAGTCATCGGAGGGAATATTGGGCATGACAACCACAAACTTGTCGCAGCCATAGCGCACAAGCTCGTCAGTCGAACGGATTCCGCTGCGCATGGCTGTCGCCACAGCACCGAGCGCAAGGTCGCCGGCATGACGGCCACACGTATCGTTGAAGACCCTAAAATCATCAAGGTCGATCATCGCAACGCCGGCATTCATGCGGGCGCTACGGAGCTTTTCCTCGTAATATCGGCGATTGTGCACGCTCGTCAGCACGTCGGTGTAGACAAGGTCCTCTTTTGCAGCCTCTTGCCCATCGATCGGACGCACCATCAGCAGGACATGAGGCTCGCCCTCGACCTTCAGAGGGCGCAGATGGGCGCGGTACTCAACGCCATCGTTGAGCAGTTGCTCCGACACCTCATCGGAATCTGTCAAGGCCTCAAGACTTGCCTGGCGCAAACAAGGGCAGCGATCACCGGCGAGCAGGCAGTTAGGCTCGCTCTTAATCTGATCGGCCGACAGCAAACGTACCACGGGGTAGGTCTTCGCGACACGGGCGACCTCGGCGGCAGCCTCCTCGTCGGTTAGATTGACCTCGTGATTATTGAGCATATGGGGCCCTTTCGATAGCTTCGCATGGTAGCGGTGGGTTCCAAATGTTACAAGGGTAACACCTTGCCGATGCAGGTAAGCACGTAAATGCTGTTACATTTTTATGAGTTGGCAGACGGCGCGATTGAAGCCGCAGACGTGAAGTTTTGAACACATTTGTTAACACGGACGAAACGTTTGCGGGTGAAGGCTGCTTTGGCTATTGCGAGTGCTAGAACCCCAGGATGCCACGGACAGTCTGGGCAGCCGCTGCCGGGCGATCGCGCAGGCCGTTGTGCGCGCCGGGAACCGTTACGAGTGGACAGTCCAAAAGCTCAGCCGCCACCCTCGTGCCCGCCTCGCGAGGCGTGCCAATCGAGAGCTCGCCCAGGAGCACGGCGGCCACCGTTTTCGACGCACGAACGCTATCCCAATCGGGAACGCAGGTCATAGTAATCCCGTATTCGTTTGCCATGAAGCCGCGGCCGTTGCGCAGGGCATGCTTGGCTTCTGCCTCGGTTAACTTGGGGGCCTCAGGGTCCGAATCGCCGATGGCGCCCAGGAAGGCCCGTAATGCCCTGGAGACCTTTCCCGCGGCGATCATCTCGAGCAAAACCGGGGCCGCGCCCAGACCGGCACCCTCATCCGTCACGGCGGGTTCATGCAGAATCGCACGCGAGATTATGGTGGGGTTTGCACGGAGAAGCTCCAGCGTCACCAGCGTACCGGCACTGTGCGCGAGCACGTTTGCCGGAGCGCCAATATGCTCGATAACAGCCTGCAGGTCGGCGGCCTGGGCAGCGAGGTCGTAGCGTCCGTCTGCAGCGTCGCCGCTCTCGCCGCAACCGCGGCGGTCATAGGTAATGACGCGATAGTCACAGGCGAGCTCGCGGGCGATGGCGTCAAAAAAGACGCCGTCGACGCAGGCACCGTGCACGCACACCAAGGCAGGTGCATCGGACGATACAACCGGGCCGGCATACTCGCGGCAGGCGATCGTAGTGCCCGCATTCTCGACCGTAAAATCCATGTTGTGCCCCATCGTCTTGCGTTTTGTTAACAGATTAACTGTACCCGACCCGATACCTTTCATGACGCGGCATCGAAGGCAGAGTTAAAAAACGAAACCTGCAAAGCACAAGCCCGGACCATACGTTGGAGCCGATGCTATGCTTAAGGTTAATTGTCTTGAGGAGCTTTTACCTATGTCTACGTTTCTAAATGCCAGCCCCATCTTTGGGCCCGTTCGCAGCCGTCGCCTGGGCCTTTCGCTCGGTGTCAACATGATGCCGGCCAGCGGCAAAATCTGCACGTTCGACTGCATCTACTGCGAGAACGGTCTCAATGCCGAGCGCCCCTGTCACGAATCGTATAACACGGCTGCCGTGGTGCTCGATGCACTCGAGGCCAAATTGCGCGAGATGGCAGTCGAAGGTGAGCTGCCCGATGTAATCACGTTTGCCGGCAACGGCGAGCCCACCGCCGCACCGGAGTTTCCGCAGGCCATCGCCGGCGCTGTCGCGCTGCGCGACGAGTTTGCCCCAAACTCCAAGATCGCCGTGCTCTCCAACGGCACGCGCGCCGACCGCCCCGAGGTGCACGACGCGCTCATGATGGTCGACGACAATATCCTCAAGCTCGATACCGTCGACCCGGCGTTTATCCAGCTGCTCGACCAGCCTGTTGGCCCCTACGATGTGGAGCACCAGATCGAGACGTTCGCAAGCTTTGACGGTCACGTTATTATCCAGACGATCTTTTTGACCGGCGAGTATCAGGGCAAGCTCATCGACAACACCGGCGAGGAGTACGTTGCCCCCTGGCTCGCGGCGCTTGAGCGCATTCGCCCACAAGAAGCAACCATCTACACGGTGGCGCGCGAGACGCCGATCGCCGGCCTTGCCAAAGCAGCGCCCAAGGTGCTCGACGCCATTGCCGCGCGCGTCCAAGCCCTCGGCATCCCCTGCCAGGTGAGCTACTAGCAAAACCACGCAGCAGCTAGTGCCCGCTATCCCGCCCCATCAGTTGCGGTGATATAGTTCCTATTTGTGCTGTTAAACCGCTTAAATCGGAACTATATCACCGCAACTTTTATGGACGCATGGGTGGGCTATACTAGCTGCGGATGAAAGGAAGTTAGCCATGTATGACAAAGGACCCGTACCCGGCCGCAACGACGCTTGCTGGTGCGGCAGCGGCAAAAAATATAAGAAATGTCACAGCACCTTCGACGAGCGCCTCGAGCGCCTGTGGGAGGAGGGCTGGGAGGTTCTGCCCCGCACGCTCTACAAGACGCCCGCCGACATCGAGGGCATCAAGCGCTCCGCCGCCATCAACGTGGGCGTGCTCGACTACGTAGGCGAGCACATCGCCGCGGGCATGACCACCAACCAGATCGACCAGATGATCTACGACTACACCGTCGAGCACGGTGGCACGCCGGCCGACCTCAACTACGAGGGCTACCCCAAGAGCGTGTGCACCTCGATCAATGACGTGGTCTGCCACGGCATCCCCTGCGATACGGACGTGCTGCACGAGGGCGACATCATCAACGTGGACTGCTCCACGATCCTAGACGGCTACTTTAGCGACTCGAGCCGCATGTTCTGCATCGGCGAGGTCTCGGCCGAGCGCCAGCGCCTGGTCGACGTCACCCGCGCCAGCGTGGAGGCGGGTCTGGCAGCCGTCAAGCCATGGCTGCCGCTGTCCGTTATGGCCGAGGCCGTACAAAAGACGGTCGAGGACGCCGGCTTTAGCGTGGTGCGCGAGTACGGCGGACACGGCATCGGTAAGGAGTTCCACGAGGACCCGTTTGTGGGCTTTACCACCGAGGCACCCGATGTGGACACCATCATGGCTCCGGGCATGGTCTTTACCATCGAGCCCATGGTCAATGCCGGAGCGCCCGACATCAAGATTAGCAAGGGTGACGGCTGGTGCGTGCGCACCAAGGACGGCAGCGATTCGGCCCAGTGCGAGGTACAGCTCGTGGTGACCGAGGACGGCTACGAGCTGCTCAGCTGGTAGTTGTGGATGCGCCGGATGCTGACGGGCACGCTCGTCTTGCATCCGGCGTTTTTGTTTGAGCGTTTTGCCTGATAAAACCTGCCAAAATAAACCTGTCCCTTTTTGGCAGGTCGAGCGGAGAGGACTGCTTGTGAACATTCTGGTTTTGCTGCCCGTCAACGACCGCCATCGCGCAATTCTTGAGTCGAGTGCTCCGGGCGAGAACTTTTTCTACACGAGTGCCGACGCCGCCACGCGCGAGCAGGTCGCCAACGCCGACGTGATCTTGGGCAACATCGACCCTGACATGCTCACGGCATGCGAACATCTCCAGCTGTTGCAATTGCAGACTGCCGGCTATGACGATTACTTAGCCGCCGGCACCGTGCCAGCCGACGCTAAGCTTTCCTGCTCGGTAGGCGCCTACGGCCAGGCCGTGAGCGAGCATATGTTTGCCATGGTCCTTTCCATGATGAAGCGCCTGCCGGCTACCACGACTTGCAGCGCGAGCATCGCTGGGAGGATTTGGGGCCGGTCACCTCGCTCAAAAACGCCAACGTTCTGGTGCTGGGCGCGGGCGATATCGGCGGCCACTTCGCCACGCTCTGCCGCAGTATGGGTGCGCACGTCCGCGGCATCAAGCGCCATCCGCTCGTCTACCCCATTGTGTTTGAGGACATGGACGGCATGGACGCCCTGCCCGAGCGCCTGGCCGAGGCCGACGTCGTCGCAACCTTTATGCCCAGCACACCCGAGACCCGCGGTCTGGCGAACGCCGAATTCTTCGCCGCGATGAAACCAGGCGCTTTCTTTGCCAACGGCGGCCGCGGCGACCTCGTGGTTGCTGACGACTTGGTTGCCGCCCTGGAGTCGGGACATCTTGCCGGCGCCGCGGTCGACGTCACCGACCCCGAGCCGCTGCCTGAGACAAGCCCCCTGTGGGATGCGCCCAACATGCTCATCACACCGCACGTCTCCGGATGGTTCCACCTGGAGGCTACGCTCAACAACGTGGTCGACATCGCCGCGGAGAATCTGCGTCATCTACAGGCGGGCGAGACGCTTCGCTGCTGGATCGAACACTAGGGTTCCGCCGTTCTAACGAACGGCGGACCGGTCGACGCTGCGCGCCGCCCAGAACGACAATTTGTCATTCAAAAGACAAGGCATGACCAGAAGGTCTATGCCTTGCCTTTTTCATGCCAACTTGTTCGCTCTGGACATCGCTCGCTGACGCTTGCTCAACCCGCGGTGTCTTAACAATTCTGTCCAGCTGTTGGCATTGCGGCATTTTCCCAGATAAAACCTGCCAAAATGAACCTGTCCCTTTTTGGTAGGTTGGGTGTAATGGGGTCAGGTTGGCTTGCGCCATACCGGTAGTTCTGTCTGCAACACTCTCGCCAAAGTGATATCAAACATACATCTAGCGTTTTCGACACTTCGCTTATTAGAGCCAGTCCGTCTCCTCGTCATAGCGGTCCGAATAGGCGTTACGCTTGAGTTCTTCAGCACTCGTTGGTCGCGCCTTGGACACGTCGACCCCTGACTCGTGGCAAGCGTCGACGAACAGCTGTAAACCCCGATCAATAAGCTGAGCCCCACGCTCGGCCTTCATTTCTTCGGCTCGCATTTAGAGCTCCACGCTTTCGGCGCCGTTGATGGTTAGGTTGCGCTCGTAGAAGGCCGTGAGGGCGCGGATGGCGCACATCACGTCGCGTACGCCGCCGGTCTCGTAGCTTGAGTGCATGGCCAGCTGCGGCAGGCCCACGTCCACGGCGTGCATGCTCGCCTGCATGTTCGACAGGTTGCCGAGCGTGGAGCCACCCGCCATATCGCTCTTGTTGGCGAAGGCCTGCGTGGGCACATCGGCGTCATCGCAGATAGCCTGGAACAGCGCGCGGCTAAAGGCATCGGTGCAGTAGTGCTGGTTAGCGGCTTCCTTGATGACGATGCCGCCGTTGAGCACAACCTGGTTGCGCGCATCGCACTTCTCGGCGTGGTTGGGGTGCACGGCATGCGCGTTGTCGCAGCTCACGAGCATCGATGCGGCAAGGGCGCGATGATACGACTCGTCGTCAAAGCCCAGCGATCCGTTGATGCGGCGCAGCGCATCGGCCAAGAACGTCGACATGGCGCCCTGCTTGGTCTCGGAGCCAACCTCCTCATTATCAAAGCAGCAGAAGACCGAGACGTCGCGCGCGTTCTCGGCACCCAAAAATGCCTGCAGCGAGGTGTAGGCGCAGGCCAGGTCGTCGAGCTTGGGCGTCGAGATAAACTCGTCGGCCCAGCCCCAAATGCGCGCATCCTGACGATTGACCAGGAACAGGTCGCGACCCAAGATTTGCTCGGGCCCAACATCCAGCTCTTCGGCGATCAGGGCATCAAAGTCGCCCTGCTTAAGGTCACCGGCGCTGATGAGCGGGCACAGGTCGACAGCTCGGTTGGGAGCAAAGCCCTCGTTGACGCCGCGGTTCATGTGGATGGCAAGGCTCGGGATAATAGCGACCTCGCGCTCGGTAGCGAGCAAACGACTCTCGATACGGTCGCCCTCGCGCACCAGCACGCGGCCCGCGAGCGCCAGCGGGCGATCGAACCAGGTGTAGTCGATCATGCCGCCGTAGGCCTCGGTGTTCAGGCGCAGCGTCTCGCCTGCGCCATCGAGCTCGGGCACGGCCTTGACCTTAAACGTCGGCGAATCGCTGTGCGACGCCGTGAGCTGAAAATGATAGTCACCGGCAACGCCGTCCTCGCCCCACGTCGCGGCCAGGTCCTCGCCCACCTTAAAGGCAACAACGCTCGAGGTGTTGCGCTGCGTGTAATAACGCCCGCCCGGCTCGATGTCCCACGCCGCGTTCTCGGGCAGGTAGGTAAAGCCTGCCTCGTCGAGCTCGGCCATAATGGTCGCCGCCGTATGGAACATGCTGGGACATGCCTCGATAAAGTCGATAAGGTCGTTGGCGGCCTCGATATCGTCGGCCGTCACGTGCACGCGCTCGGGCGTTTCCTGATCCGTCATGCTCTCCCCTTTCGCTGGGTTGATGGTCCCCTCCAGCATACCCCGCCACGCCAGCGCCGCACTCTTCATTCCGTGCTTAATTCCGCGCCGCTCACCAAGTTGAGCCATCATGCCCGCGCTCCTTTTGCGACAATTGCGCTAACAGGACGAGAGGAGCCGTCATGAAGCCACGTAACATTGCCATCGCCTGCGGTGTCGCGGGAGTCACCGTCGGCCTTGCCGCTGCCGCCGGCATCGTTTACCGCAAGCAAATCAAGTCCGCCGCGTCGCTCAGACGCTTGACCGGCCACGCGGATGGCTATGACCTGTACGCGATCGACATCGCCTACGACTACGACCTCGACTGCATCATCGCCGCCGATGTGCGCGACGACCAGGCCTACATCGATGCTGTGGTGGCACAGGTGTTGCCCGGCGTGCCAGCACATGTCCAGGCGCCCCAGTTTGCCTGCAGCGCTTTTATCGCCGTAGATGCCGAAGGCCGCGTGCGCACCGGTCGCAATTACGACTTTAAGGACGACACCTCGGCGCTGCTGGTGCGCAATCACCCACGCGGCGGCTACGCCTCCATCGGGTTTGCCGCCCTTAACAACCTGGGCGCCAACACTCCGCTTGATTCCGTCGCCGGACGTGCCGCGGCGTTGATGGGCCCGTTTGCCCAGCTCGACGGTGTTAACGAATGCGGCGTGTCCATTGCCGTACTCACTCTGGATTCCAAGCCCTGTGACCAGGACGCGCAACGCCCCGTCATCAATACCTCGCTCGCCATCCGCCTGGTGCTCGACCGTGCCGCCACCACGCAAGAAGCTGTCGACCTGCTTTCCGCCTACGACATGCACGCCATGGCAGGACGCGATTACCACTTCTTTATCAACGACGCCGCCGGTGACGCGCGGGTGGTGGAGTGGGATCCGCGCGACCCCGACCGTGCATGCAAAGTGACTCCTGTACGCCAGGTTACGAACTTCTATGCCTGCTATGGCGACGAGGTGCTGCCCAACCAAAAGAATGGCGAGCTGGGCCATGGTAAAGAGCGCGCCGTCGCAATCGCCGATGTCCTTGACGCCCATGTCGGTGCCCAGGACGAGGCAGTCGCTTGGAAGGCCCTACGCGCCGCAGCGCAAGAGCCCAATCCGGATGATATCACCAGCAATACGCAGTGGTCGGTCGTCTTTGACAACACCGAGCCCGCTGCCGCCATCACGCTGCGCCGCCACTGGGGCGACGTCGATGCCTTCGCGCTGTAAGGAGCTGGCACCGTCGTCCTTACGCTCGCCTGACGTTGCTTACATTTCCATACGCTTGAGCTAACACGTTTTACCCCCGCATCAACAGTGTGCGGGGGGTAAACTTATGCGCATGTTATAACTTGCCCGGAAGGATTCACCATGCTTAGGATCGGTCTTCTTACTAGTGGCGGCGACTGCCAGGCGCTCAACGCCACCATGCGCGGCATTGTCAAAACGCTTATGACCAATAGCGAAGAGCCTATCGAGATTTATGGCTTTGAGGACGGCTATCAGGGCCTTATCTACAGCAGGTTCCGTGTCATGACGCCCGCCGATTTTAGCGGTATCCTCACCCGCGGCGGCACCATCCTAGGCACGAGCCGCACGCCGTTCAAGCGCCTGAACCTTCCCGAGGCCGACGGCGTCGAGAAGGTGCCCGCGATGGTCCACACCTATCACAAGTTGCAGCTCGACTGCCTGTTTATGCTGGGCGGCAACGGCTCCACCAAGACCGCCAACCGCCTGCGCGAAGAGGGCCTCAACGTTATCGCTCTGCCCAAGACCATCGATAACGACACCTGGGGCACCGAGCTGACGTTTGGCTTTACGAGCGCCATCGACGTCGCCACCAAGTGCATCGACGACATCCACACCACCGCTTCGAGCCATGGGCGCGTATTCGTTATCGAGATCATGGGCCACAAGGTTGGCTGGATCCCGCTGTACGCCGGCGTCGCGGGCGGCGCGGATGTCATCTTGATTCCCGAGATCCCCTACGACATGGACCAGGTCATCAAGACCATCGAGCATCGCATGGAGACCGGCAGCCGCTTTACCATCGTGGCCGTCGCCGAGGGCGCTATCTCCAAGGAGGACGCGGCGCTGTCCAAGAAGGAGTACAAGAAGAAGCTCGCCGAGCGCACGAGCCCGTCAATCGTCTACGACATCGCCAAGGAGATCGAGGCCAAGACCGGTCGCGAGACCCGTGTCGCTATCCCCGGTCACACGCAGCGCGGCGGCCAGCCCGACGCTCAGGACCGCATCTTTGCGACCCAGTGCGGCGTCGAGGCAGCGCTCGGCTGCCTGCGTGGCGAGTTTGGCTACATGATTGCCTTGCGCGACGGCAAGATGTGCCACATGCCGCTCGAGGAGGTCGCCGGCAAGCTCAAATATGTCGACCCCCAGAGCGATCTTGTGCGCGAGGCCAAGGCGCTGGGCATCAGCTTCGGCGACGAATAGCCTCGGCTGGAACTGCTCTCATCGGAGGCCCCGGGGCTTTCCTCCCAAATCGTCCTCGGACATGTCAGGACCCCGCCGTGCGCTTCGCGCGGCGGGGTCCTTCCGTCCTGCGGAAAGATTTGGGAGGTAAGCCCTGGGGCCTCCTGCGGCAACTAGGGAGGTCGAGGCTATTCGTCTTCTTGCTGTAGGTGCCTGGTCTGAAATTCAGTTGCGGTGGAATAGTTCCTGCTTAGCCCGCAAATGGCTGAATTTAGGAACTATTCCACCGCAACTTACTGAGTGGGAGCTCTTGGCTGCTATTTGCACTGACATTTGTCCTGAAATGGCTGGTCGTTAGGGGTTGCTACCGGTAGTTGCGGTAGGGTTGGAGCAGATTCTAACTAGAAATGGTGGTCGCTACCGGTTGTTCTCGGCATACTCGGCTCATTCGATTACGGTCACCATATGAAAGGAACTGTCATGGATCTTGCGATGGCGCAGCGCCTCGTCGATCGCCGCAAGGCTGCCGGTCTTTCTCAGGAGGCGCTTGCCGCACAGCTGGGCGTGAGTCGTCAGGCTGTCAGTAAATGGGAGCGCAGCGAATCCTCGCCCGATACCGATAACCTTATTGCGCTCGCCGCGCTGTATGGCGTGTCGCTGGATGAGTTGTTGTATGGGGAAGCGGCTAGCGATGCCGATAGCTCAGAGGACGGCAGCACCGAAACGGTGGATGAGGCTAAAGAGGCCGAAGATTCTGCCGAGCACGCCGATTGCGGCGACAAACCACTTGTCGATATTTCCCTCGCGCGCGGCATCCACGTCATTGATCCCAATAAAGGCGAGGAAGTCCATGTTGGCTGGAACGGCATCCATGTGACCAACGAGCGCAAGGGCGAAGAGGTGCATGTGGGGCCGGACGGCGTGCATGTCGATACGCTTGAGGACGATGGACATAGCGTGCATACCAATGACGACGGCACCGTCACCATCGACGGCGAGACGTTCTCCAGCTGGAAGGAAGCACACGACAAGCTCGACCATCATGGCAAGCATTTCCACACCAAGGTCGGACGTACATGGAACAAATTCCCCTTCCCCGCGCTTGTCGCCCTCGCCTATCTGGTGCTCGGCATTGTCTACGGCACATGGGCTGCGGGACTCTTCCTCGTCTTTTTGATTCCCGTCTACTACGCATTTGGCGACTTTATCGACCAACGCCACTTATCTAAGCTGATCGATGTCGTCTATTCAGTCAGTGCCGAGGCATGGTTCCTCTACATGTGGCTCTGCCTGGAACAACCCCATCCCGCCTGGGTAATCCTCATCACCATCCCGGTCGTAAAAGCACTCATGCGCTGGTGCCGCAAACAATGGAAGCATCGCGAGCGAGCCTAAACCATCCCAGCCCGACAGCAGCACCCAACTAGTACTCCCCCGCCCATCCCCCTAAGTTGCGGTGATATAGCTCCGGTTTTAGCCTTGAGTAGTCGAGTTTAGGAACTATTCCACCGCAACTTACGAATGGTCGGAGCGGCTACAGCACAAGCGTCGGCGTTCGTTTGATGGTCCGCCACGAAAAGGGGCAATCTACTACGTTTAACTCGATGGGGCCAACCATGACCGCCTTTTTCGAAAATCGACAGGCCTTCTACCTGCGGTTTTATTTTTCGTTTTCCCGGCATGGTTGAGGGTATCCAATTAAACGTAGTAGATAGGCCCGTTTTGTGGCATACGACCCATTCAAGCCCAATCTCGAAGGCTAAAGAGAGCCTCTCATCCACGCCTGCGAGCGAAAACCAAATAGAATGAAAGGCAAATGGAAAGCTCGTTTGACGAGCGGAGAACACATGCGCGACATAGCCGAAAGCGACTGGAAGCTGTTTAAGAAAATGCTTCCTCAATGGCAAGAACGTTATATGGAAAAGCTCATCGGCCAGTACGTTGAGATGCTGAACGGCGACAGCGAAGCGTCCAGTAGATTTTGGGCACTAGAAGAGCGCCTCAATAGAGACAAGCTGTCCTCAGGCGTAATTGCAAGCGACATTCGCCGCAGCACAATGCACCGCGAGATAGCCAATTTGCTTATCGACAGCGTGATCACCCTTGACGACCTTGACGGTTTTACCGAGGACATTAAGAGCTATGCGCAACACTGGATTGGCCAGTAAGAGCACTGAACGACAGACATCCCCAGCAAAACGGGGCAAACGCCGGGCCACCTAATGGTTATCCGGCGTTTTGCCAGGTAAAACCTGCCAAAATTAACCTGTCCCTTTTTGGCAGGCTACTCGGCGCTCTTGAGGGCGCCGACCATGTCGATCCTATTGAGGGTGCGATTGGTAGTGAGGTTGACGATAAACGTAAAGACAAAGGAAAGCACTACGGCGAGCACATAACTCAGCGGCTGGACCTCAACGTCAAAGTAGAGCGACGGCATCTGCAGAATGTACGTAAAGCTCTCGGCCAGCAGGCTACCCAGCGGCACGCCCAGCGCGGAGCCAATTGCCGTGAGGATTAACGTCTCCTTGTTGACGTAGTGGTGTACCTCGCCACGGCGGAAGCCCAGCACCTTAATGGTCGCCAGCTCGCGCTCGCGCTCGGAGATATTCGTGTTGGACAGCGTAAACACCACCACAAACGATAGGCACGCTGCCATAAAGGTCACGAGCACCACGACAGAATTGATAATCGTAAAGTTCGCCTCGTAGTTCTGCCAATGTTCGGCCGTGCTCGAGATGGTGAGCCAACCGTCGCTCTTAATCTTCTTGCTAAACGCAATCTGGTCAGAAGATGAGCCCTTAAGCAGCACAAAGATGCCGTTAAGGCGTGCACTTCGACCGAACGCGCGCTCATAGGTGCCCTGCGTCATGTAAAGCGTGTTGCCCAGATAGTTAAGCGAAATGTCGCTGACTTTGACCTTGGCAACATTGAGCGACGAATCCTGGACGTGAGCCGTATCGCCCGGCTGAATCCCCAGCACCAGCTGTGAACTTTTGCTCAGATACACGTCTCCGTCACGCAAAGACAGCGGTTCTTTGGACTCATCCTCCAGGCGCACGTAATCGCCCAAGTCACCCGTGCGGTCATCGGGCACCACGATCAGCTGCACGGTCTCGCTCTTTCCGCCGAATGTAAAGGTAACGTTGTCGGTCATAATCGGCAGCGTCGAAGTCACGGTCACGTTGGAATCATTGGCCGCGCTGCGCTCATCCAACGCCGCGCACGTCTGCGAAAAATCGTCGGGATTGGCGACCGCCAGCAGGTCGTAGCGCGTGATATGCCCGTACTGTTTGGGCGAAAGCGCCACCGACGTATCGCGGATGCCCATGCCGCAGATCACGAGCGCCGTGCAGCCGGCGATACCGAAGATGGTCATAAAGGCGCGCTTTTTATAGCGGAATAGGTTGCGTGCGGCGACCTTGTTCAAAAAGCCCATGCGGTGCCAGATAAAGCCGATGCGCTCGAGCAAGATACGCGAGCCGGCGCGTGGGGCCTTGGGGCGCATGAGCGAGGCAGGGGTCTCGGCCATCTCGTGGCGGCAGGCGATAATCGCGGCGCCCACCACGCCCACGGCAAACAGCGCCACCGAGACGATTGAAGACACGATATCGTACGAAAGCAGCATCTGGGGCAGTGAGTACATGTCGTCGAACACCGTAAACAAGAACAGCGGCAGGCCCACAAATCCGATGATGTTGCCGAGCACGCCGCCGATCAGACACGCCCACAGTGCGTAGTCTACGTATTTGGACAGGATGCGCCCGCGCGAATAGCCGAGCGCCTTGTACAGGCCAATGAGCGTGCGCTCCTCCTCGACCATACGCGTGGCGGTGGTGAGGCTGATGAGCACGGCGACGATAAAGAAGATGAACGGGAACACCGTGGCGATGGCCTCAATTGACGAGCTATCGCTTTCCACGCTCGAGTAGCTTGCGATATTGCCGCGGTCCTGGATGTACCAGGTGCATTCGCCCAGGTCAGAGAGCTCGGAGCGGGCATCGGCAAACTGCTGGTCGGCGGCAGAACGGCGCTGGTCCAACTCGGCCTGAGCCTGGACGCGCTCCTCGCTGCCCTCGGCCATACGGTTGATGTTATCCTGCTCGATCCCAAAGAGCATGGCGGCCTGACGCTCGGCCGTATCCAAGCTTGTCGGCGTGTCAACCGTCAACTCCTGGACGCGCGCCTTCTCACGCTCCTCGCGGATCTTCTCGATGTTGCCTTTGACCTCGTTGATCTTTGTCGTGTAGGCATCTGAATAGGAGTTAAGACTCTTGGCTCCCTCGACGATCACGTGGACTGCGGAGTAGGAAGAAGATGTCGCGGCATCTTCGCTCACATAGAACTTATAGTCCGCAGCCGAAGCAGCGCGAAAGGCGTTGACCGTCGAGTCGGAGCTCACATCAGTGGGATCGAGAACCTCGGCCGTGATGGTGTAATCGCCATCGGCAAACTGATCCTTGGCACTTTGGTTGGACGAGCTCGCGTCATTGGCGGCAAAACTCACCGTATCGCCGAGCTTTTTGCCCGAAGCCTTCAGGAACTTCGAAGTCACCGCGACCTCATCGGCGCTCTCGGGCAAATCGCCGCTCACCAGCACCGGCTGATCGATGTTCTCCTTGGAGAGACTTTGCACGACCACGCGCTCGCGCGTTGTGCCCACGGCGGTGTAGGCGGTCTCGGTGTAGATGCCCTCGGCCGTCTCGACGCCGTCGACCTCTTGGATAGCCGCGAGATCGTCGCGCGTAAGGCCATAGGTCGACTGCACGTTAATGTCATAGACATTCTGCTGGTCAAAATAGGCGTCGACCGAATCGCACAAATCCTCGCAGCCCGCCTTAAGGCCGCACATCACGCTCACGCCGAGCGCAGTGATGACCACGATAGATAGGAAGCGCTTAAGACTGCCCCGAATCGTGCGGTAGATGCCTCGGCGAAAAACCGTCGGCACCATATCGTTTGAGCTTTGAGCGGTACGGTAGGTCGCGAACTCCCGATCGCGGCCCGCGTGCTCCGTATCGTGGTTTTGGCTGTTTTGGCAATCTTGGTCCATGGGCGCTACCACTCGATCGTCTCGATGGGCACGGGATTTTGCTGGACCGTCTCGCTCTCCACGCGACCACTCTTAAAGCGGATCAGGCGATCGGCCATGGGCGCGAGCGCGGAGTTGTGCGTGATGATGATGACCGTAATGCCCTGCTTACGGCAGGTATCCTGCAGCAGCTGCAAGATCTGCTTGCCGGTTTTATAGTCGAGCGCGCCCGTGGGCTCGTCGCACAGGAGCAGCTTGGGGTTCTTTGCCAGTGCGCGGGCGATGGACACGCGCTGCTGCTCGCCGCCCGAAAGCTGTGCCGGAAAGTTGCCCAGGCGCTCGCCCAGGCCAACCTGGCGAAGCGTCTGTTCGGCATCGAGCGAATCGGGGCAGATTTGCGCCGCGAGCTCGACGTTTTCGAGCGCCGTCAGGTTGGGGACCAGATTGTAGAACTGGAAAACAAAGCCGACGTCGGCGCGGCGGTATTCCACGAGCTGCGCCTCGTTGGCAGCGCTCACGTCACGCCCGTCCACCGTCACGGTGCCGGAAGTTACCGTGTCCATACCGCCCAGGATGTTGAGCGCCGTGGTCTTGCCGGCACCCGAGGCGCCCAGGATAATGGCGAGCTCACCGCGCTCAACGGTAAAGCTCGCGCCGTCGAGCGCATGAATGCGGGCGTCGCCCTCGCCGTATGCTTTGATGACGTCTTTGAATTCGATATAGGCCATCGATCAATTCCCATCTGGTCGGATAACTCTTTAGTATTACCCATTTCGCGCCGACCAAAAAGGGACAGGTTTATTTTGGCAGGTTTTATATGGGGAAACGGCAGCTATAGATGAGGCGCCGGGGAGGCAGAGACATCATCGACGGGGTCAGGCCGACCGCCAAACACAACGCACGCATCTCAATCTATCAGCCAAATCATTCGAGCAGCTGTTCGTTTCTATAATATGATTCCGCTATCTAAGCAGGCCGATACGCAGAAAGGCGGCCAACATGGCGTTCGACTTTAAGAAGGAATGCAAGGAGCTCTACAAACCTGCAAGCAAGCCGAGCATCGTAACTGTCCCGCCATTCAATCTCAGGGCGGGATTCAGTCGGGATTCAGTTTCAACAAACGGCATCATCCGGTAACCGATATGTAAGGCTGTATAAATCGTTTCCGTTTGCCTAACAAAATGACCGCTCGGCTAACAAGCTCGGCCCATGTCCCCACGCGATGGTACTGTTCTCTAGAGTTCTTATTAGAGAGGGGTGCTCCATGGAGATCACCATCAATCGCGAAATTGGGAAGCTCGGACTTCCCAGGCATCTTGTGCTTGGCATGGATCCAGGAATTACAAGCTGCGGATTCGCACTTATCGACACAGCTAATCATGAAATCCTGGATTTGGGCGTCAGATTATTTGACTCTCCAACTCATCCTAAAACGGGCCAAAGTCTTGCGGTTATTCGCAGGGGCTTCCGCTCTACCCGTCGAAACATTGACCGTACCCAGGCGCGCCTGAAGCACTGTCTCCAAGTCCTCAAGGCTTATGGCCTCATCCCCCAAGACGCCACCAAAGAGTACTTCCACACCACAAAAGGCGACAAGCAGCCGCTCAAGCTTCGCGTTGATGGGCTTGACCGCCTGCTCAACGATCGCGAGTGGGCACTAGTCCTATACTCCCTCTGCAAGCGCCGTGGATACATCCCCCACGGAGAAGGCAATCAGGATAAATCAAGCGAAGGCGGCAAGGTACTATCTGCCCTTGCGGCCAACAAGGAAGCAATTGCGGAGACCTCGCACACCGTTGGCGAATGGCTCGCTCAGCAGCCTCAAAGTCGCAATCGTGGCGGCAATTACGACAAGTGTGTAACGCACGCCCAGCTTATCGAAGAAACTCATATCCTATTTGATGCTCAACGCTCCTTTGGCTCCAAATACGCTTCGCCGGAATTTGAGGCCGCATATATCGAAGTTTGCGATTGGGAGCGTTCGCGCAAAGACTTCGACCGCCGCACGTATGACCTCGTTGGCCACTGCTCATACTTCCCAACAGAAAAACGAGCTGCACGCTGCACGCTTACGAGCGAACTCGTTTCAGCCTATGGCGCACTCGGCAACATCACCATCATCCACGAAAACGGGACCTCTCGCGCCCTGAGCGCAACGGAGCGCGATGAGTGCATTGCAATCCTGTTCTCGTGCGAGCCAATTCGAGGCAACAAAGATTGTGCTGTTAAATTCGGCGCCCTCAGAAAAGCGCTCGACCTTAGTTCCGGCGATTACTTTAAGGGAGTTCCAGCTGCCGACGAAAAAACGCGCGAGGTGTACAAGCCCAAGGGATGGCGCGTGCTCCGCAATACCCTCAATGCAACCAACCCCATTCTCCTGCAGCGTTTGCGCGATGACCGCAATCTCGCCGATGCCGTTATGGAGGCGGTGGCATACTCTTCAGCCCTCCCCGTACTCCAAGAGCAGCTTCAGGGGCTACCGCTTTCGGAAGCGGAGATCGAGGCGCTCTGTAGGCTTCCCTATTCATCCAAAGCTCTTAACGGCTATGGCAACCGTTCCAAAAAAGCACTCGACATGCTGCTCGATTGCCTCGAGGAGCCCGAGGTCCTCAACCTTACGCAGGCCGAAAATGACTGTGGCCTGCTGGGACTTCGCATCGCTGGCGCCCAGCTCGAGCGCTCCGATCGCCTGATGCCCTATGAGACCTGGATCGAACGTACCGGTCGAACAAATAACAATCCCGTCGTCATTCGCGCCATGTCGCAAATGCGAAAAGTGGTCAACGCCATCTGCCGCAAGTGGGGCGTGCCAAACGAAATCCACGTTGAGCTTGATCGAGAGCTCAGGTTGCCTCAGCGCGCAAAAGACGAGATTGCCAAGGCCAATAAGAAGAACGAGAAAAATCGCGAGCGCATTGCCGGGCAAATCGCTGAGCTGCGTGGCTGCACGGCAGATGAGGTCACGGGCAAACAGATAGAGAAGTACCGCCTGTGGGAAGAGCAGGAATGCTTCGACCTTTACACGGGCGCTAAAATCGAAGTCGATCGCCTAATTAGCGACGACACCTACACGCAGATTGACCACATCCTGCCGTTCTCTCGCACGGGAGAAAACTCACGCAACAACAAAGTCCTGGTCCTCGCCAAAAGCAATCAGGATAAACGCGAACAGACACCTTACGAATGGATGTCCCACGACGGTGCGCCTTCATGGGATGCTTTTGAACGTCGCGTTCAGGAAAACCAGAAACTCAGCCGTCGCAAAAAGAACTTCCTGCTGGAAAAAGACCTTGATACCAAGGAAGGCGAATTCTTAGCACGCAGCTTCACCGACACCGCCTATATGTCGCGAGAAGTATGCGCTTACCTCGCCGACTGCCTGCTGTTCCCCGATGATGGCGCAAAGGCACATGTTGTTCCTACCACTGGCAGAGCGACCGCATGGCTGCGTCGCAGGTGGGGGCTTAACTTTGGTTCGAATGGCGAAAAAGACCGCTCGGACGATCGTCACCATGCCACCGATGCTTGTGTGATTGCAGCATGTAGTCGAAGCCTCGTGATTAAAACCGCTCGAATCAACCAAGAGACACACTGGAGCATAACCAGAGGCATGAACGAGACCCAACGCCGTGATGCCATCATGAAGGCTCTCGAAAGTGTTATGCCCTGGGAAACCTTTGCGAACGAAGTGCGCGCGGCGCACGATTTCGTCGTACCCACGCGCTTTGTTCCGCGCAAGGGAAAGGGCGAGTTGTTCGAGCAGACGGTCTATCGTTATGCCGGCGTTAATGCACAGGGTAAAGACATTGCTCGCAAGGCGAGCTCCGATAAAGACATCGTCATGGGCAACGCCGTTGTGTCGGCAGACGAGAAGTCGGTCATCAAGGTGAGCGAAATGCTGTGTCTGAGGCTCTGGCATGACCCAGAGGCCAAGAAGGGACAGGGCGCTTGGTACGCAGACCCCGTCTACAAGGCGGATATTCCTGCACTTAAGGATGGGACGTATGTGCCCAGGATTGCGAAGCAAAAATATGGGCGGAAGGTCTGGAAAGCCGTTCCCAATAGCGCTTTAACTCAAAAACCACTCGAAATATATCTGGGTGACCTCATTAAAGTCGGGGATAAGCTCGGTCGCTACAATGGCTACAACATTGCAACGGCCAATTGGTCCTTTGTTGACGCTCTCACGAAAAAGGAGATTGCATTCCCCTCGGTTGGAATGCTCTCAAACGAATTGCAACCGATTATTATTCGCGAGAGCATTCTCGATAATTAAGGCCAATAGGGGCGATTTAACTTCCAAAAATCGCCCCTTCCCGATATGCGTTTACCTATTTCCAATTTCCACATTACAGCAATGTTTATGACGGGGTCTTCTGGCTGTAGCGAATCGCCTTACACATACATCCTTCCGAAGGCAATAGACTTAGCTTAGCAAAATGTCCCCTGATTGCCTGACCTTGAGCACGCACCCTTCCCCAAGGTGATACGCTTATCTCATTGACGTACCATCCACACCAAGTGTCTTGAGCACGCGCCCTTCCCCAAGGTGATACGCTCAACCTCACGACCTTTATCGACAACGCTAAGTCTTGAGCACGCGCCCTTCCCCAAGGTGATACGCTAAGGAGTCGCCGAACCCCCAGAGCGCAAAGGTCTTGAGCACGCGCCCTTCCCCAAGGTGATACGCTGGTGCCGTCGACGGGGTCGTGCCGGCCATCGTCTTGAGCACGCGCCCTTCCCCAAGGTGATACGCTCAGTCGGGCGGCAGCTCGACCATCGGCGTGGTCTTGAGCACGCGCCCTTCCCCAAGGTGATACGCTAGCATATGATGCCCTTGAGAACGACCAAGAGTCTTGAGCACGCGCCCTTCCCCAAGGTGATACGCTCTTGAGGTAGAGGGGGAACCCGGCCGCGCAGTCTTGAGCACGCGCCCTTCCCCAAGGTGATACGCTGTTTGAGTTGTGACCTCAATGTCAGCGTTCGTCTTGAGCACGCGCCCTTCCCCAAGGTGATACGCTTCGTGTTCATAATGAAGCAGTTCACGAAGGGTCTTGAGCACGCGCCCTTCCCCAAGGTGATACGCTCGGTGCAGAAGCATTTCAATGTGACGCCCTAGTCTTGAGCACGCGCCCTTCCCCAAGGTGATACGCTTAAAGGCGCTGGAATGCCTATGAACACGGTGTCTTGAGCACGCGCCCTTCCCCAAGGTGATACGCTAAGGCGGCACAAAATGAAAACCATCACACGGTCTTGAGCACGCGCCCTTCCCCAAGGTGATACGCTCTTAAAAACGGACATCGCCGTCTTGTAGGTGTCTTGAGCACGCGCCCTTCCCCAAGGTGATACGCTCTTGCGGGCTATGTCCTGCGCCAGCTCGCTGTCTTGAGCACGCGCCCTTCCCCAAGGTGATACGCTCCACCGCATGGGAGAACCTAACGGCCACGTGTCTTGAGCACGCGCCCTTCCCCAAGGTGATACGCTTACAATGCGCTAGACGAGCATGAGTTCTCAGTCTTGAGCACGCGCCCTTCCCCAAGGTGATACGCTGATAATGAGAAAGCAAGCCCCGCCAAACAGGTCTTGAGCACGCGCCCTTCCCCAAGGTGATACGCTATGTGCGCACAGAAAAGCCCCTTTAACAGGGGCTTTTCTGTTTCAAGCCTCAAAAAAAAGAAGACTGGTTCGACCTCAGATCTACATCTGCGATTCATTTTTTTCGAGACAAAATGGGTCGGCACGTCGCGCTTCACGCAAGAAAAGAGCCGTATTCGGCACAGCGATTTATGTACTTTTCTTCACAACCGAATCAATCCTTAGGCGAAAAAACGCTCAAAAGGACCCGCCTAAATGCTATTCATAGCTACCGTTTACGGAATACTGGCTAACACTCGCCCAAAAAAGTTCGCCCCGCCCAATCCGAAGATTGAACGGGGGTTACTTTACGGGTAAGCCACTTAAGTGGCTCCCCTTGTCTGGAGCCGCGCCCTTCCCCAAGGTGAGCTGCTTTCGACTTAGCTGTATTGTAGCGCTAATGCGGGGAAGGTCGTCGACAAAATGGCCCAACGGACAATACTTATCCAGAGCAAGGCCCACCTCTGCATCAAGAACGGCCTATTGATGATCACCGTGGACGACCGCAGCTCCACCATTCCCCTCGAGGACATTTGGGTCGTCATCCTCGAATCCCATCAAACCACGATGACGGTCGCCTGCATGTCGCAGCTTAACGATGCGGGAATAGGCGTCATGATCTGCGGGCGCGATCATATGCCCAATGGTCTTATGCTCCCCATGGGCGCCCATTCGCGCCATGCGCGCATCGTCGAGGATCAGCTTGCCATGAGCCTTCCGTTTAAAAAGCAGCTTTGGAAACGAATCGTTCAGGCAAAGATACTCAACCAAGCGGCGGTTCTCACAGAAATGGGGTTGTCTGCAGGCCCTCTCCCCTCTTATGCCAAAACCGTTCTTTCGGGCGACACAGACAATCGAGAAGGCGCAGCTGCCTCCGCGTACTTTAAAGCCCTCATTACCGATGGAACAAGACGCAACAGTATGCAGAGCTCCGCCCTCGATTATGGTTACAGCGTCCTGCGTGCAGGCATCGGAAGAGCAGCCGTTGGCGGTGGATGGCTCGTATCCCAGGGGCTTCACCATCACAGCGTTTACAACGCATTCAATCTCGTCGACGATCTTATTGAACCGTTCCGCCCTCTCGTCGATCTAATTGTTATGAGCTACGGCGTTGCAGAGCCTTTGGGCCAGCGCGACAAAGCGTTGCTCGCCCG
The DNA here is from genome assembly GCF_040098065.1 of Collinsella sp. CLA-JM-H32B. Classification (NCBI taxonomy): domain Bacteria; kingdom Bacillati; phylum Actinomycetota; class Coriobacteriia; order Coriobacteriales; family Coriobacteriaceae; genus Collinsella; species Collinsella sp. CLA-JM-H32B. Next base: position 70,297 of record NZ_JBBNNA010000006.1, on the reverse strand, counting down.
CGTGTTTGAGCACGTCATGACTATCGACGGAAAACGTTGCGGCTGTCAGCAGTGCATAGAGACAACGCTCTCTTCACTCAGAACTGCCGTTCTCGAAAAGGATCCTAAGAGGCTGTTGTTGCCCGAGCTAAAAGGGCTCGAGATGGTAACTGTTGAATAGGGAGGAGCCATGAGGGTTATGAGGTTATTGGTTCTGTTCGATCTTCCAACGGGAAGCAAAGCCGAGCGTCGGCAGTATAGCGACTTTCGGAAGTTTCTGATTAACGACGGATACCATATGGAGCAGTTTTCGGTGTATTCGCGCCTGTTGGTGACTCGCGAATCCGCAGCGGCGCATATCGCTCGCCTTAAGCTGAATCTTCCAAGCGCTGGAGAGGTCACCGTTATCGAAATGACCGAAAAGCAATACGAAGACCGAATGGTCCTTCTGAGCGAGCACAAGGAGCAGCCCGTTGAGCAGGGCGCGCAGTTAACGCTTGTGTTTTGACGTTGCCGCCTCATGCGCGCTTGACCTCCCCGGTCTTGGACGGCTTGTGGTGCTGGGCATCGCGTTTGGTATGGTAGGCGGCGCCTTTGCCTGGTGCCTTGCCCACGCCAAGACCCTTGCGGCGCGGCTGCCCCCAACCCCTATGTGCGCATCGCCGTTATGGGGCTTATGCTGTCAGCGATTCTGCTCGCACCCATCCTTATTGGCTGCGAAGTCTTCGGCTTTGGTAACCTGCCGATGTCCTTTATTGTCTGCGTCGTCGCCTACCTGTTCAACATGGATAAGTCGATCTACGCCCTGCAAGAGCGGGCGTAGATCGATGTCCAAAGCAAGTGGTCTCAACCGGAAACGGCGTCCCACTCTGAGGCTGTATTCCGGGACACGGTTTCCGCTTGGAACGCCATTCGGAAAGCGCGTCCCGTTCTTTCACGGCGTCTTGGCCATGCAAAGTGCCCTGGCGTTACTCCTCGTACGCGCCCTCAAGCCGGAGCAGCCATTCCTTGCGGTCAAGCCCGCCGGCATATCCGTTGAGCGATCCGTCGGCCGCCACCACGCGATGGCACGGCACGATAATCGAAATGGGATTACGCGCGACCGCAGCCCCCACAGCACGGGGAGATACAACGGGCACCTCATTTCCCGGCACACGATGTCGGGCGGCAACACGCTGGGCGATCTCGCCATACGTGGCGACCTCGCCGCGCGGAATAGAAAGCAGCTCAAACCAAACCTCGCGCTGAAACGCCGTACCAATCATATGCAACGGCGGGGTAAACCGAGGTTCCTGCCCTGCAAAATAAGCATTCAGCCAAGCCCAGGAACGCTCAAGCACCGAAGAGGCCGTACCATTTGCCGGACTCACCGACGACATGCCACCAATACCGGAAACCGCGTCGGCGCCTTCAACATGTTCGGAGTCTTCACGGAGAAGCGTGGAGCCAAAGTGCTCCTGTCCCTCAAACCAAAGCCCCGTCAGACCGCGGCCATCAGCGGCAAGCAAGATTTCGCCCAACGGCGAGGCAAACGTCGTCGTGACCACCAGCGGCTCCTTTCAAAACTCCGCAACATAATACCGCGAATTGTGCAGACAACTCCCGCAGATACGTCTGGGCGGGCTCGCAATTACTTAAGCGAGGCTGTTTTCCCCAATCAAGCGAAGAAGACGCGGGGCATCGACGCCAGAGCGGCACCTCCGCCAGCTGAGCTCTAATACTTTCCCGAGAAGTGAACGAGTAAAAACGAGGCCCCGGAGCATCCATGCCTTTAGACCAAAAAACCGCAGGATTCGCGTAGCAAAACCGCAAGAAATAGCGGTCAAAATATGCCAATGCTTCGGGGGTCCAAATAAGGTCGTTCACTTCTCGGGAAAGTATTAGACCCCGATTCCCCCCAACCCCAAAGTCACCCCAGGCAGCAGGCGCAGCGCGCCGCAGCTGCCGGCGGCGCCCCACAGTCCTCCAAGGCGGCAGGCGCGAAGCGCCGGAGCCGCCGCCGGGACTAGGGCCCGCAACAGCCACGTGCCCCCCCATCAGCCCAGCGGCCCCAATCAACAACGACCCCATCGCAGGCCGCGCGCAGCCAAGTCACCGCAGGCGGGGGCCGGGCTTAGTTTTCAGAACACTCCGCAGACCAGTGTGGCGCCTTGTCCGCGGCTCCGAAGGAGCAGGACAAGGCGCCACACATGGTCGAGGACGTTCTGAAAACTAAGCCCGGCCCCCGCCGGACAGGTCACACTACTCGCAGAGCAGCTTAGCGATCTGGACGGCGTTGGTTGCCGCGCCCTTACGGATTTGGTCGCCGCAGCACCAGAAGGTGATACCGCGCGCGGCCTCGGGGTTCGAGATGTCGCGACGCACGCGGCCGGCCCAGATCAGGTCCTGGTCGGAGGTATCCATCGGCATGGGGAAGCGGTCGTGTGCATCCTCGGCGGCCATATCGTCAACCAGCTTGACGCCGGGAGCGGCAGCCAGCGCAGCACGGGCCTCTTCCACCGTAATGTCACGCTCGAACTCGAGCGTAATGCTCTCGGAGTGCGAGCGCAGCACGGGCACGCGCACACAGGTGCAGTTCACGCGCAGCTCGGGCAGATGCATGATCTTGCGGCCCTCGTTTTGCAACTTCATCTCCTCGGAGGTAAAGCCCTCCTCCTTGACACCGCCGATCTGCGGAATCAGGTTGCTCGCGAGCTGGGCGGCAAATGCGCGCGGCTCGGGAATCTCCTCGCCACGACCCAGGGCGGCCAGCTGAGCCTCGAGCTCGGCCATACCGGGAGCGCCGGCGCCCGAAGCCGCCTGATACGTCGAGACGATCATGCGCTTCACGCCAGCGAGCTGATGCAGCGGCCACGTGGGAACCAGGCCGATAATGGTCGCGCAGTTGGGGTTGGCGATAAGGCCGTGATGCCACTTGATGTCGTCGGCATTGATCTCGGGCACAACCAGCGGCACCTCGGGATCCATGCGGAAGGCATGGCTGTTGTCGACCACGACGGCGCCGCGCTTAACGGCCTCGGGCAGCAGCTCCTTCGCGATGTCGTCGCCGGCGGCGCCAAGCACGATGTCACAGCCCTCAAAGGCCTCGGGACAAGCCTCTTCGATCACGATCTGCTCGCCGCGGAACTCGACGGTCTTGCCCGCAGAACGCGCGCTCGCCAGCAGCTTGAGCTTGCCAACCGGGAACTCCTGCTCGTTGAGGCACTCGAGCATCTGGGTGCCCACGGCTCCCGTCGCGCCCAAAATAGCAACCGTGTACTGTTTCATGCTTCCCCCTTTAAATGGTTATGGCTTTTGCCCGCACACCGAGCAGGCCGATTATTGTTGCCAGTGTATACAAGAACGGGGCGGGCACGAAACCCGCCCCGTCGAAACGAAACCGAAACGAAACGCCCCGCCGTAGATTTTTGAGACATGACCCCAAAATCTACCGAGCAGTCGCTACTTTTTGAGCGCAGCCAGAGCGGGATCGACCGGCGCGGGAGCCTCCAGGTCGGAGACCTTCACAATGCCGTTTTTATCGGAGAAGGCACGGTAAATGGTCCGAATCGCTAGGTCGAAGTCCTTCTCCTCAACACCGATAATGATGTTGATCTCGTCGCAGCTCTGCGAAATCATACGCACACTCACGCCAGCCTGGCCAAGCATGCCAAACAGATGCCCCGAGATACCCGCACGGCCGCGCAGGTTACGGCCGACGGTCGCGATGAGCGCCAAGCCCTCGACAACCTCGATCTCGAGCGGCTCGACCTCCTGCTGGATGTCGCCCACGAGTGAGTACAGCGAATCGTGCACATCCTGCTCCTGCACCACGGCGCCAAAGCGGTCGACGCCGGTGGGCATATGCTCGACGGAAACGTCATAGCGCTCGAAGACCGAAAGCGCACGGCGCATAAAGCCAACGCGGGGCTTGGTGCGGTCGCGGGCCACGTTGATGGCGACAAAGCCGCGCTTGCCGGTCACGCCGGTAATGATGGGCTCCGCCTCGCCCTCATCAGCCGTCTCGCTAATGATAGTGCCGGGGTCCTGCGGTGCATTGGTGTTCTTGATGACCAGCGGAATGCCTGCCTCGCGCACGGGGAACACGGCCTCCTCGTGCAGGACACTTGCGCCCATGTACGAAAGCTCGCGCAGCTCCTCGTAGGTAACGCGCGCAATGGGCTGAGCCTCGGGAACAATACGCGGATCGGCAGAATAGAAGCCCGAGACGTCAGTCCAGTTCTCGTAAAGGTCGGCGCCCAGGCACTTAGCCAAGATCGAGCCCGAGATATCGCCGCCGCCACGATCGAGCAGCTTGATCTGGCCCTCACGCGTCGCGCCGTAGAAACCGGGCATAACAAAGCCGCCCTGCTGACCGTACTCCTGCACCAGCTCGGAGGTGCGGTTCATGCTGAGCGTACCGTCGTGATGGAATGCCACAACCGTCGCAGCGTCCAGGAACGGCAGACCCAGGTATTCGGCCATCAGGCGAGCGGTGAAGTACTCGCCGCGGCTCACGAGCTCCTCGGTGGAGTAGCCGCCCGAGCGGGCGCGCTCGGCAAAGGCCGCAAACTCCTCACGGATGGGATAGGTGAGCTCCAACTCGTCAGCGATATCAAAATAGCGCTGACCAATGTCCTCGAGCAGCTCCTCACACGACACGTGATACTTAACGTGCGCGTTAACCAGGTAGAGCAGGTCGGTCACCTTGGTGTCGCCCTTAAAGCGACGACCGCAGGCAGAAACCACCACAAAACGGCGGGCAGGGTCGGCATCGACGATGGCCTTGATCTTCTTGAAGTGTTCAGCGTCGGCGACCGACGAGCCGCCAAACTTGGCAATTTTTATCATGGCGTGGAGGTTACCTTTCTAAAAGCCTCTGCAAACCTGTTTTGCGCGCTCTGATACCATGGGTTCACCGATTGGGACCAAGGTATCCGAGGAGCACTGTTATATGGGAACTTATCATAGTACACGAGGACGCACTTTATCATGCTCAAGTAAGGTGGCAATCCGCACCGGCATCGCTCCCGACGGGGGTTTGTTTGTCTCGGACGAGCTTGGCACCCAGCAGGTCGATATCAGCTCGCTTGCCGATAAATCGTACTTTGAAATCGCTCAAAATGTGTTGGGAATGTTACTGAACGATTACACGGCCGAAGAAATTTCGGCCTGCGTGAATGAGGCTTACCGCGGCACGTTCGCGAGCGAAGAGGTCACACCACTCGTCAAACTTGATGCAGCACCGGGCGCCGACGCCCCTCAAACCTATGTGATCGAGCTCTTTGGCGGTCCCACAAGCGCCTTTAAGGACGTCGCTCTGCAGATGCTCCCCCGCCTCATGGCCCGCACTTCTGCCAAGGACGGCGGCGCCGAGCGCATCATGATCGTCACCGCCACGTCGGGCGACACGGGCAAGGCAGCACTCGCCGGCTTTGCCGACGCCCCGGGCACGGGCATCACCGTCTTTTATCCCGAAGGCAAAGTCAGCCGCGTGCAGAATCTGCAGATGTCCACACAGGAGGGCGACAACGTCGCCGTCTGCGGCATCCGCGGCAACTTCGACGACGCCCAGAGTGCCGTCAAGCGCATCTTTGCCGATAAGGAGCTTGCCGAGCGTCTGGAGGCCGCTGGCACCGTGCTTTCGAGCGCCAACTCCATCAACGTCGGCCGTCTGGTGCCGCAGGTCGTCTACTACTTTGCCGCCTATGCGCAGCTGCTGCGCGCCTGCGCCATCGAGGCTGGCGACGCCGTGGAGTTCTGCGTACCGACTGGCAACTTTGGCGACATCCTGGCCGGCTACTATGCCAAGCGCATGGGTCTGCCCGTCGCCAAGCTCATCGTCGCGAGCGACAAGAACAACGTTCTGGCTGACTTCCTGACCACCGGCGTCTACGACCGCAACCGTCCGTTCTTCACGACCATCTCGCCGTCGATGGACATCCTCATCAGCTCTAACCTGGAGCGCATGCTGTACTTCCTGTCCGATGGCGACTGTGAGCTCGTTGCCGGCCTTATGGAGCAGCTGGCACAGACTGGTCGCTACGAGGTTCCCGCCGACCTGCTGGCAAAGATTCAGAGCGTCTTTGGCTGTGGTTGGGCCAGCGAGGACGAGGTCCGCACTGCCATCAAGGGCTGCTGGGACGCGAACGGCTACGTGATCGACCCGCACACCGCTTGCGGCTATCACGTCTTCGAAAAGGTCGCCCCCGCCGAGGGCGCCAAGGCCCGCGTGCTGCTTTCGACCGCCAGCCCCTACAAGTTCCCGCGCGCCTGCTGCGACGCCCTGGGGCTCGACGTTCCCGAGGACGACTTTGAGGCCATGCGCGTGCTCGAGCAGGCCACCAATACGGTCGCCCCGGCACAGCTCGCCGAGCTCGAGTCCAAGCCCGTCCGCTTCGAAGACGTCTGCGACGTAGCCGACATGGCCAACTACGTAGAGCAGGCTGCAAAAAAGATGGCTACCAACTAAACCCCTTATAAGGCGCCGGCGAAAGCCGGCGCACCTTCTTTTATCAGATACCCACCGGGATGATGACGAACGCGCACAGCGTGCCTGGCTGTTTAGTTCGTCGCGAGTTCCGCACGCAAAGGAAAGCACTTAATGTGCTTTCCGTCTTGCGCAGGACTGCCCGAGCAGCGAACTAAACAGCCAGGCACGCCAGGAGGACTCACATGATCAAGATCACCGTCCCAGCAACAAGCGCCAACTTGGGCATCGGCTACGACACCCTCGGCATGGCCGTCAGCCTCTACTCGCACTTCACCTTCGAGCGCGCCGACAAGCTCACCATCACGGGCTGCCCCGAGGAGTTCCAAAACGAGAATAACCTGGTCTACGTGAGCTTTGTGGATGCACTGGCCGCGTGGGGCGAGCCGGCTTTTCCCGTTGCCATCGACATTCAGACCGACGTGCCCGTCGCCCGCGGCCTGGGTTCCAGCTCCACCTGCGTCGTCGCCGGCATTATGGCGGCCGCCGCGCTGACGGGCCACACCGTCGACCGTGCCGAGCTCGTCCGCATTGCCACCGAGGTCGAGGGCCATCCCGATAACGTCGCCCCCGCCATCCTGGGCGGCGCCGTCTGCTCCTTTACGCCGACCGATTCGCTCCCCCAGTGCCTGCGCTACGAGGTGAGCGATCGCTTGCGTTTTATTACCGTGATTCCGCCCTACGAGGTACATACGAGCGAGGCGCGCAAGGTCGTGCCGCAGGAAGTTCCGCTCTCCACCGCCGTATGGCAGATGGGCCGTATCGCCGGCATGACGCGCGGTCTTGAGTCCGGCAACCTCGACCTGATTGCCGCCGCCAATGACGACCGCATTCAGGAACCCTATCGTCGCCGTCTGATTCCCGACTACAACGCTGTGCGCGACACCTGCCTTAACGGCGGCGCCAAAACCATCTGGATCAGCGGTTCGGGCTCGACCCTTATGGCTGTGACTGACGACACCATCGTGGCAAAGTTCCTGCAGGTCAAGCTGCGCGAGCAGTTCCCCAAGTGTGACACGCATATTCTGACGTGCGACACGGAAGGCGCTCAAATCGAGTACCTGTAGACATCCTCCTCATATACCTGTCCGGGACGGTCGGGATGTTCCCTCAAAATCGTCCTCGCGCATGAAGGCCCCTTGTCCTGCTCCTGCGGAGCGACGGACAAGGGGCCTTCGCGCTGCGGAATTATTTTGAGGGAACATCCCGACCGTCCCTGCGCCCACCTTGCTGAGGATGTCTACAGGGACCCACGCTTTGAAGGGGCGCCGGGCTGAAATTATGGCCTTTTATTGATAGGGGCTCTTGCTGGTGTGGAGCATATTCTTTAGATGAGCTTTGGTGATTTGTTTGGTTTAGGCTGCACTGGTTTCTTTGTATTCGAAGACTGGCTCTAGGAGATCTTCGATGTTGCAGTGGAGGGCTTTTGCTATGGCTCTTACGCTTGTTACCGAAGCTTCATTGATGTTTCTCTGGCGCTGCTCGTACATTTGGATTGAGCGGAGTGACACACCCGATTCATATGCTAGGTCTTGTTGGGTTTTCTTAAGCTTCTTTCTTGCTAACGCAAGTTTGGTTTGCCTGAACGCTTTTTTCGCCATATCGCAGACGAGGCGAGCCACGCGTTCCTCCGAGGCTTCGTGCCAGGGATAGTACAGACTGCGCAGTGCGTCAAACGGAACGACATGCAGCAGGTCTTCGAAAGACTCTCCTAGGCGCCACTGAAGGTATGCCAATATCCAGCCTGTCCAATATTCCGGTGTCTTTTCGAATCGGTAGGTTCGATTTGGCATCGGCCTTGATTGGTAGCCCGACCTTTCGGCGATAAGCGCGAATAGCTCAACGCCCGATTTTCCCGATACGACCCATGCGTTGCCACGCTCAAACTCACGGGCTACGCCGCTCAGGCAAAAGAGTTCAGCGACCTCGGACCCTTCCGCTCCATAGTCGTTCACGGCATAGTCGAAGCAGTCGCCGAGGTTGTTCATTGCATCCTCGAGGTAGTAGACGGGATATGTCCTACTCGGCCCACGATCTGTTAACTCTTGGATCATTTAAATCAACCCTCCCTGCCATTAAATCCCTAATGTCGATACCTTCGGAATCGAACCCATTGACCGTATCCAAATATTTGCGTCGAGCATTCTGCTCTCGCTCAAAACGCTTGGGATAATACTCAGGCCCCGAAGCCTGCTTCCAATCGCGGAACCTAATCGCCGAGAACGCACGCTCACTCATAAGCGCATATTGAATGCCCAAATCCCCCAAAAACATAATGCGCTGCAATTGCCTGAGCGAAATCATGCCGTTGACAAACTGTCTTGCAAACGAGAAATAGGAATCGTCTGCACGATAGCCTCGAATAACGTCATAAGGAGATGTATCAATTAAACAGTTATCAAGTAGATAGCGAAGCCCCTCGCGTGCTACTGGCGTCGAAACATTGAACTCTCTGTTGTTCGCCAGAATTGCAAGCCAATTGAGGATTGAAAACTCCCCAGACTCCAAATCCAAGACCGAAAGGCCATCTAAATCAAGCTCATATCGATTGGCAACGCCATCAGACTCGGTCCGGCATGCCCATTCCATCGCCATTTCCTCATGTGGCGTGCAATAAAACCCGCGCCCATAGTCATTGAATTGTCTGCATTTATCCAACGACGGACGTTCGACAACAACCTCCGACCCGTGCCAAAGCTCCATATCGACCTCCAAAAAAATATCACCTCAGTGATAGTTTACCAATAACTATCACTGAGGTGATATAGATGAGAGCTTTTGAGGGGTTGCAGCCCGATTAGAGGCAGGCTTCGGCGATGCGCTTTTTAAGTTCGTCGATGCCGGTACCGGTCTGGGAGCTCGTAATGATCACGTTCTCGGCCGGGACGTTGAGTTGCTTTTTGATGGCTGCTGCCTGGCGGGCTTGCTGGGTGCGGCTGAGCTTGTCGGCCTTGGTGAGGCAAACGATAAAGTTGAACTCGTTGCCCTGTAGGTAGTCGATCATGTCATGGTCGAGCTTACTCGGGTCGTGACGAATATCCACCAGCGACACGACCAGGTTAAAGCTGCGCTCCGAGTCGAAGAAGTCGCCGATAAGTTCTGCCCAGCGGTCACGCTCGGCCTTGGAACGACGGGCGAAACCATAGCCCGGCAGGTCGACGAAGTGCACGTCGTCAGCCTCAAAGAAGTTGATATTGCTCGTCTTGCCCGGTGTGCTCGAAACCTTGACGAGGTTCTTGCGGCCAAAAAGCTTGTTCATGATCGACGACTTGCCCACGTTGGAGCGGCCGACGAAGCTCACCTCGGGGCAGGTGGACTCGGGAATCTGCGAAACCTTGCCATAGCTGGCGACGAACTTGGCAAGCTGGTAGTTAATGGAATCGGCCATGGACACTCCTTGGTCGTAGGTTCTTACAAAAGAGCGCGCTAATAGATAGCAGCGATACGGCGAACGATATCGAGCGTAATGCCACTCGCGGTACGAGCATACTCGAACAGATCGAACTCGCGGTCGCAAATCACATCGTACGCCTCGTCACAATTATCGCTGATAGCGCGCAGCACCAGGCAATCGACACCATTTTTGGTTGCGACATGGGCAATTGCCGCGCCCTCCATGCCAACACAATCGGCATGCGTCGCCTCGATAGCGTCGTTGCGCATGGCGGCGCCCGTCACAAAGCGGTTACCCGTGGCAATCGTGCCGACCAGGAATTGTTTGGCTCCCTCGTTCGAAGCGGCTGCATTTGTCGAAGCGTTGACAAAGCCACGCTCAGCAAGCACATCGGCAGCAATATCGACCAGCGCAGGCGTCGAGCCAAATTCCTCGAGCCCCGGTGCAGACTCGGCGATAAGCGCGGTATCGGTATCCAGATAGCGCAGGCGTTTGCCGATGACTACGTCGTCGATATGGAGCTTGGGGTTCAAACCGCCCGCGATACCCGAAAGCACAACTGCCTGCGGAGCATACTTGCTAATGAGGTGCTGTGTTGCGGCAGCGGCATTCACCGTGCCCATGCCCGCCGTTGTGGCGACAAGCGTCAGGCCGTCGAACTCACCGCTCACAACGGTCAAGCCTGCCTCCTGTGCCTCGCAAACGTCGCTCAGCTCTTCCTTAATCTGCATGATCTCTTTTTCGAGTGCACCGATAATCGCGATGGTAGCCATGCCATTCCCCAAACCTATACGAGATTCTCAACCACGGTATGGTACCAGCATTTTGTTTGACCTCGTCAAACGAACACGCTAGGCCAGCGCAGCTCGCGTATCAAACAGAGCCTTTGCAATCGCAGCCGTAACCTCGCTCGAGCGGTCGCTCCACGGCATCGATGTCATGATGCTCATGACATAGGTACGGCCATCGATGTCGATAAGGCCCGCATCGCATGTCGAATAGCAACCATCCTCGCTAATCCAGCCTGCCTTGTTGCGCACCAAGGCTTGGTCGTCCGCAATGCCGTCACGGATAAATGAGCGCGATGTTGATGACAGCAATTCAGATAACCACTGGGAGGTCTCACTGCCACAGCTCAGATACTCGCTCATCTCGCGCCACAACTTGGCCGAGGTTCGCGGGCAATAGGTGGGAAAATCACTCATCGGATCGAGTGCGGTATCGTAATCGACGCCAAGACTGACAATCCAATCCTCGTAACCGACACGGTCAAACGCCGCGCGTAACGCAATAAACGAATCGTTGTCCGAATTAACGACCGCGGCCTCGATCAGGTCGCGCACCGTCTGCCAGCCCATGTTGTAGCCACCATAGGTGCCAAGGGAATCATCGAGTGAGACCTGGCCCGTCTCGACCAGGGATTCGCAGATGTACAACGCATAGAGTGCCTTATAACTGCTCGCACCGTACACCTCGGCGTCCGCGTCATACGTCACGCCCTTGCCGCTCGTCAGATCGTAAAACACCACGCCCACATCGCCCAGCTCCTGCGCCTGACTCAGGGCATCTTGGAGCGCGGCGAGGCTCTCATCCTCCAGGGCGGGGATCTGGTCATCAACCAGTGAGAAGGTCTGCACGGTATCGCCTGAGGGAATATCGTTAAAGTCCGCCTTCGAAAGCCTCGTCTTGAGGCTCGCTGTCGACAGGGTTTGACTTGCGGTGGCTTTAGATTCAGAGACCTTTTTGTTTTGCGTCTGCACCGTTGACGCATCTGAGTGTGCCATTCGCTCCGACGCGTAGGTTTTGGCGGTAATTCCGAGGATAATAACCGCCAACGTTAGCATCCCAATGGCAGCAATCTTCGTCACGCGGATGCGAGCGTCAGCGAGGCCACGCGAAGACGTGCCCTTCGTCTCATATCTGCTGCTATGCTGCGGCACATACTCGTCCCGCGATGCGTTATTTCGCACGTGGTCTCCTGATTGCTACCGTTTTATATACGAGCAGCATAATACCGAGCAGGCATTTCTTTCCAAAGATATTCAGCGGCGTTTAAGGCGTCTTTAAAGAAACCACAAGCGTATTTATCCAAATGGCACGATTCTGTTGCGCATCTCCGCCCAAAACGCAGTGTTGCGGTGGAATAGTTCCTGTTTGGGCGGCATAAGCCGAAAAACAAGAACTATTCCACCGCAACTTGACGGGGCTCTTTAGCAATCAACTAGGTGCCCGGGGGCACTCATTTAAGTCTGTCCCAAATGAGTGCCCTTGGGGGCGAAAATGGCTCGCTAGCCGATGGCGTTTTTGAGTTCCGCGCGGCGCTTTTTCATGCCCGTCATGACAGCGTTGCGCAGCTCGGGCATGCGCGCGGTATCCATCTGTGGAACGCCCTCGAGCTTATAGGGAATGCCCAGCTGCTCATACTTGACAACGCCCATCGTGTGATACGGCAGCATTTCCAGGCCCACCACGTTGTGCCATGGAGCGATCAGACGACCGAGCTTCTCGCACTCCTCAACCGTATCGGTAATGCCCGGCACCACCACGTGACGGATAACGACCTTAATCTTGCGGCGCGCAAGCTCATCACCAAACGCCAGAATGCGTGCGGGATCGCAACCGGTCAGCTTTTTATGCTCGCCAGGATCGGCGTGTTTAATGTCGAGCAGCACCATATCGGTCTCGTTGAGTACGGCATCGAACTTCTCGGGATGCGCGGGATCGAACGCATAGCCGCAGCTATCCAAGCAGGTATGCACACGACCGTCGGGGTTATTGTGCATGGCGCGGAACAGGTCGGCCAAAAACTCAGGCTGTAGGAGCGGCTCGCCGCCGGATACCGTAATACCACCGCTGCGGTAAAACTCATGGTTGCTCTGGAACTCGTCCATCAGGTGCTCGACGGTCACCATCGTGCCACCGTTAACCGACCAGGTATCAGGGTTGTGGCAATACGCACAGCGCATGGGGCAGCCCTGAACAAACACCACAAAGCGGATGCCGGGTCCATCGACCGTTCCCATCGTCTCAATCGAATGCACGCGGCCCAGGGCAAACGCAGAGTCCTCGGGACGAGCGTCCACACCCTCGAGCGTCATCTCAGCCATTCCCGCTACCTTGCCTCTCATTGGTTTTAGCTACATAAATGCCAGAGTCATTCTAGCCCATATGCATGATGGCGAAACGGTTTAGCGGTCAATTGGGTTGTTCTATTTGACCCCACGCAAGAGCGGCGGGTAGGTTGTCGCAACCCGCCCGCCGCCGAGGCAATAGAAATCGATAGACGCCAGGCCTTACGCCTTGAGCGTGAGCACCGCGCCGAAGGCGGTCGGGCCGCAATGGCTCGAGATGACGCCGCCGACCTGAGTCCAGGTAATGTCCTTAAAGCCCAGGTCGTGCGCATAGACTTCCATGTCGTCGCGCAGCTCCTGGGAAAGGCCTACCGAATACGCCAGGCCAATGTGCGAGTAGTCAATCTCGCCCTTCGCAACCATGTGGTCAATAAAGGCACGGGCGCACTTGAGCATAGAGCCGCGGAACTTCTTGGTCGCCACAAACTTACCGCCCGTTACCTCAATGCAGGGCTTAATCTTGAGCAGGTGGGCGCCAAGGAATGCCACGTTGGACAGACGACCGCCTGCCTTAAGGAAGGCTAGGTCGGTAGGAACAAAGCCCAGCAGCACACGGTCCATGACGGAATTCGTAAAAGCAAAGATCTCGTCGACGGTGGCATCGGGGTGAGCCTCGATGTATTTGGCGGTCTCGACGACAACGAGCGACTGACCCACCGAGACAAAACGCGTGTCCATGGAGAACACGTAGTCGCGGCCCTTAGCCGCAATCTTGGAGGACTGATGCGAGCAGGTCGTGGCCTCGGAATACGCGAGATGCAAAATGGTCGCGTCAGGCTGCTCAGCGTGAATGCGGTCGTACACGTGAGCAAAATCCGCAGGCGCACAGCCACTGGTCTTGGGCATTACGCCAAACTCGTTGCAGCGCGAATAAATCTCGAGCGGATCGATCGAGCCGTCCTCGACGGTCTCGTCACCAATCGTGACATGCATAGGCACGCGCACGATACCGTAGCGTTCGCAGAGCTCCGGCGTCACATCCGACCCAGACTCAACCACGATTACGTACTTGCCCATTATTATCACGACCCATCTCTACGTTGGTTTTTCAATACATGACACGCGCCGCCGCACTGTTGCACAACGGCGTCCAAGCGCCAAAGAGACGCCGCCCCTTGCACACAACAAAGGACAGCGTCTCCCTGGAAAACTCAGTGCTTATCTAGGATTCCACACGGTTTATTAAGGAGGGTTACTTATTCCGCAAACGGTCGCTATATGCGGTAAGCGGTAGTTGGCCGCGACAACTGCGACACATTCCGTCCAGCAAATCCAATCGTGCCCCATGCACGGTTAATGCACGAGGCGGTAGAAATTCATCGATGCCGCACCCTCGGCGTGCAGCTCCATCGCCGGAACCGCCGGCGAATAGGTACGGCTCGTAAGTGCCGCCTCGCCGCCATTTGCAAAAATCTCGACCATCGTAGTGTCCGAAAGCACGCGCAGGTCGCGAAGCTCGCTGAGCTCGATCGACCTCTGGTCGCGCCCATAGCCTTCGTCACCCATGTCGAGGGTAAGCATCCCGTCTGCATAGCGCACAAAGACACCCTTGCGGATTTCGAGCTCGATCACCTGGGCGCCCTCACAGGAAACCACAAGATCAAACAGGCGGCCCGGCTCCTCAACGGTTTCACCGCCTGTCGCGCGAACGCAGTCGCCGCGCATCCTCTCAATCTCGTGCGCCGGTTGCTGGCAGAGCTTGCCATCGCGCATGCTCAGCTCTCGCGGCACCGTCAACGCGCACTGCCACCCGCGCGCCACCGTCGGGTTTTCTGCCGTCGCATCGGGGCAACCCGACCATCCGATCATCAAACGCCGGCCTGCAGCATCCTCAAAGGACTGCGGAGCATAGAAATCAAAACCGGCATCGACCATCGGGGGCATGCCCTGCCCGACGATTTTAAAGCTCGGCGCCTCCCAATCGGCCTCGATAGGGAACCACACGCACTGATGCGGATTGCGGTAACGCCAACCATCGGCAGGCACACCCTGCGGACAGCAAACGAGAATAAGCTCGCCATCGAGCTCAAACAGATCGGGGCACTCCCACATAAAGCCAAAGTTCTCGTCCAGCTCAATGCGCGTCGCATAGCTCCAGACCCCTAAATCACGCGAAGTATAGACAAGCACGCAGCCACGGTCGTCTTTCGTACGAGCGCCCAGAACCATGTAGTAGATACCATCGTGCTCAAGGATCTTGGGGTCGCGCACGTGCGTACCGATATCGTCGGGGTAATCGACTGGTCCAACAGCCATGCGCTTCTCGCCCAATTCGTCGGGATTCTCGGCAACCATATGAATCTGGTTTTGCTCACGGCCCGTCAACACGTAGTCGTAATCATCGCGGTCAAAATGCTTGACGTTGCCGGTATAGAAGTAGTGAATCTTGCCATCACGTACAAAGGCAGAACCAGAATACGCTCCGCTCGAATCCAAATCGGAATCGGGGAACAGCACGGGGCCGTGATTCTCGTACGTCACAAAATCCTTTGTCGTCAGATGGTTCCAAAGCACTGGACCGCCATGCGCAGCATCGAAAGGATCGTATTGATGATAGATGTGATACGTATCACCAATCTGAACCAAACCGTTGGGGTCGTTGAGCCAGCCAAGCTCAGGCTCCACATGGAACAGAAGCCTATCGGGGTCGGACGCGATGCGAGCCGCCGTCTCATCCTGTCCGGCACGCCACTGCTCATAGTCCGCGCGTGTCACCTTGTTTTTTTGATTTAACATCGCCGTTGACTTTCTCGTCTATGGGGAAGGACGCTCGACTCACACGAGTCGAACGCCCTTCCTCAAATGGACTTATCCGCACATTGCACTGAATGGCTCAACTAGAAGCTGACATCGAAGCCAGCGCCAGCGCCCTCTTCATCGGTGGTCGGCACGCCCCTTGCCTTGTTGTAGGCAAAGATCAAGACGATCGGCACGATAAAGGCGATGAGATTGCCAGCCACATACCACACGAGGGTCTCGGGCGTGACGATGAGCAGGCCAAGCACGCCGGTCAGACCCTGACCGATAGCGCGCACCTCAAAGAGCTTGACGAAGGCACCGCCGCAGCCTGCACCGATGCATGCGCAGATGAACGGAATGACAGAATAGCGCATGTTTGCAGCAAAGATAGCGGGCTCGGAGATTCCGACCAGCGTCGGGATAAAGGACGACATGCAGATGTTGCGCTCTTTGGAGTGCTTCTTGTGAATGAGGTACATACCGATGGCGCCGCCGCCCTGGGCGATGATGGAAACCGACCAGATGGCCTGGATGTAGTTGAAGCCAGTCGTGGCAACAAGGTTTGCCTCGATACCCTGGATGAACTGATGCGTACCGGTAACGACGAGCGGCTGCAGGAACGCGGCGAAGACAAAGGCACCAAAGACGCCCATCCTGTTGTACAGGATATCGATTACGCCGCCGAGGACGTCGCCGATCAGGTTGCCGAGCGGGCCGAACACGGTGAACAGGGCGACGTTAGCAAGAATCAGGGTAACGGTCGGGACAAAGACGAACGAAACGACCTCGGGGATGTACTTCTGGGCAATCTTTTCGACCTTGGCCATAAACCAGGCAGTCAGGATTGCAGGGAACACGCCGCCCTGGAAAGCAACCATGGGAATGGATAGCGGACCAAAGTTCCAGTACTCAGCACCCGTCGGGTCCATAACGAACGTGTTGCGGTTCATAAGGCTCGGGTGAACCATGACGATACCGACGAGGATGCCCAGGATCGGGTTACCGCCAAAACGCTTGACCGCGCTGTACATAACCAGGACAGGCAGGTAGTCGAACGTGGTGGCGATAATGGCAAAGAAGCTTGCGAGGTTCTTGAGGAACTCGCTGTGATCGGCGAGGCTGCCTTCCATGCCAAAGAGGCCGTTGGCAACGATCAGCGACTTAAGGCCGATGATGATTGCAGCGCCGACGAAGGCAGGAATGATGGGGATAAAGATATCCGAGAATACCTTGAGGACCGAGAAGAACTTGCCCTTCTTGTCCGCCTCGGCGCCCTTGACCTCGGAAGCACTGATCTCCTTAACGCCCGTCAGAGCCATAAACTCATCGTAAACCTTGTTGACGGTACCGGTACCGAAGATGATCATGAGCTGGCCGCTGTTGTACAGCACGCCCTTGACGCCATCGATGTTCTCGAGCTCGGCCTTGTTGTATTTGCTCGTATCCTTGAGCACCAGACGCAGACGGGTCACGCAATGCGTGGCGCCCTCGATGTTCTCCAGTCCGCCGACGTTGTCGACGACTTGCTGGGACACTGCCTTGTAGTCCATGTTCCTCTCCATTCCTTTTCTAAATCATAAAACGGTTCGTTGCCGCTACAGAGACGCGATCGTTGCGTTTGCGCACTTGAGCGCACCGTCGGTGACGGTAAGCGCCACACCCTGGCCCTGCTTGTTGCAGAAGCGAGCGTTGAGCGCAACATCATCGACAAAGATGGTCGCGATGTCGTCGTCGACGACCAGACGCACATGGTGAGTGCCCTCGCCCTTAAAGAACAACGGACGCTCGAGGCCCATGTTGTTGACCTGGAACCACGGATACTGGGGGGCCGCCGTAAACTCGAGTTTGCCCTCACGCAGGTTGGCGCGGAACTCATAGGCAAGACCGGACTCGGCGTCCTCGGCAAGCTTCACCGAGAAGCCGGCAGCGTCACCGGCGAGCTCGATGTCGGCGTCGAGCATATAGGTAGAACCGGCATCCGCGGCGAGCACCTGCTCGACCTTGCCCGACTCGCACGAAAGCTCAAAGGCCTCGACTGCCTTAGCCTCGCCAAAGGCGCCAAGCATGCTGTCGGGAAGCTTGGTGCCGAGCGTTCCGTCGGCACGCTGAACGATCTCGAGAGGCATAAAAGTGCCACCCCACAGGTAAGAGCTGGGGTCGCCGCCCTCGTCGCGCGTAGGAACCCAACCAAAGAGAACGCGGCGCTCGCCGTCAAATGCGGTACGTGCAGCATAGTACGCGCGGCCATCGAAGGAATCGTCCGCAGGAGTGATCCAAGGACCGTTGATGGACTTGGACATGCGGTAACGGGTCTTGTTGCCGTCGCTGTACTCGGAAAAGACGAGGTACCACCAGTCGCCCATCTTAAAGAGATCAGGCATCTCGAACATGGTGTACAGGCCCGGGTTCCACCAGTCGCCCTGGAACTCCCAGTTGGTCAGGTCCTTGGAGGTGAACTTGACCAGACGACCGGTCATCAGACGCTTGTCCTCGCCCACACGTGTGCCGAGGATGAGCATGTACTCTTCGTTCTCCTCATCCCAAAGCACAAAGGGATCGCGCCAGTTGCGGTCGTCGTAGCCCTCCTGGGGCGGAAGCAGCGTCTCGGCGATGTTCTTCTCCCACTTGACGGCGTCGTCGCTCGTTGCGTGAAGAAGAACCTGCTTCATCAAACGTGCGCGGACCTTATCGCGATTGCAACCAGTGTAGAGCGCATGGTACTTGTCGCCCACCTTAAACACCGTGCCGGCATAAATGTACTGGTCGACTTCCTCGTCGCCGCCACGCTCAAGGCTCTCGCCAAAGTCCTTGTAGTTGACGAAATCCTTGGTCGTAGCGAGTGCCCAGCCAAACGGCTCTCCGAAAGGTTCGGGGTTACGCGTGTCACGCTGATGATAGAGATAGAACGTGCCGTCCTCGCCGTACGGCATGATGTCGCCTACCCAAATTCCCTCAGGCTGGTAATACACCTTGTGCATCCGAGACTTCCTTTCCACGACATGCTAACTCGGTACAATGGCAAGATATGTCAATCGTTTTCATATGTCAAACGTTTTCATATCAATACGTCTTTTCGCAGTTCCAGTCGTCGGTAAACGGTTGACATATGCCGGCGAACGGTCATCAGAGGCGTTTGAGGAATTCTTTTCGCACGGGATGAACTACGCGGTTTTGCCCTCAATGAGTTCAACGGGGAGCTTGATATTCGATTCGGGATTATCGCCGTTAATAAGAGCGATGATGGATTGCGCCGCGAGCTCTCCGATGCGATCGATATCTTGACGTACGGTTGTTAAGTCAGGCATAAACGTCATAGTTCGGCGGGCACCATCCGCGCCCACGACCTTAATATCGTCTGGAGCGCTCAAGCCACGCTGCTTCATCACGTTGAGACAGATGGCCGCCATCGTATCGTCTCCCGCAAAGATGCCGTCAATATCGGGGTTCTCATCGAGGATCTTCGCAACGACCGCGCCCTTTTCGTCGTCGGGCTTAACGAACTCAACCTCACGGACAAGCGCGGATAAACCGGCCTGCTCAACAACATCGAGGTAGGCATCGGTACGCTTATTGGCAGGCATGCGCATGCGGCTATTGCTGCGCAGGCACAGGATACGCCTGCAGCCGTCATCAATCAGACGGCGCGTGGCGAGCTCGCCGATGCCATAGCTGTCACTTGCAATCTGGACAGAGCCCTCGCCGAGATCGCAGTCGATGCCAACCAGGCTCAAGCCCATCTCGGCATATGCCTCGGCACCGATATTGAGGGAGTTGACGATGACACCGTCGACCATATTGCGGCGGAGCATGTCAATATAGGAACGCTCAAGATCGGGTCGATTGGCGCTGTTGCACAGCAACATCTTAAAGCCGTTTTCCGCTAACGTGCGCTCGACCGCCTGCACAACCTGAGCATGGAACGGGCTGCTCACAAAGGGAACGATCATACCGATAAGATTCAGGCGACCGTTGAGCATGGCACGGGCGATATCGTTGGGCGTATAGTTGATGCGCTCCATCGCGGCATGGACCTTATCGCGGGTCTCTTGGCTAATATAGCCGCGATTATTAAGCACGCGAGATACCGTAGTAGGCGAAACCCCCGCCACCGCTGCAACTTCCTTGATACCAGGCTTAGCCGTATCCTTAGAACGAGCACCCTCGCGAGCCATAGCACCCTCCCCCATCAACATGTCATACGTTTACATACGAACAAAGCATACCCCAACAACAGCGGGAAGACGGTAACAGCACAAGTAAGTAAACGACTCATCCAAATAATTAGGAGAGTTCCACCTAAAGGGTGACTACACAGGACCCAGCCGGGGCTGTTTGGGCTACCTCCCAAAACATTCCGCAGGACGCAAAGAGGCTCGCCGCACGAAGTGCGCAGCGAGCCTCTTTGCATGTCCGAGGACACCAATTTAATTTAGCGTGGTTCCCTAAAGGACGACAACGCAGGAGACCCGGCAAGGCCGGGAGCACTTTGTCTCGCAAACATTCCGCAGCCGCGAAGCGGCGAGGACGTTTGAGAGGCAAAGTGCGTAGGCCTTACCGGGTCTCCGGTGGGAGTTGAGTCCCTTTAGAACTTGTCGTGGAAGGTACGCGAAATGACCTCGTCCTGCTGCTCCTTGGTGAGCGTGTGGAAGTTCACGGCATAGCCGGAAACGCGGATGGTCAGCTGCGGGTACTTCTCGGGGTGAGCCTGAGCGTCAAGCAGCGTCTCACGGTTGAAGACGTTGATGTTCAGGTGGTGGCCACCCTTCTCGGCGTAAGCGTCGAGCATGTGGACCAGGTTATCGGCCTGGGTCTCGGAAACTTCAGAAACCTTCATAATGTGTCTCCTTCGATTAATAGGCGCCGGCCGAAACCGGCGCGCTAATCAGTAATCGTTATTGTTAGTATAGCACTAACAATAGTTACTCGCCCAGCTGATCAAGGTCGATATCGCCAAAGAACACCTGATCCTCCTTGCCGAGCGCACTCGGGATAATGGAGAAGGTGTTGGAGATGCCGTCCTGAGCATCGCGGAACGGGAGCTTGGAAACCGAAGACAGCGAAGCGATGGCGCCGTGGCTATCGCGCTTGTGCATGGGGTTAGCACCCGGGGCGAACGGCTGGCCAGCCTTGCGGCCGTCGGGCGTGGAGCCGGTCTTCTTACCGTACACGACGTTGGAGGTAATGGTCAGAACCGAGGTCGTGGGCACGGAGTTGCGGTAGGTGTCGTTCATGCGGATGTACTCCATGAACTGGTGCACAACGTCGTGAGCAATCTGGTCGACGCGGTCATCGTCGTTACCGTACTTGGGGAACTCGCCCTCGGTCTCGAAGTCGACGATGATGCCGTTCTCATCACGGACGGGGTGGACCTTGGCGTACTTGATGGCGGACAGGGAGTCAGCCACGACGGAAAGGCCAGCGATGCCCGTAGCGAACCAGCGGTGCACGTGCTTGTCGTGCAGAGCCATCTGGATGCGCTCGTAGCAATACTTGTCGTGCATGTAGTGAATGATGTTCAGCGAGTTGACGTACACGCCAGCGAGCCACTTCATCATGTCGTTGTACTTGGCCACAACGTCGTCGTAATCGAGCGTATCGCCCTCGACGGCGCGATACTTGGGGCCGACCTGCTTCTTGGAGACCTCGTCAACACCGCCGTTGAGTGCATACAGCAGGCACTTGGCCAGGTTGGCGCGAGCGCCGAAGAACTGCATCTCCTTGCCAATGCGCATGGAGGACACGCAGCAGGCAATGCCGTAGTCGTCGCCGTGATAGACGCGCATGAGGTCGTCGTTCTCGTACTGGATCGAGGAGCTGGCGACGGAAGTCTTGGCGCAGAACTTCTTGAAGTTCTCGGGCAGACGGGTCGACCACAGAACGGTCATGTTGGGCTCGGGGCTGGTACCCATGTTCTCGAGCGTGTGCAGGTAGCGGTAGCTCATCTTGGTAACGAGCGTACGGCCGTCAACACCCATGCCGCCGATGGACTCGGTGACCCACTGCGGGTCGCCGGTGAACAGGGCCTGGTACTCGGGAGTACGGGCGAACTTGACCATGCGGAGCTTCATGATGAAGTGATCCACGAACTCCTGGATCTGCTCCTCGGTGAAGGTACCGTTGGCAAGGTCGCGCTCAGCATAGATGTCGATGAACGTAGAGGTACGGCCGATGGACATAGCGGCGCCGTTCTGCTCCTTGACGGCAGCAAGGTAGGCGAAGTACATCCACTGGATGGCCTCCTGCGTGTTGGTAGCAGGGTTGGAAATGTCGAAACCATAGGTCTCGGCCATCATCTTGAGCTCGCCGAGGGCGCGGATCTGCTCCTGCAGCTCCTCACGATCGCGGATGTTGTCGGCGGTCATGACCGTCGGGGTGGAAGCCTTCTGGGCCTCCTTGTCCTTAATCAGGTAGTCGACACCGTACAGGGCAACACGACGGTAGTCACCGATGATGCGGCCGCGGCCATAGCCATCGGGCAGACCGGTGATGATGTGAGCCGAGCGGCAAGCACGCATCTCGGGGGTGTAAACATCGAAGACGCCGGCGTTGTGGGTCTTGCGCTCGAAGGTGTAGCGCTCGACAACGTTCTCGTCGACCTTGTAGCCGTGCTGGCTGGCGGCCTGGCAAGCGATGCGGATACCGCCGTTGACGTGCAGAGCGCGCTTGAGCGGCTTGTCGGTCTGGAGGCCGACGATGGTCTCCTTCTCGCGGTGGGCGTTATCGATGTAGCCAGCGGGGTGGCTCACGATACCCGTGACGGTCTTGGTGTCCATATCGAGGACACCACCCTGCTCGCGCTCCTTAAGCAGCAGGTCGAGAACCTCGCCCCACAGCTCCTTGGTACGCTCGGTCGGACCGACGAGGAACGACTCGTCGCCCTCGTAAGGGGTGTAGTTCTTCTGGATGAAGTCTCGGACGTCAACCTCTCCCGTCCAAATGCCTTCCTTGAAGCCTTCCCATGCCTCCTGCATTGTGTAACCACGCTCCTAGTTACGTGTAATGCGGCGCTCTCTCACACCGCTGCTTATTGAATTCTTGAATTTTCGGCTTGCACTACCGGCTTCTTCCGTTCTTCACCACACGTTGGTGCAGGGAAAAACGTTTGTCCACCTTGGAACTGCAACCCAAAACCCAAGATTTCACCCGTTTGAGAAGGATAACATAGCGACCCTCTCCATCTGGGCTGTTATATGTTTCTTTTTTTATATCATAAGGGCGTTTTTTACAAACCCGCAGGAAATGCGAGCGTGAACAACTACCGTTCACCGATTTGTTTAGTTTTTTCCTTGCCTTTGTACGACGTTCGCTCTAGCTGTTATGCCAGCTTTAGCAGGGTAAAGTGCCTCTGAGTAGGCTTTGGGACATGCCTAACGATCTGCCCCAAACTTTACTGGCACCGACGGTGTACGGAGGTCGCCTAAAGGTAGTTTTCTAGGCATGTCCCAAAATCTACCGTATAGGGCGCGCGTGCAGGGGTATCATCTTTCACCGAAAATAGTTTCTAGTGTTAGGGGTTTTCGGTGGAAGATACCGATTTCCATGAACTTGGGCGTCAGCTCCTTACCGAGTTTGGCAGCATGCATCAGCGCATTTCGCGCTTTGCGGACAAAGCCCTCGGCGGCGAGATGGCCGTCATGCGCGCCCTCATGCTCGCTGGCGGTTCGCTCACGCCGAGCGAACTCGCTGATCGCGCCTGGGTCTCGAGCGCTCGCATCGCCAATATCTTGCGCGCCCTCGAGGCCAAGGGTTGGATTGAGCGCGAGCACTCAAAGACCGACCGTCGTCGCGTACACGTCATAGTGACCGACAAGGGATTCCAGGATCTCGAAATCAAACGCCGGGAATTCGAGGACCGCACCGCGGCTTTCCTCGAGCAGCTCGGCGAAACAGATACCCAAGAGATGGTGCGCCTTCTAAGACGTGCCAACGAAATTATCGACCGCAATCAAGAAAGGAGAGATGCCGAGTGAGGATTCTCAAGCTCTTTAAAAAGCATATCCTGGCACTGCTCGCAGCTATCGTGCTCATCGTAATCAGCTGTAACGCCGACCTGGCGCTGCCCACCTATATGAGCGACATCGTCGACGTGGGCGTACAGCAAGGCGGCATCGCCTCGCCCGTGCCCGACACCATTCGCGCCGAATCGCTCGACGACCTCGAACTCTTTATGAGCGCCAAGGACGCCAAAGCTGTGGAGGCCGTGTTTAGCAAGGCGGACAATAACGGCATTCGAACGTACAAGGGCACCGAGGAGGAGCGCGCCGACGGCGGCAAGATTGCCGACATCATGAGCCTGCCTGAGACCGTCGTGCTCGCCTTCAACCAGGGCATCGACGCCGACTCCATGGGCGACATGACCGGCGCATCCACCGAGGCAAGCGATGGCGGCGCCGCCCAGGCCATGCCCACCCCCGAGCAGATGGCGGCGATGACGCCCGAGCAGCTCGCCGAGATGCAGCAGAAGGCCGCAGCGGCGCAGAACATGCAAAAGCAGATTGATGCCGATGGCGGTAAGATCACCATGAAGAGCCTGCGCCTAGGCGTTGAAGGCGGTCTTATCGGTCAGGGCAAGCTCGTCGAGGGCGCCAACGATATGGCAGACAAAATGGGCTCCATGTCGGGCTCCATCGTCACCCAGCGCGCCGTGAGCTATGTACAGGACGAGTACAAGGCACAGGGCATCGACCCCGCCGACGTGCAAAACGCCTACCTGGGCCGCATGGCGACCACGATGTTTGGGCTGTGCCTGGTGTCGCTCGTCGCCACCATCCTGACCGGTGCCGTGGCTTCGCGTACCGCCTGCTTCATCGCCCGCGACCTGCGCCGCGAGACCTTCAATAAGGTTATGCACTTCTCGCCGGCCGAGGTGGGCAAATTTAGCCAGGCCTCGCTCATTACCCGCTGCACCAACGACATTCAGCAGATTCAGATGGCCGCAACTCTGTTTATCCGCATGTGCCTGATGGCCCCCGTCATGGGCATCGTCGCCGTCATGCGCGTCCTGGCCAACCACACCGGCCTTGAGTGGACCATCGCTGTGGCCATCATCGCGGTTTCGGCCGTCGTCGGCGTGCTCATGGGCCTCACCATGCCCAAGTTCAAAAAGATGCAGAGCTTTGTTGACCGCGTGAACCTTACCGCCCGTGAGCTGCTCGACGGCCTTATGCCCATCCGCTCATTCAACCGCGAGGAGCATGAGCTCGAGCGTTTTGACAAGGCTTCGCTCGACCTGATGACCACGCAGCTCTACACCAACCGCGCCATGAGCTTTATGATGCCGCTCATGATGCTCGTCATGAACTGCATCACCGTACTTATCGTCTGGTTTGGCGCGCAGGGCGTGTCCGACGGCGTGATGCAGGTCGGCAACATGATGGCGTTTATCTCCTACACCATGCAGATCGTCATGGCGTTTATGATCCTCACCATGGTTTCGGTTATCCTGCCCCGCGCCGAGGTCGCAGCCGAGCGCGTGGAAGAGGTCATCACTTGCCCCACCAGCATCAACGACCCTGTCTCGCCCAAACTGCCCGCGGCCAGCGCGCCGCGCGGTGAGCTCACCTTCCGCGACGTGAGCTTCCAGTATCCCGATGCCCGCGCCGACGTCATCAGCGGCGTAAACTTCACCACGCACGCCGGTCAGATGCTCGGCATCATTGGTTCCACGGGCTCGGGCAAGTCCACACTTGTGCAGCTGATTCCGCGCCTGTACGACGTCACGGGCGGCAGCATTTCGCTTGACGGCGTCGACGTGCGTGACATGACTCTCTCCGAGCTGCGTCGCCGTATTGGTTACATCCCGCAGCAGGGGCGCCTGTTCTCGGGCACCGTCGAGAGTAACCTCAAGTTTGCCGGCGACATGGTGAGCGACGAGGACATGCACCGGGCGGCACGCATCGCCCAGGCCGAGGACTTTATCGCCGAGCGCGAGGACGGGTACGACTCCCCCATCAGCCAGGGTGGCTCCAATGTTTCGGGTGGTCAGCGCCAGCGTCTGGCCATCGCCCGCGCGTTGGCTAAAAAGCCCGAGGTCGTGGTGTTCGATGACTCGTTTAGTGCCCTCGACTACAAGACCGACGCGCGCCTACGCGAGGAGCTGGCCAAAAACGTTACCGACGCCGCGCTCGTGGTCGTGGCCCAGCGCATCGCGACCATCATGCACGCCGACCAGATCATCGTGCTCGACGACGGCCACGTAGTGGGCACCGGCACGCACGAGGAGCTGCTGCGCAGCTGCCCGGCGTACCTGGAGATCGCACAGTCGCAGCTTTCCGCCGAGGAGCTGGGGCTTACCCAAGAAGAAATTGCAGCCGTCATGGAAGGAGGCGAGCGCTAATGGCAGACGAGACCAAGACTCAGATTCCCAAGCCCACCCGCCAGCGTGGTCCCATGGGCCGCATGGGCGGCATGCGTCGCGGCGAAAAGGCCAAGGACTTTAAGGGCACCATGAGGCAGCTGCTCGGCTATATTGGTCAGCACAAGATTGCCGTGTTTACCGCCGTCGCCTTTGCCGTGTGCTCGGTCATCTTTAACATTGTGGGGCCCAAGGTGCTCGGTCAGGTTACCACCAAACTGTTCGAGGGCTTAGTTGCCAAGGTCAACGGCACCGGCGATGTCGACTTTGCCTGGATTGCCAAGACGCTCGGCTTTTTGCTCTGCCTGTATCTGGCGAGCTCTGTTTGCAGCCTCATCCAGGGTTGGCTCATGACCGGCGTCACGCAAAAGATTTGTTATCGCATGCGCAAGGAGATCGCCGCCAAGATCGCCGTCGTGCCGATGAGCTACTTCAACGGCCACAGCAAGGGTGACGTACTCAGCCGCATCACCAACGACGTCGATACGCTGGGCCAGTCGCTCAACCAGAGCGTGACGCAGCTCATCACCTCAGTGACGCAGATTATCGGCGTGCTCGTCATGATGCTGTCGATCAGCCTGCCGCTCACCGGCGTCACCGTGCTCACGCTGCCGGCCGCCGCGATTATCTTGACCGTAATGATTCACTTCTCGCAGCCGTACTTCCGCGAGCAGCAGCAGGTTCTGGGCGCCGTCAACGGCATTATCGAGGAGGACTTTGCCGGCCAGAACGTTATTCAGGTGTTCGACCGCGCCGAGGCCTCAATCGAGGAATTCGACCGTCAAAACGACCGCCTGTTTATTAGTGGCTGGCGCTCGCAGTTCCTGTCGGGCCTGATGATGCCGCTTATGAGCCTGGTGGGCAACATGGGCTACGTGGGCGTCGTCGTGGTGGGTGCGCAGCTCGCGCTGACCGGCAATGCCACGCCCGGCGACATCCAGAGCTTTATCCAGTACGTTCGCAACTTTACGCAGCCCGTGCAGCAGCTGGGCAACGTGAGCAACACGATGCAGTCGATGGCCGCTGCCACCGAGCGCGTCTTTGAGTTCTTGGCCGCGCCCGAGGAGGAGCAGAAGGCCGACGCGCAGATTCCCGAGAGGCGTCCCGGCCACGTGGAGTTCGACCATGTCAAGTTTGGCTACACGCCCGACAAGACCATCATCCACGACTTTAGCTGCGAGACGCAGCCCGGCCAGACCGTGGCCATCGTCGGCCCCACCGGCGCTGGCAAGACCACGCTCATCAAGCTGCTGCAGCGCTTCTACGATGTGGACGGCGGTTCGCTGCGTGTCGAGGGCGTCGACGTGCGCGATTGGGACCGAGCGGCGCTGCGCGGCGAGTTTGCCATGGTGCTGCAGGATACGTGGCTGTTTAACGGCACCATCCGCGAGAACATCCGCTACGGACGCCCCGATGCGAGCGATGCCGAGGTCGAAGCCGCCGCACGCGCCGCACGCTGCGACCACTTTATCCATACGCTCGCCGGCGGCTACGACTTTATGATCAACGAGGAAGGCACCAACCTGTCGCAGGGCCAGCGCCAGCTCGTGACCATCGCCCGCGCCATTTTGGCCGACCGCCCGGCGCTGATTTTGGACGAGGCGACCTCCAACGTCGATACCCGCACCGAGGAGCTCATCCAGCGCGCCATGGATGCGCTGATGCAGGGCCGCACCAGCTTTGTCATCGCGCATCGCCTGTCCACGATCCGCAACGCCGACGTGATCTTGGTAATTCGCGACGGCGACATCGTCGAGAAGGGCACGCACGACGAGTTGCTCGCCCAGGGCGGCTTCTACGCCGACCTGTACAACTCGCAGTTCGACGAAGCGGCGTAAATTCTGCCGCAGGGAACGAATAACGCCCGAGAACGGGGGCGCAGGACAACCTGCGCCCCCGTTTTTGTTCTGCGGCCCTTGAGCCGCCTCCCCTGGGACCTGATTGACAGCCCCTTCGAGGCCCCGTGGGCAAAAAAGGGCAAATATGAGTACTGTTACTTTTTTAGTATCAGCCAAAACAGCCTCAAACGACCTCCTTGCGGCCTCTATACGCCTTCAAATTAATCAAAACGCCCGTTAGCGGGCTTCTGCGTGCCAACGTTAATGAACATATTTTTCACTTTGTCTATTATCTTGCTAGACCGATATGATACTAAGATAACAACCGTACTCATATTTGGCATTTTTTGCCCGCGGGGTGTTTCCTGGGGAACCGACAACAGCCTTAGGGTCGCGCGCGGTGCCACTCCCTCCCGACATCCGCCGACGTTTACCCAGATAAAACCTGCCAAAATAAACCTGTCCCTTTTTGGCAGGTTTCGGGGTAACAAGGGCTTGCACTTTAGCGTGCGACAGCGGATAATGCCGAACACTCAACAGTACGCTTATTGCTCTTTCTATAGATTGAGGAGGCCCCTATGGCCATGGAATTCAAACGCAAGTTGCCGATCCCCATGGAGATCCGCGAGGAAATGCCGCTTTCTGCCGAGCTTACCGCCAAAAAGCAGGCATTTGACGCCGAGGTCGCCAAAGTCTTTACCGGTGAGGATGCACGCAAGGTGCTCATCATCGGCCCGTGCTCTGCCGACCGCGAGGATTCGGTGCTTGAGTACATGAACCGACTGGCCAAGACCGCCGAGGAGGTCAAGGACAAGCTCATTATCATTCCGCGCGTCTACACCAATAAGCCGCGTACCAAGGGCACCGGTTACAAGGGTCTTCTACACAACCCCAACCCCGAGGCTCCCGACGACCTGCTCGAGGGTGTCAAGGCCATCCGCCATATGCACCTGCGCGTTATTGAAGAAACGGGCTTCTTTACCGCCGATGAGATGCTCTACCCGTCCAACTACCAGTACCTCGTTGACCTGCTGAGCTATGTTGCCGTGGGCGCACGCTCGGTCGAAAACCAGGAGCATCGCCTGGTGTCGAGCGGCATTTCGGTGCCCGTCGGCATGAAGAATCCCACTGCCGGCTCTACCACCGTTATGCTCAACTCCATTTACGCCGCGCAGGCGCACCAGAGCTTCATCTTCCGCAACTGGGAGGTCGAGTGCGGCGGCAATCCGCTCGCGCACGCCGTTATGCGTGGCTACATCGGTCTCGATGGGCGCACCTACCCCAACTACCACTACGAACACCTGGAGCGCCTGGCCGAGCGCTACACCGAGCACGCCGGCTATGCTAATCCGGCAGCGGTCATCGACTGCAACCACGACAACTCGGGTAAGCGTCCGCTGGAGCAGTATCGCATTTGCAAGGAAGTGCTCGACAGCTGCCGCCGCAACGAGTCCATCTCCAAGCTGGTCAAGGGCTTTATGATCGAGTCCTACCTGGAGGACGGCAACCAGCCGGTCGACGGCGGCGTCTTTGGCAAGTCCATCACCGACCCGTGCCTGGGCTGGGAAAAGACCGACTACCTCATCCACGAGATCGCGGAGCGGATTTAGAGTTACGGCGTTTTACCAAACGCCGTAACGGCTCGACGCTGCAAGCCCGCCAGAGCGGCAATCTGCCTTTCAGCTTCGGCGGCATGACCAGAAGGTCAATGCCGCCTCGCTTCAAGGCACCTTGCTCGCTCTGGCGGGCTTTCGCTGACTTTTGCTCTACCTGCGGTGTTGGCGGGGTAGCTAATTTAGGATGGGGCTCTTTTAGCTGCCCGCAAAGTAGTCATTGGGGACGTTCTTGTTTGACTAGTCGTTTAAGAACGTCCCCAACGACTACCCGGGGGAGTTGCCTTCCCTCGTGGCGGTCTTCTAGCAGAAAAACCAAGTGAGTAGGCTTTTTGCAGAAGGCCGAGCACGCCCTAAAACGCCACAGCTCTGACCTGCAGTTTTATAGATCATTTGTCGCGATGTGCTCGGCAGGTTCAAAAAAGTCTACTCACTTGTATCTGAGACGCACCAGATTGGCAAAAACCGCCGCGAAAGGGCCCCTAGTCCCTTCGCGGCGGTCATACGCCTCTAATTTTGCGACGGTTTTGCCCGCTTGTTATTCGCTGTAGCGGGTGGCGATGGCAGCTTGTACCATGCCGGCGCTCATGAGGTAGGTCACCAGGAAGTAGCCGCCGTAGGCTGCCAGGAAGATTGCACAGGTGAGGCCCACGGTGCCACCGATGCTCATATTTCCGAATATGCTCACCAGCTCGATGATCACCTTAAGTGCCACAAAGGAGTGCGCCAGGCCCACTGCCAGCGGGAACAGGAAGAATACCGCTTGCTGTGCCATCACCGAATGGCGAATCTGGCGGTCGTCGCAACCGATCTGTGCCAGCACACGATAGCTGCGGCTGCCGTCGGGCACATCGGAGAGCTGCTGGATCGACAGTATCGCCGCGCATGCAACGACCAATACAAAGCCGATGTAGATGGCTAGGTAGCTAATAAGACCGTTCATCTGCGCTGCTTGCGTGTACATCTCGGAACGCGTGACGAAGACTCCCCATCCCCCCGGCTCCTTGCCGTCAACGAGCAGATTGTCGAGCAAGGTGTATTTAATGCTCTCGTCTGCCTCGGTCGTATCCATACCCTGTTTGTAATTAACGAGCAGATTACTGGAATACGGCTGCAGATTAAGCTGGGACAGCAGCTCATCGGCTACGACCACGGTACCGGGATTGCTGCCCATCGCCGAGTTGGCGATGGCCGCCGTGTCCTCATCCGACTTATCGGTTGCGGGCTTGAGCTCATGCCCGCCCAAGGTGAGGATATGGCCGCCGGCCATATATTTGGTGTACAGGTCGCCCAGCTCACCGCCCATATCACACGTAAGCAAGTACTGGTCCCGGCCAATGCTCACCGGCTCCTCGCCCATCATCTGGCGCAATTTGTTGTACTGGCTCGCCGGCGTCACAAACAGACCCATCGCATCGGCGTTGCTTCCCTCGAGCGCCTTGGGAAACTTTTCGCCCATGGCCTTGCACATCTCACCCGCCACCACCGAGGGACCCGAGCCGCCAAGCGGGTAACTCAGATACGAATCGATCTGCACATGCTCACCGGCAACATCGGCGATATTGACCTTCTTGCCGGTCTCGTCGTTGTTGTCCGCCGACTTGCCCTTAATACCGTCTGCAACGTTATCGGGATCTTTACGATCGCCATGCCATGCAGCGTACAAATCGACCGTTGCATCTGCCAGCACCATGCGATCGGCCTCAGACGGATTGACATACTCCTTGTAGTAGTCGAGCGTTTCGGGCGTGTAATAGACATACGTCTGAGACACGTCAACAGGGTTATAGCGCTCCAGGTTTTCGTTCATCACGTTGGCAATCGACATACCGCACGTCACCGAGGTAATGGCCAAAAACAGAATCATCGCGATGACGCCCATCGAAAAGCACGCCGTGTTGACCTTGGCCGCAAGCTGGCGCACGGTAAACATGTTGAGGCCGCGCCAATACACGCCGCGCAGGCTCTGCAGCAGCTTGATGAGCATGCCCGAGAGTCCCCAGAACAGGGCAAAGGTGCCCACCGTAACCATAGCGGTCGTAATGCCAAACTGGCTCATGGCCCCGTCCAGCTTGTCGCCCGTCTCGGTTAGCGGGAACCCATCACGTAGCAGACGGTAATAGGCCACGCCCACCAGCACCGCGCCCACGGCAAAGATGGCAATCGCGATCCAGGGGTTGCGTGTCTTGATGCTCTCGTTGCGGCGCTCGGCACCCATGAGCTCAATGAGCTTAGTGCGACGAACGGCGCGCAGGTTCAGCAGTAACGTGAGTACGAACATCACGAGCATGCAGGCAAGGGTCAGGTTGAACGCATGCACCGAGAAAAAGAAGTGAAAATCGGCGATCTGCGTCTTAAAGAGCGAGGCCGTAAAGAACGTCATGAGCTGGGAGAGTCCCACGCCCAGCACAATGCCGGCGACAAAGGCCACGACCGATACTATCACGGTCTCGAGCGCCATGATCGTGGCGACGCGCCCGCGCCCCATGCCGAGCACCTGGTACAGGCCAAACTCCTTCTTGCGGCGTTTCATGATGAAGTTATTGGCATACACCATCAAAAAGGCCATGACACCGGCCAAAAAGTACGTCAGGTAGCCGAGCATGCTGCCCATAACCTGTGCCAAGCCCTCTTCATCGATTCCGGCGATGTCGACCTGCATCGAGATGGTATTAAAGGCATAGAAGACCGTGACGCCCAGGGTGAACGTCAAAAGGTAGACGAGGTAGTCGCGGCCGGCGCGGCGGACGTTGCCCCAAGCGAGTTTACAGAGCATCGGAGCCCTCACCGCCCATCATGGCAACGACCTCCATAATGCGGTCGAAGAACTCTCGGCGGTCGGTGTCGCCGCGGCGCAACTCGGTGAAGATCTTGCCGTCGCGAATAAACAGTACACGGCTCGTGTAGCTGGCGGCAAAACTGTCGTGCGTAACCATGAGCACGGTGGCGCGCAGGCGGCGGTTGAGGGCCTCTAGACTCTCGAGCAGCAGGCGGGCGCTTTTGGAGTCGAGGGCGCCGGTGGGCTCGTCGGCCATAATCATAGTGGGGTCGGTGACGAGCGCGCGAGCCGCGGCAACGCGCTGCTGCTGACCGCCTGACATCTGGTAGGGATACTTGTCGAGCACCTGACTGATGGACAGGCGCGCGGCCACGTCCTGCACGCGGGTCGAAATTTCGGCCGAATTCACACGGGCGATGGTGAGCGGCAGGGCGATGTTCTCGCGTGCCGTGAGCGTATCGAGCAGGTTAGAATCCTGGAAGATAAAGCCGAGCTCCTCGCGGCGGAACTGCGAGAGCTTGGCCTGCTTCATGCGCGTAACGTCCTGCCCGTTGATGCGGATGGTGCCGCTCGTGGCGCTATCGATGGTCGAGACGCAGTTGAGCAACGTCGACTTGCCCGAGCCCGAGGCGCCCATGATGCCAACAAATTCGCCGCGATTGACGGTAAAGCTGACGTCGTTGAGCGCACGGGTCACGTTGCCCAGCGCTCCATATACCTTTTCGAGATGCGCGACCTCCAATACCGGGGTCGCCATGTGCGTGGTTTGCATACCGAGTCCTTTCTTGCGATTAGTCTACGGCATCTATAGTCGCAAGAAGCCGAGTCGGCTACCATCGATATGGCTTACGCTTGCCTTACCGTTGTGTAAGGTGCGGGTAGTTAGCCTGTCACGTGTTGATGTTGAGAGAGGACTCCTGTTGAAGACTGTTCATGTTGCCGCTGGGATCATTCGCAAGGAAGGATCCGACGAGCTACTGGCCGTACAGCGCGGCTATGGCGACATGCAGGGACTTTGGGAGTTTCCCGGTGGCAAGCTCATGCGCGGCGAGACGCCCGAAGACGCCGTACGCCGCGAGCTCATGGAAGAGCTGCAGGTAAAAGTCACCAACCTGCGCGATTTCTACACCGTCGAGTATGACTACCCCGATTTCCATCTCTCCATGGAGTGTTACTACTGCTCGCTCGCCGATGAATCCGATGAGCCTCAGAAGCACGACCGCCAGCTCGATATCCGCTGGATTCCGCGCACCTCGCTTGCCACGGTTGAGTGGATGCCCGCCGACAAAGGGCTTATCGATGCCCTGATTGAGTTGAAGGAAGATCGGCTTAAGGTCAACAGCACTGCCAAAGATGCCGAGGCCGCCACGACCGAACGCCCCGTCGCCAAGCCCAAGCGCGCACCTAAGCGCCGCAGCAAAAAGCGCCCCAAGCCCGGCCTGCTGGACGGCATCGACACCTCGGACCTCTCCGCCGACGAGCGTGAGCTCGTGCGCCGTCGCGCCGCCATCAAAAAATCCATGAAGGGCAACAAGCGTGCGAACACCAAACCCGAGCTGCTCGTTCGCCAGCGCCTGCGCGCCGCAGGCCTTACGGGATACCGTCTGGAATGGAAGGTGCCCGGAAAGCCCGACATCGCCTTTCCCGGGCGCAAGATCGCCATCTTCGTCAACGGCTGCTTTTGGCACCGCTGCCCCAAGTGCAACCCTAGCCAGCCCAAGCGCAACGTTGAGTTTTGGGAGGCAAAGTTCCGTCGCAACGTCGAGCGCGACCACGCTGCCGTGGCAGCACTCACTCAAATGGGCTGGACGCCCATAACCATCTGGGAATGCGAGCTCAAAAAAGACCACATCGACGCCACGATGGAAAAGGTCATCGAACAAGTACGCGCCGCCGCACCGCAGCGCTAAGAACGAGCCGTCCACACGCCCCACACAGGCGAGCCACATCCGCGCCACAAACCTTAGAAAGCCCTTAAGCTCAAAACCTTTCAAGAGTGTTACTCGATAGCTTTGACCTGCGGTTTCATCGCAACGTCAAACCTCATTAAGCCTTTCTTTAGCACTTCTTTGCAGCAGCCGCGGCATAATACTGCCAACGCACGGGACCTAGCAGCACACCCCGTGCGCAACCTTTTGGTGGACATCGAGGAGGCCGCATAAGCATGCATTCTTCCAATGACGCAGCACAGCAGCCATCCCTAACACATGCAGACCTTTTCTCCTTCCCCCCGACACAGAGAAACGGCCTCCTCGACTCCCCAACCACAAAAGCCAAACGCTCAACCGACCAGAGCCACAACTTACGAGCATCGTTCGAAAAGCTCCAAGCATCCCTAGACAAGGCGTTCCCCGAACAGGCAAGAGCAATCTAAGCCCATCGCGCTTTATACTGATGCCATGCGAAACATGGATCACATAGAATTGCACCGCGGAGGACGCGAGGAAGCTTTTCCCGAGACCGCCGAAGACTGGCCCTATATTGCCGAACGCGCAGAATTCGCTCGCTATCCGGGCAATTCCGTCCCCTGGCACTGGCATTCCGAAGTTGAGCTTTTCTACATGGAGCAGGGAGCGATTGACTATCGAACGCGCGCGGCTCATGAGCACGTACGCTTTGAGGAAGGGTCCGCCGGCTTTATCAACGGCGGCGTTTTGCACAGCACGCTGCAATCACCCAATTCGGCGCCAGCCATTCAAATGCTGCATATCTTTCAGCCGTCGATGCTCGGCGATCCCGCGGGACGTCTCCAAAAGCGCTACATCAACCCATTGCTTCAATGTCGAGGCGTCGATGTGCTCAAATGGTCGCCCACCAATCCCGACGATATGCCCTTTATTGATTTGCTGAAGAGCTCCTTTAGCCACGACCTTCAACGGCCGCAGAACGAGATGGCGCTTCGAAATAGTTTGTCAGAGCTCTGGATTCAGATTAACGCCAAGGCCGAACCGCTCTTTTCCTCCGACAACGCCTCTTGGATGACCAACCGCGACGTACAGTTCAAGGCAATCCTGGACTATATCCGCGCAAACTATGCAGCCGCTATAGATGTGCCCCAGATGGCATCTGCAGCCGGCGTAAGCGAAAGAGAGTGTTACCGCATTATCGAAGCTTGCGCAGGAACGACCCCGGCGGCATATCTGCGTGCATACCGCGTAAACCGTGCTTGCGAACTTTTGGCACACACCACGCGAACGGTCCAGACAGTCGCGCGCCAATGCGGCTTTGCGACAGCAAGCCATCTTGGCCAGGTATTTAAAGAACAAATGGGATGCACTCCTTCGAGCTATCGAGCAGCGAGGCAGAATCTCGATAGCACCAGGCAGAAATCCCGCTAGCCCTTCTTCTGTCACTGCATCAAACTTGCAGGCAAACAACAGAGAGGGGCAATCATATGAAGCACTTTGACCATATCGTATTTGACGTTGATGGGACATTGGCAGATACAGAAGAAAGCGTTCTGTCATCGCTTGTCCAGATTGTCCAAGAAGAGACCAGCAAAACGCTCCCCCGACACGAGCTTGATTTTGCCCTCGGCATACCCGGCAAGGATGCCCTTGAGAAACTTGGGATCTACTCGCAGGCAACGTTGGATCGCTGGTGCCAAGTTGCCGCCAGCTTTAAAAGCACCATCAGCGTGTTTCCAGGTTTGCTTGAAGTCATCGCAACACTCGCCGACAACGGCTGCAAACTTGGCATCGTCTCCTCACGTGCGCGCGACGAATACGCAGAAGAAATTGCACCCCTTGGCTTCGATAAGTATTTTGAGCACATCATCCTTGTCGAAGACACAACCGAACATAAACCCGCACCCGCTCCCATGCTCGAATATCTCCGGCGTACGGGCGCGAATCCTGGCAACGTCGTCTACGTTGGCGACACCGTCTACGACGAACAATGCGCAACTTCGGCAGGGGTCAGTTTTGCCAGAGCGGCATGGGGATCACACCAAGACATCCCAAATGCCACCTACAACCTCGAAACCCCCAACGACCTGTTAACCCTAACAACCAAGTAACCCTCCCATCCCAAATTCGCAGTCCTAACGCCACAAGGGCGACGACCTCGAGAAGGTCAACTTGGGAGGGACGAGGGCTTAGTTCCCCAATCTTTCCGCAGGGGGCAAAAAGCAACGTCTTATTTTTCCGACACTAACGCCACAAGGGCGATTGAGCAGGACGGTTTGGGCGGGTCCCGTACTTAGTTTCCAAAATCATTCCGCAGCGCGAAGGCCCCCGTTGTCAACGCTTCGAAGAAGCGAGACAACGGGGGCCTTCATGCGCGAGGACGTTTTGAAAACTAAGTACGGGACCCGCCCAAACCGTCCGGTGGGATCAGAGTACCCTTGCTG
Source organism: Collinsella sp. CLA-JM-H32B (assembly GCF_040098065.1). NCBI lineage: Bacteria > Bacillati > Actinomycetota > Coriobacteriia > Coriobacteriales > Coriobacteriaceae > Collinsella > Collinsella sp. CLA-JM-H32B. The sequence goes on along the minus strand of NZ_JBBNNA010000006.1, from coordinate 33,650 downwards.
TTACTCTGCTTTGCCCACAGAGTTGAGGTTGGTCATGCGGATCTTAACCAGCTCGGTGATCTCGCGCATACCCTCCTTGGCCGGCTTCTTGGGATCGAAGCAGGCGGGGTTCTCGGCCATGTAGGCCATGAAGCCCTTGGTGTAGGCCTGACGCAGCTCGGTGGCGTAGTTAACCTTGCAGATGCCGTTCTTCACGGCCTCGGCAACCTGCTCATCGGGCACACCGGAAGTGCCGTGCAGAACCAGCGGCACGTCGACGGCGTCGCGGATGGCCTTGACCACGGACTGCTCGATGTGCGGATCGCTCGTGTACACGCCGTGGCTGGTGCCAACGCCAATGGCCAGCGAGGTGCAGCCGGTGCGCTCGACGAACTCCTTGGCCTCGGCCGGATCGGTGTAGGGGCTCTCGCCCTCAACTGCGGGACCGTCGTCCTCCTTGCCGCCAACCTTACCAAGCTCAGCCTCGACAGGCACGCCCATGGCGCGGCCAGCATCGGCGACGGACTTGGTCAGGGCGATGTTGTCCTCGAAGGACTCGTGCGAACCGTCGATCATGACAGAGGTATAGCCGGTGCGGAAAGCCTGCATGCAGCGGTCATAGCCATCGCCGTGATCGAGGTGCAGAGCGACGGGCACGGAAGCGCGCTCGGCGGCAGCCTTGACCATGCCGTAGAAGTAGTCCAGACCAGCGGTCTTGATGGTGCCCGGGGTGGTCTGCATGATGACGGGGGACTTGGTCTCCTCGGCAGCGGCCAGAACGGCCATAACGAACTCGAGGTTCTCGACGTTGAACGCGCCAACGGCGTAATGACCGGCCTGAGCGTCCTTGAGCATCTTTTCGGTGGTAACAAGTGCCATGAGCGTTTGCTCCTCTCCCTCGCCCGCATCTGGACATCGGGCGTAGTTGTTCACAAGGCGTTTTACCTTGCGTTTTGCTGCGCTCATTGTATGAAATTCAGCGGCTTTACACGCGCGAGATATTGAGCCCATGCAGGTCAATACAGTCGTTTTTGAAAAGTAAACGGAAGGAATTTGAGCCGAGTGGACATGTTCGATATTGAATTTTGGGCGTTCAGCGTCTTTCTTTTATAGAAAAGATAAGTAATCGAAAGGTGTTTTCTTACTCAAAAAGAAAATGAACGAAAATAGAGTCAACACAATTCCTGCAAATTTAGCCGAGAATGGAGTAAACATGGCCCAAGCCACCAACCGTGCTTTTGCCGACGAGCGTCGTTCCGCCATCATGGAGATGCTCGATCATAATGCCTCGGTGCAGGTAGCAGAAATCGCCCAGACCTTTGGCGTGTCCTCCGTCACCGCCCGCGCCGACCTGGACGCGCTCGCCGAAGCAGGCAAGCTGCGCCGCACGCACGGCGGTGCCGTATCACTCCACAAACGTCTGACCGTCTCCACGCAGGATCGCCGCATCAATGTCAACGTCGCCGCCAAGCAGGCCATCGCGCAAAGCGCCATCGAGCTCGTCAATGACGGCGACACGCTGCTCGTCGACTCGGGCACCACGGCGCTCGAGTTCGTCCGGCTCCTCGATCAGCGCGACGGTATCACCGTCATCACGGCCGACATTACCATTGCCGATTATATCGACGAGAGCATGCCCTCGGTCGATGTCGTCATGCTGGGCGGGGCGCTGCGCAAAGGCCATCGTTATCTGTACGGACCGCTCACTATGCAGGCGCTTCAAACGGTCCACGCCGACCTTGCCGTCATGTGCCCCGGCGCTTTTGTTCCCGGCTGCGGCTTTACGACCGACTTTCCGCAGATGGCCGAGACCAAAACAGCCATGATCTCCGCCGCCCGTCAAAGCGTCGCCCTCATGGACAACAGCAAGGTTAACGGACGAGGCATGTACCGCTTTGCCGAACTGACCGATGTCAACACCATCGTGATGGACCGCGACCCCGATCATGCCGTCGCCACCTCAATCGCCGAGACCACCGGCAGCGCGCGTCCGGCCCTCATCATCGCCACCAGCTAAAATAAAAACCACCACAAAGATGCCTTTGTGGTGGTTTTGCTCGTTAAAAGCGAAATATCGCTACTTGGACAGCTCGTCGGCGAGAACCTCGATCTGAGCGCGCGAGGCGTCGTTGAGCGAGCCCAGCACAGTCACCTTGTTCTGCGTCAGGGTGATGTCCTTCATGCCCTCGAGCTCCTTGGTCATAATCTTGGCAGCTGCGGGCGCCCAGGAACCGGACTCGACAAGCGCCACGGTACGGTTCTGGTAGGCATGCTCGGCGAGCGTGTGGATAAAGGTGCTCATGCACGGGAAGATCTCGCCCTGATAGGTAATGGAGGCGAGCACCAGACGGTCGTAGCGGAACGCATCCTCAACGGCCTCGGCCATGTCGTCGCGAGCCAGGTCAAAGACGGAGACCTTCTGGCCGCGAGCCTCGAGCGCAGATGCGAGCTCCTCGACGGCAGCCTTCAGATGGCCATACACGCTCGCATAGGCGATCGTGATGCCCTCGTCCTCGGGCTGATAGCTCGACCAGGTGTTATAGGTGTCGAGGTAATAGCCCAGGTTCTCGGTCAGCACGGGGCCGTGGAGCGGGCAGATGATCTGGATGTCCAGGCCGGCGGCCTTCTTGAGGACGGCCTGCACAAACTTGCCGAACTTACCGACGATGCCAAAGTAGTAGCGGCGAGCCTCGCAAGCCCACCCCTCGGGATCCTCGATGTCGTTGGCGCCAAACTTGCCAAAGCCGTCGGCACTAAAGAGCACCTTGTCGGTGGACTCGTAGGAGAAGATCACCTCGGGCCAGTGAACGTTGGGGGCGCCGATAAAGGTCAGGCTGTGGCCGCCCAGATCGAGCACGTCGCCCTCTTTGACGACCATCTTGCGCTCGGGGTAGTCGGTGCCAAAGTAGTTGACCATCATGCGGAAGGCGCCCATGCTGGCCACAATCTGTGCCTGGGGATAGCGCTCCATAAAGGCGGCGATACCGGCGGAGTGATCGGGCTCCATGTGATGGACAACCAGATAGTCGGGCGTACGGCCATCGAGCACGGCCTCGAGGTTGCCGAGCCACTCGTCAACAAAACCGCCATCGACTGAATCGGCGACAGCGATCTTTTCGCCCAAGATAACGTAGCTGTTGTATGCCATGCCGTTCTCGGACACGTCGTACTGGCCCTCGAACAGGTCAATGTCGTGATCGTCGACACCGATGTAGCGGATATCCTTGGTGATCTCCATCAGGCAAAGCCTCCTAGATAGACAAAAGAACCCGTCTATCATAACACTCGGCAGTATCCCAGCTGTTATCTGCCGGCATCCATACCGATTGTTATTGAAATACGATAAATCGCCATTTACCTGCGCAAACTATGCGCGCGGTATCGCCGTGCTATGTCGAATAATGAGCTGGCCGGGAATACGAATGGCAACGGTTTTGCCCGCCGTACCCGCCTCGGGAACCGCATGCTCGAATACCTCGCGTCCGCGCTGATGTAGATCAAATCGCACGGTCGTGAGCTCGTTGTGTGCCACAAAATCATCGAGCGAATCATCGACGCCCACCACGCTCACGTCCTCGGGCACGCGCAAGCCACTATCGCGCAGCGCTGCAATTGCGCCGTTTGCCATCTGGTCGTTTGCCGCGTAAATCGCCGTCATGGTGCGGTCGTGCTCGGCCAGATATCTGCCGGCCTCGTAACCGCTGTTGGCAGACCAGTCGCCCTCGAGCGGCGTCTGCGGCTTAATGTGCCTACGCTCGAGCGCATCCTGCCAACCGGCTCGACGAAATTGCTCGTCGACCGAGAACGACGGGCCGCCAATATAGCGAATTTGCTCATGCCCCAGCTCAAACAGGTGATTCATAAGCAAGAGCGAGCAGCCGTAATGATCGGAGTCTACCGTGGTCACCCGCGGGTGCGCGTACATGGTAACGATGACCGTGCCAATGCCCGGCAGTGGATCAAACGTCTCAAAATCGGGCGCCATACGGCTCATGCCGATAATGATGCCGTCCACAGGCAGCGCGGCCATACGACGCGTTGCCTCGGCAAGCGAAAACTCCTCGGTCTTGGACATCTCGACCAGCGTGATGGCGCAATTATGCTCGCGAGCAGCGCTGGCGATGCCGTCGATCATTGAGAGGTTGCCAAACTTGGTGACATCGTTGACGCACAGACCGACCGAATGGTAGCGGCCGTCGCGCAGCGAGCGACCGGCATAACTCGGACGAAAGCCGAGCTCTTGCATAGCGGCCTGCACGCGCTGGCGCGTCTGCTCGTTAACGTTGGGCAAGCCGTTGGCGACGCGCGAAACCGTCTGCTGCGAAACGCCAGCAGCGCGGGCGACGTCGGCCATGGAGACCGGACGCGTACCTGTATCGTTGGACGGGCGCCTTGCCACAGGATCACCTTCACCGTTGCGAGATCTGAATAGCGTGCATGCCGGCCCGGGCAGAAATACACCCCGCGCCGAGGCCCGCTATCGTCGGACGCATGTTAACGTACTCTACTTTTTCAATCCGCAACTCTTCTGCTCTATAAGTCCATACGGCAATACCGTTCACGGCTGAATTTCTACCGATTACCAGATTCTCAAAAAGTGACAAGCGATGTGTTATGAGTACGTTAACATAGCCCGTAACGTGCGGTATCGTGAACACTTGGTTCATGCCGCTTTAAGTTGTTAACGTACTCATAACGACGCAAAACCCACCCGGGCGCGCCAAGGAAAGGACTCCCATGACCACCCCCGACGAAAAGACATTCGCCACGCTCACCAAGCTGTTCGAAGAGGAGTTTGGCCCCATCGGCGACCGCCAGGTGCTCTACGTGCACGCGCCCGGCCGCTCCGAGATCAGCGGCAACCACACTGACCACGAGGGTGGCCACGTTATCGCCGGCTCGCTCGATGTCGCCGTTGACGGCATCGCCGTGGCAACCGATTCCAACAAGGTTCGCGTAGCCGACGAGGGCTATCCCACGTTTGAAATCGCGCTCGACACGCTAGACGTTCAGGAGTCCGAGAAGGGCACGTCCGCGAGCCTCGTCCGCGGCATGGCCCACGAAATCGCTGCTCTGGGCGTTGAGCCCCAGGGCTTCGACTTCGCCTTCACCTGCTCTGTCCCCTCGGGCGGCGGCCTTTCCAGCTCCGCTGCTGTCGAGGCGGCATACGGTCGCGCCATGGAGACGCTCTGGGGAGCACCCGCCATCGAGCCCGTCGCGCTCGCCCAGATGAGCCAGCGCACCGAGAACAACTATTACGGCAAGCCCTGCGGTCTGATGGACCAGGCCGCTGTGTGCCTGGGCGGCCTCGCCTACATGGACTTTGAGGACCAGGCTCAGCCTAAAACCCAGAAGCTCGAGCTCAACTTTGAGGATCACGGCTATGCGCTCGTGCTCGTTAAGGTCGGTGCCGACCACGTGGCCGCCACCGACGACTACGCCGCCGTTCCGCGCGAGATGCAGGACGTTGCCGCCGAGTTTGGCAAGGCACGCCTGTGCGAGGTCGACGTTGCCGATTTTGACGCCAAGCTCCCCGAGCTGCGCGCCAAGCTGGGCGACCGCGCCTGCCTGCGCGCCGTTCACTACTGGTACGAGAACGGCCTGGTCGACAAGCGCTGGGCTGCTCTGAACGCCGGCGACATCGATCAGTTCCTGGTCCTGACGCGCGAGTCCGGCGCCAGCTCTGCCATGTACCTACAGAATGTCGTTGCCAAGCTGGGCTCCGAGCAGCCCTCGATGTATGCCCTGGCACTGGCCGAGCACGTGCTCGACGGCCGTGGCGCCGTCCGTATCCACGGTGGCGGCTTTGGTGGCACCATCCAGGCCTTCGTGCCGCTCGACCTGGTCGACACCTTTATCACCAAGATGAACGGCTGGCTAGGCGAGGGCTCTGCCCGCCACTACGCAATTTCTGACAAGGGGGCTTACGCGGCATGGCTGTAATGACTGACGTGCGCGAGGCCGCGCAGAACCTGATCGAGTACGCTATCCACCGATCGATGATCGGCCAGGACGATCGCATCTGGGCGTATAACACCATTCTCGAGTGCATCGGTGCTACGGGGCCGGCGCTCGACATGGCCTGGGCGATCCAGGTCGAGAAACTCTCGCTCTTGCACCCCGACACCCTGCCCAACTTTGACCTTGAAGGCACACTTGCCGCGCTTTCCGAGGCCGCCGTTGCCAACGGTGCTGCCGAGGATACGGCATCGGGCCGCGATCGCATCGCCATGCGCATCATGGGTGTGCTGATGCCGAGGCCTTCGGTTGTAAACGAGGAATTCAACGGCCGCATTGGTGTCAACGAGCCCCGCGCCGCAACCGACTGGTTCTACGGTCTATGCTGCGACGCCGGCTACGTGCGCCGCGCCGCCATCGCGCGCAATATCAAATGGAGCACCCCCACCAACTGGGGCGACCTGGAGATCACCATCAACCTGTCCAAGCCTGAGAAGGACCCGCGCGATATTGCCGCGGCCGGTGCCGCCAAAAACACGAGCGAGAAGTATCCCGCCTGTCAGCTGTGCATCGAGAACGAGGGGTATCCCGGACGCTCCGCCGCAGCCGACGGCGGCGCTCACCCCGCCCGCCAGAATCTGCGTGTTATCCCCATCCAGCTCGACGGCGAGCGCTGGGGTTTCCAGTACAGCCCGTACGCGTACTTTAACGAGCACTGCATTGCCATGAGCTCCGAGCATCGCCCGATGCACGTCGACCGCAAGGGTCTGACCTGCCTGCTCGATTTTGTGGACCTGTTCCCGCACTACTTCATCGGCTCCAACGCCGACCTGCCCATCGTGGGCGGCTCGATCTTGTCGCACGACCACTTCCAGGGCGGCGCGCACGAGTTCCCCATGATGCACGCCGCTGAGGTCTCGCAGTTTAGCGTGTCCGGCTTTGACCAGGTCAGCGGTACCGTGTTGCAGTGGCCGCTTTCGGTGCTGCGACTGCGCTCGCACGACCGCGCTCAGCTGCTCGACGCCGCCGAGAAGATTATCCTCGCCTGGCGCGAGTGGACCGATGAGTCGGTTGGCGTCATCGCGCACACAGCCGACGGCGTGGCGCACAACACTGTGACGCCCGTCATCCGCCGCGTCGACTCCCGCGGCAACGCCGGCGGCGAGATTTACGAGGCCTACCTGGCGCTTCGCTGCAACATCACGACCGACGAGCATCCGCTGGGCGTGTTCCACCCGCATGCCGAGTATCACCACATTAAGAAGGAGAACATCGGCCTGATCGAGGTCATGGGCCTGGCCATTTTGCCGCCACGCCTGGTTCCCGAGCTCGGCGCCGTCCGCGAGCACCTGCTGGCCGCCAAGGTCGACGCAAGCTACGACCTTGGCGCCGCACTCGAGGGCGACGACCTTTGCCGCAGCCACGCCGCATGGGCCGAGGATGTCTTTGCACGCCGCGCCGATGAACTTACGGCGGATAACGCCATCGACATCCTGCACGAGGAGGTCGGCGTGGTGTTTGGCCACGTGCTCGACAACGCCGGCGTCTTTAAATGGGACGAGGCAGGACGCGCCGCCCAGCAGCGCTTTATCGACTCGCTGTAGCACGCGAGCTCGAACGTTCAACAGCAGCCCGCACGACATAGCCACCTACACGACAACGGCGCCCGCCGGCAACATCGCCGACGGGCGCCGTTTTCTGATGCAAGGGTAGCTAATTTGCACCAAAACAAGGAGTGTTCCAAACTGCCGGCAGAGAAGGAACGCTCCCAGGTGCCGACCTAAACCCCCACACTATTCGATGGAAAAACGTGGTTGCCTCCCACATTATTCGATGGAAAAACGTGGTTTACTCACACATTTTTCGATGGAAAGACCGAAACGGTCTTATACTAACCATGATCGTTAGGAGGCAGTATGCAGCGACAGCTAATGGACGAACTCATCGCTTGGAAATCTAGGGCAAACCGCAAGCCCCTCCTGCTTAAGGGGGCCCGCCAGACGGGAAAAACCTGGCTTCTTAACGAATTCGCAGGCCAGCAGTATCAAAACGTCATCCGCTTTGACTTTATGCTCGAACCGGGCGCACGTTCGCTGTTCGACGGAAGCCTTGACCCCAAACGCATCATCTCCCAGATAGAGCTCCTGCGCGGCCAGACCATAACGCCGACAGACACGCTCATCATCTTCGACGAAATCCAAGAGGCACCGCGTGGCATCACCTCGCTCAAATACTTCAACGAGCTGGCGCCGGAATACCATATCGTGGCAGCCGGCTCCTATATGGGGCTCGCGCTCCGACGCGAAAACGAGTCGTTCCCCGTCGGCAAGATCGACCAGCTCACCATGCGCCCCATGGGGTTTGTCGAGTTCGTTCGTGCCGTCGATGGCGATCCGCTCGCAGATGCCATCCTTGCCGCAGACATGGACCTGCTGACAAACGTTTCCGAAAAGCTCGAGCGCCTGCTCAAGGAATACCTCGTTGTCGGTGGCATGCCAGAAGTTGTCTCCGCTTTCGCCGCCTCCCACGATTTCATCGAGGCCCGCAGGCTTCAGCAGCAAATCATCGAAGCTTATGAATCCGATTTTGGCAAGCATGCGCCAGCCCGCATCGTCGAGCGCATGAGGCTGGTTTGGAAATCCCTTCCCGGCCAGCTCGCAAAGGAAAACAAGAAGTTCGTCTACGGCGCGCTTCGTCCCGGGGCGCGCGCTCGCGATTTTGAGGAAAGCCTCCAGTGGCTCATGGACTATGGAATCGTTCATAAGGTACCACGTGTTTCCGCCCTAAGAGCACCGCTCACAAGCTACGAGGATCTCTCGGGCTTCAAGCTGTTCTGCATCGACACCGGCATCCTCGGAGCACTCTCCGGCCTCACGCCAGCCATTGTTCTGAACGGGCCCGCTGTTTTTACGGAGTTCAAAGGCTCGCTGACCGAGCAATACGTCGCACAGGAGCTTTTGCTCCAAGGCAAAACTCCCGCGTATTGGTCATCCTCCTCCGGCAATGCAGAGACTGACTTTGCCATCGACCATGCGGGGACCGTGCTTCCGCTCGAGGTCAAGGCGGCAGAGAATCTCAAAGCAAAGAGCCTGAGGACTGCCTGCGAGAAGTTCAAACTCGGGCGCTGCGTGAGAACATCGTTAGCGGCATATAGAGACGAGGACACGCTCGTCAACATTCCGCTCTGGGAGATTGGGCAAATCGACAAGCTGGCATAGGCGCTGTGGAGGGGGGGGTGCCCCGTAAGGAGTGTCCCAAACTGCCAGCAGAAAAGGAACGTCCCTATCTGCCGCAGTCATTTAAGAACGTCCCCAATGACCACGCCGATGTTTTGGCCACGACAGCGAAAGCCCACCAAAGCGAGCAAGGTGCCTTGAAGCGAGGCGGCATTGACCTTCTGGTCATGCCGCCGAAGCTGAAAGGCAGATTGCCGCTCTGGCGGGCTTGCAGCGTCGGCTGGTTACGCGGTTTGGTAAAACCGCGTAACTCTAAAGCTCCGTTACTTCAACACTGTTGTAGATCTCGTCCCAGCGGTCCATGACCAGGTGGCCGGTCTTGGGATCCATGGCGTTAAGCTTGCCGCAGGTATTGGCGGTCTTGAGCACCGTGACGTCGTCGGCGCCGGCAGCAATGGCATGCGCAAAGCCGGCGATGGTCGAGTCGCCGGAACCCGTCGCGTTCACAGCCGCAATCGCGGGCGTCTTGGCGCGGAACGCACGGCCCTCATGGAAGCCCACCGAACCGGCAGCGCCCATCGAAACGACAACCCAGGGAATACCGGCAAAGCGGCCATCGGCGGCAAGCGCCTCGCGCAGGGCATCGACATCATCGGTCGTAAAGGACGTACCCAGCAGACCGTTTATCTCAGTCAGGTTGGGCTTTACGAGCTCGGGCTTAGCGTCGGACTCCAGCGCGGCCTCCAGCGATGCACCCGAGGTGTCGAGCAGCACCTTGGCGCCCGCCTTCTCGGCGATCTTGACGAGCTCGGCATAGTAGCCGGCATCGACGCCGCGCGGCAGCGAGCCCGAAAGCGTCACAACGTCCGCCTTCGCCGCAAGCTCGGCGAACTTGGCCGTAAAGGCCTCGAGCTCGGCCGGGGTGATCTGCGGGCCGCTCTCCAAAAGCTCGGTCTGATTACCCTCGTGCAGAATATTCAGGCAAATGCGCGTCTCACCGGCGATGGGCACAAATTCGTTCTTGACGCCGTCAGCATCCATGAGCTCGGCCATATAGGCACCCATGTGGCCGCCGAGCAGACCGGTCGCGAGCACGTCGTCGCCCAGCTGCAGCAACACGCGGCTCACGTTGAGGCCCTTACCGCCAGCGGTCTTTTCGGGCGTCACGCGGTTCACGTCGTCGATGATCAACTTGTCGAGCTGATAGCGCGTATCAATCGACGGGTTCATGGTAACGGTCAGAATCATATTGAACTCCTGTTTCCGGGGCACGACACGCGCGGCCCCAAACATACGATAGCTCGTTAAAGGATCTCGATCTCAAAGCCGCGAGTAACGGTCTCCCCCGGCTTGGCCACCAGGCAGCCGCGCTTGTGCTCCAGAATATCGTCCTCGTCGGAGCAGGTGGACAGGCCGCCCCACGGTTCCACGGCCACAAAGTCACCCTCGGGCTTGCTCCACACAATCAGGTACGGCATATCGGGGAACGTCAGTCGCACGCCCTTGTCCTCGGTTTTCTTGGTCAGCGTAATCACGCGGCTCTCAAGCACGTCAAAGATGGTCTCTGCGAAGTCAAAGAGTTCGTGCGTCAGCGGCAGGTCATGGCCAACCATCGGGTTCTTGCTGCGATGCTCAACATCAATCAGGCCCGTCGAGGGAACGGCAGTACAGAGCTCGGCGGCCTCGCGCTGCTCAAAACGGAGCTCGTAGTCGTCATAGGACTCGCCCTCGTCAAGCGGGCACTTAAAGCCAGGGTGACCGCCCACAAAGAACGGCATGTCCTCGGTGCCCTCATTGGTCACCTCGTACGACACAGCCACCTTTTCCGCATCGATCATGTAACGAGCAACGATCTTAAACGGATACGGGTACTGCTCGAGCAACTCGGCATGGTCGGCAGAGCTTAGGCTCAGCGCGACCATGTTGTCGCCCTGCTCCTCGAGCTTCCACTCCTGTTTGCGAGCAAAGCCATGACGGGCGAGCTTAATCTCGCGGCCGCCCATGGTCATTGCGTGACCGTCGCGAAGGCCGCCGCAGATCGGGAAACAAATGGGTGCCTGGCCCGACCAGACCGCCGGGTCACCCTGCCACAGGTACTCACGGCCGTTGGCCGCAATAGAAGTGAACGATCCGCCAGCCGTGCTCAACGCAATGCGGACAGAGCCGTTATCAAGAACAAACTCCATAGGAGCCTTCCCTTTCTTATGACAGCCCGCCAAGTCAATAGGGCTGATAGAAAACCGGCCCGCGCCCCCTCACAGAAACGCGAGCCGTCAATTGAAAAGCTGCAGAATACTGGGTCCCGCCAAAACGAAGCCCACAAGCTCAGCAAGCAAACGTGTTATCGGAGCAGCTTACTGAACCAGAAAGCTTCGCAACAACAGCGGTAACCCCACAGGTACCCCCAACGTCAGCGAGAAGTCAGCTGGCGAGGCAAGGTGCCGTGAAGCGAGGCGGCATTGACCTTCTGGTCATGCCGCCGAAGCTGAACGGCAGATTGCCCGCCAGATGGCTTCGCAGCGTCGGCCGGTCCGGCGTTCGGCAGAACGCCGGAACCTAATTAGTCGTGGTATTCGCCGCGGTCCCACTTCTCGAGGAACTCGTCAAAGAAGTGCGGGTCAGCCTGAGCCTCGGCGTCGGCCTTGTTGCAGGCATCGATCTTGGCGATCAGGGCATCGTGCTCGGGGGTCTTCTCGTAGGGCTCCTCCAGGAAGGCAAGCATGATGTCGGCCATCAGGAACTCGCCGGTAATCTTGCCGCCAAAGCCCACGATGTTGGCGTTGAGCTCGCGACGGGCATACAGGGCAGAGGTCATATCGCGGACCAGGGCGCAGCGGGCGCCGGGAACCTTGTTGACGGCGTTGGTGATGCCGATGCCGGTGCCGCACAGGGCCACGCCAAAATCGGCCTTGCCGCTGGCGACAGCCTCGCCCACGGCCTTACCGTAGATGGGATAGTGCGTACGGGTGTGGCTGTAGGTGCCGCAGTCGAGCACCTTGTAGCCAGCCTGCTCCAGGCGGTCGGCCAGATAGATCTTCTCGTCCGTAACGATATGGTCGCAACCGATTGCGATGGTCTTCTTCATCAGAACGTCCTTTCGTCTGAATTCACAAGTTGAGGTAGAAGTTCGAGTTCTCGGTGGCTCTCGTTAGGCCATCTTGTTGAGCATGTCGACACGGATCTGGTGACGGCCGCCGGCGTACTGGGCACGCAGGAACTCGCGGGCGATCTTCTTGGCGACCTCGGTGCCCACAACGCCCGGGCCCATGGTGACCATGCGCGAGCCGTTGTGCTCGCGGGTCATGTAAGCGGAACGCTCGTCGGAAATGTTGGCGACGACCATGCCCTTGATCTTGACGGCGGCCATATAGGAGCCGACGCCGTACTTATCGAATGCGAAGCCCTGGGAATCCTTGTGCTCCAGCAGGTCCTTGGCAACGGCGGTCGCGGAATCGACAAAGTCCGCGGCAGGGGTCTCGGAATAGTCGACGACCTCGTGACCGTCGGCGATGAGCGTCTCCTTGATGGACTCCTTCATCGACATACCGTCGGCATCGGAAGCGATTACAACCCTCATGACATCCTCCTTGAGAGATACGCAGGTGCGTAGTTTCTGTTTGGAAGTGTTGAATCGCGTTCAGGTCCGGGCATCTGAATGTGCGGTTCTTCACTGTTCATGTTTATTTGAACACATTCGAACAGCGACTGCAACCATTATTTGTTTATCTTTGTTCTTTTTTGAACAAACACCGTTCACGGATGATTGCTGACCGTTTGGACCCGGCGCGGACGTAGCGACCATGTGTTCAACAAACAAAAGGGCGGCCGAGAACGTGTCTCGGCCGCCCTTCGGCGGTATTCCCCGGTATATACAGCTGTTTTAGCTACTCGGACTGCCCGCCCTTTTTGGCGTGCTTGGAAGGAGCGCTCAAGAAACGGCCCGTCAAATAGTTCGCCGGGCCGGAAATATCGATCCCCAGCAGCACGTGTCCTAGCCATAGGAACGCCACGAGCACCAGCAGCGGGATAACGCACGAGGTCACGATCATCACGATGACGCCTTCAATCAGATCGGTCACCTGCCGCACGATCTCATCGGTCATCTGCTTGGCGCCGCTGGTCACCGACGTAACAAGGCTCGATGCCCCATCAGTCAACTGCTCGAGCACGTTTTTGGACTCCGTGGTCTCGGATTTTTTCATGTTCGATTTTGAGCTGGTCTCGGCTGACTTGTCCGTGGTGTCGGCCGCGTCCGCAGCCTTTTGCTCAGCTTGCTCAATACTTACGCGATACGTTTCATCGACCTTCTGCGACACCCATACGCTCGCGGGCACGAGTGCCATACCGATCACGGCAACCACTAGCACGCGCGTCGCCACACGGCGCAGGACAGCGCTCGTGCTCCAGCGCCCGTGAATGCCGAGCGACACCGCAAAGAGCACCAACGAAAACGGGATTAAGATGCCCAAGCCAACCGACCACAAAATGGTTAGCAGGTATTTCTCGAGGTAGAGCACGGCAAGCACGATGCCCAAGTTACCCGAAAGCTGCGCGAGCTGCTCGGCAACCGGCGTTCCCGTATCGCCCGGCAGCGCAGTGATACCCGCAGATAGGGCGACGCACGAGGTCGTGAGCGCCAAAACATTGCCCTTCTTTTGATCGATGACCTCGATGGTGGAGTCCCAAGTCTTGGTATCGGCAAAACGCGGACGAGCCACAAAGCCCGACAGTAGCGCCAGCACCACGAGCGCAACGATAAAGCCAATCTGCAGCTTTTTGTTTGCGCACACGACATCGGACAGGCTGGGCTGCAGCTCGGTTACCGTCGTATGCTCGGTTATCTGGACAGGACGCCCATGAGCCATCTCATGCGCGTCTCTTTTTTGTATTGACCCGTTATCCGGCATTTGGATACCTCCTCAGTCCGGCGTTTAATGCGAAAGGAAGTATACCCACCGAGCAAAAAACGAACGGGAAGACGAACAGAGCGCACCAAGACTGTCCCCAATGACTATCTCCGGATGAGTTGCGGTGGAATAGGGATTGTTTTGCGCCCGTCGGCCCCTATTCAGTCCCTATTTCACCGCAACTTGGAGGAGGACAGAAAAAGCCCTGCCGCGGGTAGCGGCAGAGCTTTTGGAAGGGGACTTGGTTGTGAGGGCTCGTTAGGCGAGCTTGGCCTCGAGCTCGGCGATGCGCTTGTAGGCATCGATGGTAAAGCGGGCCTGCTTCTCCAGGATCATAGTGGTCATGAGAGTGTCCTGAGCGTGAGCCATGATGAAGGTCATCTCCATCTCGCCACCGCCGGCCTCCTGCGAAAGCAGCTTGGTCTGCGTGTCGTGGGCGCCGATAAGTGCATCGCTGGCATCCTTGTGCAGCTGTTCGGCCTTCTCAAAATCGCCCTCGCGAGCAGCATCGAGCGCTGCAAGCAGATCGGTCTGGGCGTCACCTGCGTATGCGACAATCTCGAATCCAACCATCGAGATTTCTTCTTTGGTTGCCATATTGCGTTCCTTTCACATATGAACCAATGGAGAGCATCGCGTCCGGGCATACGCGCTGCGTTCTGTATGACAGAAACATTAACATTCAAACAAAAAAGAACAGCGCAAAACGTGATTTCGAGCTATGAACGGTCGCTTTTCGCCCGTGAACGGTTTTTAAACCAATCTGAACAATATCGAACACAATTAGCGGCAACCCAAACAGACCTGCGCCCCTAGCGTACATCGCGCACCGTATCGCCCTCGACGAGCACGCCCGGAAACAGCATGTGCTCCACACCGGGCGCAACGCCCTCGGCGCCGGCAATCTTGTCGACCGCCCACATGCCGACGCGCTTGTTGTCAAAGCGCACCGTGGTCAGGCGACGGTCGGGCACGATATCGCCCAGGCTGTCATCAACACCCACCACACTCACGTCCTCGGGCACGCGCTTTCCGCGCGACTCGAGCCCGCGAATGCAGCCGTAGGCCATGGCGTCGTTGGAAGCATAAATGGCCGTACAGGTCGGATCATCCGCCAGGGCCTGACCTGCGGCATATCCGCTCTGCGCCGTCCAATCGCCACGGATAAGTCGCGGTGGCTCAATGCCATGCGCGCGCAATGTCTCGCGCCAGCCTTCCTCGCGCCGCATGCCCGAAAGCGAGCGCTCGGGACACGAGATAAAGTGCACGGTCTTGTGCCCCCGCTCCAGCAAGTACTCGACCACCTGGCGCGAGCAATCGAACTGGTCGTTATCGACCGTTGAACAGAGCGGGTGCTCCAACATCGTAACGAGCACCGTCTGCATGCCGGGCAGCGGCTCAAAAGTGCCAAAGTCTGCCGGCATGCGATTCATGATCACAACCATACCGTCCACTGGCAGTGCGCTCATGCGCGACGATGCGCTCTCGAGGGTATACGGATGCCCGTCTACTTTAGTGAGGGTGATGGCATAGCCGTGCTTATCGGCCGCGGCGGCAAAGCCCTCCATACGGTCGAGATTGCCGGTGCCGGTAATGTTGAACATGGCGACGCCGACGGTCTTAAACTTACCGCGGCGCAGCGATCGACCGGCAAAATTGGGGCGATACCCCAGCTCGCGCATGGCGGCACGCACGCGTTCCTTGGTCTCGGGGCGCACGCTGGGCGAATCGTGCACGGTGCGCGAGACCGTCTGCTCCGAGACGCCCGCGAGGCGCGCTACGTCTTTGACGGATACCGATTTTTTAACAGCGGCCATAGGTCGATCTTTCTATGTCAACGATGCCATTGGTGGCACCTTGCGCAGTCATTTTTAACGCCTTCAAGTATATCCAACGCCTCCCCCACCATACGCTCACCACCCAAAACCTACCGTTCACCGACATTTTTGCTTCCCCGAACGGCTTTTGTCGCCCAAATGTTAACGTTGCCATTGTGCAAACACAGAGCCACCGGGCGGCTCAAACGTTTACGCGCAAGGAATCGACGGTCCACAGGCACAGGGGCCATCGGTTCGCGTCTTATTTTGTGTCGCAAAATGGCAACGTCAACATTTTGGCAACCAAACGTCAAAAGCTACCATCGTTGCCAACCCACCGACTCTTAGGAGCTTTGCATGGAGCAACTCATCGCCATCATCGAAAAGGGGCAGCCCTTTTTCAACGCGATCGCCCGCAACAAGTACCTCAAGGCGATCCGCGACGGTTTTATCTCCGTCATCCCCATCATCATCTTCTCGTCCATCTTCTGCCTGGTAGCCTCGGTTCCCAATATCTGGGGTTTCTACTGGCCCGATGACATCAACAACGCCCTGTGGAAGTGCTACAACTACTCCATGGGCATCCTGGCCATCGCCTGTGCCGCCACCACGGCCAAGCACTTCGCCGACGCTCAGAACCGCGATCTGCCCAAGAACAACCAGATCAACTTCATCTCGTGCATGTGCGCGGCCATCATCGGCTTCTTGCTCCTTTCGAGCGACACGATCGCCACGGACGCTGCCAGCGGCTTCAACACCACCTACCTTGGTTCCAAAGGCCTGCTGACCGCCTTTATCGCTGCGTTTGTGACCGGCATCATCTACAAGTTCTTCATTAAGCGCAACATCACCGTCAAGATGCCCGAGCAGGTTCCGCCCAACATCTCGCAGACCTTTAAGGACATCATCCCCTTCTCCGTCTGCATCACCGTCTTTTGGGTCTTTGACATCGCCTTCCGCGCTGCTTTTGGCTTCTGCTTTGCCCAGGGCGTCATCCAGGTGTTCCAGCCCCTGTTCACCGCTGCCGACGGCTACATCGGCCTCGCTGTGATCTACGGCGCTATGAGCCTGTTCTGGTTCGTCGGCGTCCACGGCCCCTCGATCGTCGAGCCCGCCATCGCCGCCGCCCTCGTTGCCAACATGACCGACAACCTGGCTGCGTTCCAGGCCGGCCAGCACGCTTCCGCTGTCCTGACCCAGGGTGCCCAGTACTTCGTCGTCTGCATGGGCGGCACCGGCGCCACGCTCGTCCTGGTCTTTATGTTCTGCTTCCTGGCCAAGTCTCAGGAGATGCGCGCCGTCGGTAAGGCCGCCATCGTCCCCGTCTGCTTTGCCGTCAACGAGCCGCTGCTGTTCGCCGCGCCCATCGTGCTCAACCCCGTCTTCTTTGTCCCGTTTGTCTTTGCCCCGATCGCCAACATCTGGATCCTCAAGATCTTTATCGACTTCTTGGGCATGAACGGCTTTATGTACACCCTGCCTTGGACCGTCCCCGGCCCCATCGGCACCATCATGGGCCTGGGCTTCCAGCCGCTCGCTTTTGTGATGCTCGCCCTTATCCTGGTCGTCGACTTCGTTCTGTACTACCCGTTCTTCCGTGCCTATGACGCCCAGAAGTGCGCCGAGGAGGCCGAGATCTCCCAGGAGGAGCTCGCCGCCAAGAACGCCGAGAAGGCCGCCAAGCTCAACGATGCCTTCCAGGGCAAGGCTGACGCCAAGAGCGTTGCCGCCGGCGCTGCTGCCGAGGCCGTGAAGGCCGACTCCCCCGCCGCTTCCGCAGCACCCGCTGCCGAGACAACGACCGCCAGCGACCTCAACGGCAAGCGCGTGCTCGTGCTCTGCCAGGGCGGCGGAACCTCGGGCCTGCTCGCCAACGCGCTGGCCAAGGCCGCCAAGGAGCGCGGCATTAACCTCGAGACCGCTGCCGAGGCCTATGGCAACCACGTGGACATGCTCCCCGACTTTGACCTGGTCGTCCTGGCCCCGCAGGCCGCAAGCTACCTGGCCGACCTGCAGAAGGACTGTGAGCGCGTGGGCAACAAGTGCGTCGCCTGCCGTGGCAAGCAGTACATCGAGCTCTCCCAGAACGGCGACAAGTCTCTCGCCTTCGTGAGTGAGCAACTTTCGAAGTAAGTAACGCCCAGGGCCAGCCGACCATCCAAGACCGGCTGGCCCTTCGATTTAGACGATTGGATCATCATGTCCGTTAATCCTGCTAGCGTCACCAACCCGCCCGCGCAGTTTCCCGAGGACTTTGTCTTTGGCGGCGCCACCGCTGCCTACCAGGTAGAGGGCGAGACCCGCGCTCACGGTAAGGGCAAGGTTGCCTGGGACGACTTTCTGGAGGCCCAGGGGCGCTTCTCCCCCGATCCCGCTTCGGACTTCTACAACCAGTACCCCGTCGACCTGGAGCTGTGCGAGGAGTTCGGCATCAACGGCATTCGTCTCTCCATCGCCTGGAGCCGCATCTTCCCCAACGGCACCGGCGAAATCAACCCCGAGGGCGTCCAGTTCTACCACGATCTCTTCGCCGAGTGCCACAAGCACCACGTTGAGCCGTTTGTCACGCTGCATCACTTCGATACGCCGCTTCCCCTCTTTGAGAAGGGCGACTTCCTCAACCGCGAGACCATCGACGCCTTTGTGGACTTTGCCACCTTCTGCTTTAAGGAGTACGCCGACCAGGTGACCTACTGGTTCACCTTTAACGAGATCTGGGCCGACGCCTCCAACACCTACATCGAGGGCACCTTCCCCGGTGGCGTCAAGGCGCATCTGGCCGAGGCCTTCCAGTGCGAGCACAACATGATGCTCGCCCACGCCAAGGCAGTACTGGCCTTCCACAACGGCGGTTTTAAGGGCAAGATCGGCGTCATTCAGTCGCTGGAGTTTAAGTATCCGCTCAACGAGAACGACCCCGCCGACATCAAAGCCGCCAACAACGAGCACGTGCTGCAAAACCAGTTTTTGCTCGACGCCACCTTCCGCGGCGACTACGCACCCGACACCCTCGAGTGCGCCAACCGCCTGGCCGCCGTCTCGGGCGGCACCATCGAAATCCTGGACGAGGACCTCAAGATTATGCGCGAAGCCGCGCTTTACAACGACTACCTGGGCGTTAACAACTACCAGTGCCGCTTCTTGAAGGCTTACGATGGCGAGAACGACCTGCACCACAACGGCACGGGCGAAAAGGGCACCGGCCGCTGGCGCGTTAAGGGCATTGGCGAGCACGTGAACAAACCCGGCATCCCTACCACCGACTGGGACTGGATCATCTATCCCGAGGGCCTGTTCGATCTGCTCGTCTACATTAAGCAGCGCTACCCCAACTACAAGCAGATCTTCATCACCGAAAACGGCATGGGCTACAAGGACCCCTACAAGGACGGTTTTGTGGACGACCAGCCGCGCATCGACTACATCGAGCAGCACCTGCGCTGGCTGCTTAAGGCCATGGAGGTGGGTGTCAACGTGGGCGGTTACTTCCTGTGGAGCCTGCAGGATCAGTTCTCCTGGACCAATGGCTACAACAAGCGTTACGGCTTCTTCTACGTTGACTTTGAAACCCAGAAGCGAACGCCCAAGGCAAGCGCATACTGGTACAAGCACGTAGCGCAGACCCGTCGTCTGGACTAGCGGCTTGCGACAAGCGGTTGGCGGAATTGCACCGCCCACATAACCTGTCCCCATTTCTCAGCCGGGGGCGGCACGTCACACGGCGCGCCGCCCCCGGCCTTTTTGGGCGGTTCGGGGTCTGTTTGTCTCAATCTGTAACATCTAGCCGAGTTTTTGGGTCCTAGCTGTTGCAGATTGAGACGAACAGGATTGCTCTTTCCGAAGAATCTAAATCTGTAACACGTAGCCCGCTTTTGACCGTCTACCTGTTACAAATCGAGACAAACGGAGTAGGACCTAACCCCGTATGTCCCTAACAGTCGAGCGTTCGACCAGCGTACTCGGCACATGAATCGCCTCGATAGACGAGCTCTCTCCAATCGCCGCCTCAAACGCAAGCTTACCGACACCGCGCAAATCAAATCGCAGCGTCGTCAGCCGATTGTGAGGAACAAGTCCCTCGAGTGCGTCGTCGATACCAACCACGCTCACGTCGTCGGGCACGGACAGGCCCGCGTTCTCGAGCGCGGCGATAACGCCCAGCGCCATCTGGTCATTTGCCGCAAGCACGGCAGTCGGCGCCTGCGACCCGCCGGCAAGCACCTCGGCCGCAATCCGCTCGCCCATGGCGTACCCACTGTCCGCACTCCAATCGCCACGCAGCATCGGAGCGGCATCGACATGAGCACGACCCAGCGTATCGCGCCAACCGGCCTCACGAAAACGCGAGGAAATCGAGTTTTCCGGACCCGCCACAAACCGCATATTCGAGTGACCATGTTCCAGCAGATAATTGGTCAACAGCTCGCACGAACCATACTGGTCGGAGTCGATCGTCGTGCAGCGCGGATGCGCATACATGGACAGGATGACCGTTCGCACTCCCGGCTGGGGAACAAACTCCTCAAAATCGGGAGCCATGCGGTTCATGTTGAGAATCATGCCGTCGACGGGTCGCTCGACCATGCGGCGCGAGGCATCGGCAAGTGTATAGGGCTTGTCGCCGCCCATCTCGATCATAGTGACGGCAAAATCGTGCTCGCGCGCCGCTTGCATGATACCCTCGAGCGTCGCCAGGTTACCGACACGTGTGATGTTGTACATGCACAGGCCAATAGAACGATACGACCCGCCGCGCAACGCCGCTCCAGCAAAATTGGGACGAAAGCCCAGCTCTTCCATGGCGGCCAGCACACGCTTGCGCGTCTTTTCCGTCACGTTAGGCATACCGTTGACCACGCGAGACACAGTCTGGCGGCTCACGCCAGCGAGCGCCGCAACCTCTGCCGCGCTCGCCGAATGACCATTCCTTGTTTGCTGAGCCATGCCTTCCACGCTAACCTGCTTCCCAACTATTCCCCGCGCCCATGGCGCATCGTACATACATTGATAACGTGCTCATGATACCCGAGCCATATACCACAACATGAAAACTTCTGTCAATCAAAACCGCTTACCGAACAAATACAACCGTTCGCGGCTGTTTGAAGTTGTTTTGTTTCTATACATCCCAGCCGGATGTTAACGTGCTCATTGTCAAATGTTCACGTGCTCATTTTGGTTCTAATCATTTTAAGATAGTGTTTATCGGGCTTTTTCACCGCTGAACGCTAACCAGGGAGCCTCCTGAGCGCAAACGCACAATATCGAACAGCGAGACGAGAGGATGTATGCATATGTCTTTGCTAAACCGCGTACAGCAGCTGCCGAAGGGCTTTGTTTGGGGCGCCGCAACCGCCGCGTACCAAACGGAAGGTTCCACGAAGGTGGCAGGCAAGGGTAAGACCATGTGGGACGATTACCTTGTCGCCCAGGGTCGCTTTTTGCCCGACCCGGCCAGTGATTTCTACAACCGCTACGAGGAGGATATCCGCCTTTCTGCCGAGCATGGACTCAACGCCATCCGTGTGTCCATCGCCTGGACCCGCATCTTCCCCAACGGCGACGATGCCGAGCCCCTCGCCGAGGGCGTTAAGCACTACCACGAGCTGTTCGCCTGCTGCAAAAAGTATGGCGTCGAGCCCTATGTGTCCCTGCATCACTTTGACTCCCCCGCCGCCCTGTTCAACCAGGGCGACTGGCTCAACCGCAAGACCGTCGACGCCTATGTGCGCTATGCCGAGTTCTGCTTCCGCGAGTTCCGCGAGGTCAAGAATTGGTTCACCATCAACGAGCTCATCAGCCTCTCGCACTCCCAATACATCCAAGGCAACTTCCCGCCCAACCATCACTTTGATGTGACGAGCGGCATCCAGAGCCAGCACAACGAGCTCGTTGCCCACGCCCGCGCCGTCAACCTGTATAAGGATCTTGACGAGACCGAGCACCTGGGCGGACGCATTGGCATGGTCAACGTCCTGACGCCGGCATATCCTGCTACCGACTCGCCCGCCGACCAGCACGCCGCCGACCTGTACAACGCCTTCTACACCGACTTCATCATGGACGGCGCCTTCCTGGGTCACTACTCCGCGCGCACCCTCTCACTCATCAACGAGATTCTGTGTGCCAACAACGCCACACTTACGGTTGAGGACAGCGACATGGAGGAGCTCGCCAAGGCGGCGCCCCGCAACGATATGTTCGGCCTCAACTACTATCAGTCGGCGTTTATCGCCGCCTACGATGGCGAGTCCACCAACAGCTTTAACGGCACCGGAGACAAGGGCACCTCGTGCTTTAAGTTTAAGGGCGTCGGGCAGCAGGTCGATATGCCGGGTATCCCCACCACCGACTGGGATTGGCTCATCTACCCGCAAGGCCTCTACGACACGCTCAAGCACATCAGCGCCACCTATCCCAACCTCCCCGTCATCTATATCACCGAAAACGGCCTGGGCCACAAGGACCCCGAGCCCGATGCGCTCGGCATCGTCGCCGATCCCGAGCGCATCGACTTTGTCGACCAGCACATGGAGAAGGTGCTCCAGGCGCGTGCCGAGGGCGTCGACGTCCAGGGCTACTTTATCTGGAGCCTGCAGGACCAGTTCTCGTGGGCCAATGGCTATAACAAGCGCTACGGCCTGTTCTACATCGACTTCGACACGCAAAAACGCTACATCAAGCAGTCGGCACTCTGGTACAAGGAGCTCGCCGACACTATGGCGGACGCGCAGTAGCGCATCGCCTCGCTTTCCCCCGAGGGGGAGCGGCCCCATGCGATACAAACCCAGCCGCTCCCCTCTCTCCCCCTGGGACCGACCCCGCCTGCACCCGGGCTTTTAGCAAGCGGGAGACCATATAGGTTTTCAACGTCCATGCCATTAAGATTTCATGCAAAGAGGAGCGTGAACTATGGAATCGATCGTTAAGTTCTTGGAGAAAGGTCAGCCGTACTTCGACAAGGTCTCTAAGAACATCTACCTTCAGGCCATTAAAGACGGCTTTTTGGCAGCAATGCCCATCATCCTGTCTTCTTCTGTCTTCCTGCTTATTTCAACCCTGCCGGGCGTTGTCGCCACGGTCGGCGGCTTTACGCTGCCCGACTGGTGGAACGTCGACGTCGTGAACTTCTGCAACAAGGTTTACAACTTCACGATGGGCGTCGTGGGCATCATGGTCGCCGGCACCACCGCAAGCGCGCTGACCGGCTCCAAGAACCGCCGCATGCCTGCCGGCAAGGCCATCAACGCCACGAGCACCATGGTCGCCGCCATGTGCGCTATGCTCATCTTGGCCGTTACCCAGACGAGTGCCAAGATCGACGGCGCCGATGTCTCGGTGTTCTTTACCGACAACATGGGCACCAAGGGCCTGCTGAGCTCCTTTGTCGCCGCATTTGCCACGGTCAACATCTATGCCTTCTGCATTAAGCGAGACATCACCATCAAGCTGCCCAAAGAAGTCCCCGGCGCCATCGCCCAGAACTTCCGCGACATCTTCGCCTTCAGCTTCTCCATCCTGTTTGTCGCCGTCATCGACGTTATCTGCCGCACCTGCTTGGCCGTCCCGTTTGCCAAC
Organism: Collinsella sp. CLA-JM-H32B; assembly: GCF_040098065.1. Lineage (NCBI taxonomy): Bacteria > Bacillati > Actinomycetota > Coriobacteriia > Coriobacteriales > Coriobacteriaceae > Collinsella > Collinsella sp. CLA-JM-H32B. Next base: position 10,235 of record NZ_JBBNNA010000006.1, on the reverse strand, counting down.
GTCATCTCCACGCTGGTGAGCCCGCTGTTCGCCGCTGCCGATTCCTACGCCGGCCTCGCCCTCATCTGGTTCATGATCCCGCTGTTCTGGTTCATGGGCATCCACGGCCCCTCGGTCGTTAAGCCTGCCCTCAACGCCGCGCTGTTTGGCAACATCACCACCAACCTCGCCACGCTGCAGGCCGGCGGTCACCCCGCCCTCGCCCTGACCGAGAACTTCGGTAACTACATCGGCGAACTCGGCGGCACCGGCGCCACGTTCATTGTCCCGATCATCTTCCTGCTCTTTATGCGCTCCAAGCAGCTCAAGGCCGTCGGCAAAGCCTTTGTCGTACCCGTGATGTTCGCCGTCAACGAGCCGCTGCTGTTCGCCGCGCCCATCATCCTCAACCCGTACTTCCTGATCCCGTTCCTGTTTGCCCCCGTGGCCAACGTCCTCATTGGTAAGTTCTTCATCGACTTTTTGGGCATGAACGGCTTTATCTATGCCATGCCGTGGGCACTCCCCGGACCGATCGGCACCTTCATCGACACCAACTTCCAGCCGATCTCTCTGGTCCTGGTTGTCGTCCTGCTGGTCGTTGACTTCTTGATCTACTACCCGTTCTGCAAGGCCTACGACAACGTCCTGTGCAAGCAGGAGGCCGAGACCCTGGCCGAAGAAGAGGCCGAGGAGACCAAGGCCGTCAAGACCGCTGCCGCCCCCGCCGTTGAGGCTCCTGTTGTCGAGACCGCTTCTGCCACCGAGGCCTCCGCAGCTCCGTCCGCCCTTAAGGGCAAGGATCTGAGGGTTCTGGTTCTGTGCGCTGGCGCCGGCACCTCTGCACTGCTCGCCAACGCGCTTAAGGAAGGCGCCGACGAGCTGGGCATCGACATTACCGCCAACGCCGGTGCCTACGGCAGCCACTACGCCATCATGGACCAGTACAACGTCATCGTCCTGGCTCCGCAGGTTCGCACCTATTACAACGAGATGAAGGCCGACACCGACCGCCTGGGCATCACGCTGCTGTCGCCCAAGGGCAAACAGTACATCGACCTCACTAAGGATCCCAAGGGTGCCGTCGCCTGGATCGAGGAAAACCTCGAGGCATAAGACGCTGACACCACCTGCCGCTCGCAGACAATAAATGGCCCGTGCATCGATGTGTGATGCGCGGGCCATTTTGTTTAGACCGCACCCGTCCTCCTGTTCATCTCAATCTGTAACATCTAGCCGAGTTTTTCGGTCCAAGCTGTTACAGATTTAGACGAACGGGCGGCCCGGGCCGAACAATCTCGATTTGTAACATGTAGACCACTTTTGACCGTCTAGTTGTTACAGATCGAGACAAACGGAATAAGCTGGACCGAATTGTCTAAATCTGTAACATCTAGCTGAGATTTTCGGCCCTACCTATTACAGATTTAGACGAACAGGCCGAGCACGTCTACGCCCGCAGGTCCTTTACGCTGGAACGCTCGACCAACACGCCCGACACAAGCGTGCGGCTTCTGGAGCTCGGGGCTTCTAGGCCCGCGACGACCTCGTTGAGCGCACGGACGCCCAGCTCGCGGTGGCGAAACTTCACCGACGTCAGAATCGAGTTGGGAATCGTCTTGTAGAGCTCATCGTCGAAGCCGATCACGGACACGTCGTCGGGCACACTGAGCCCTTTGTCACGTAAAGCCATCATCACGCCGTTTGCCATGCAGTCGTTAGCCGCGAGGACCGCCGTGCAATCGGGTTTATCGGCAAGCACAAGGCCCGCAGCATAGCCACTATCCGCATTCCAATCGCCTTGCAGAGGCTCGGGCGGCTCAATGCCACGCGCCTCGAGTGCCGCACGCCAACCTTTCATGCGACACTGGCTCGACAGCGCCTCTTTCTTACCAGAGACGAAGTACACATTCTTGTGTCCGCGATTCAAGAAGTACTCGCACGCCATGCGCGCGCCACCCTCTTGATCGTCACTAACGGTAGAGCAGGCAGGATGCTCCATCGGCGTGATAATCACCGTCTTGAGGTCCTTCGGTGCCTCAAAGGTATCAAAGTCATCGACCATCTGACGCAGGTTGAAGATCATGCCATCAACAGGCAGCTGCGACATCCTGCGCGCCGCTTCGGCAAGGGTCATCTTCTCCCCCGCGCGCTTCTTAATCATCGTGAGCGCAAAGCCTCGCTCTGCGGCGGCATCGGCGATACCGTCAATCATGTCCACGTTGCCGCCCGACAAGTGGAACAGCACCACGCCGATGCACCCGTAACGGCCCAACTTGAGTGAACGCGCGGCAAAGTTCGCCCGGAACCCAAGCGCTTCCATGGCAGCATGGACCCTATCGCGTGTCGACTCTCGCACGCTATCGGGCTCGTTGATCACACGCGACACCGTCTTGAGAGAAACACCCGCGGCAATCGCCACATCGTTCATTGAGACATTTTTCTTGTCCATCGTTGCCACTACTTCTCCAGTCGGTTTTGCATCGCTTGTTTTTTGCGTTCTAGCATACACTACCTGCCCGACTGACAAATCAACCGTTTACCGGACAATATCGACCGCTCACCCGTAAATCCTTGTTGCTCTTCCAAAAATGTCTTACGTTGTCATTAACGAAATGACAACGTTGTCATTTCGCAATGCCTTCCTTAAGCAGGAAGGTTTCCGGGCAGTCCTGACCATCCATCGACGACCAGTTCCATCCACATGCATCGCGCATCAAGTAGCAAAGGAGCTCTATGGACGCCATCGTAAAGATGCTCGAAAAGCATCAACCGTTCTTCGAGAAGATCTCGAGAAACATCTACCTCCAGGCCATCAAAGACGGATTCCTTGGGTGCATGCCCATCGTCCTTACCTCTTCGATCTTTCTGCTGATCGCCACCCTTCCCGGCGTAGTTGGCATCACGTTGCCCCAGCCGCTCATCGACTGGTGCAACAAGCTGTACAACTTCACCATGGGCGTCATGGGCATCATGGTTGCCGGCACCACCGCCAAGAACTTCACGGCTTCCATGAACCGTCGCATGCCCGCCGGCAAGGTGCTCAACGACGGCTCCACCATGGTGGCCGCCCAGTGCAGCATGCTGCTGCTCGCTGTTACGCAGTTCACCACCAAGTTCGACGGCTCCGAGCTTTCGGTCTTCGATTGTACCAGCATGGGTACGCGCGGTCTGTTCTCGGCCTATATCGCCGCGTTCATTACCGTGTGGGTCTATAAGTTCTGCGTCTCGCGCGATCTGACCATTAAGCTGCCCAAGGAGGTCCCAGGCGCCATCGCTCAGAACTTCCGCGACATCATCCCCTTTGGCGGCGCCGTCATCATCTGCGGCATCATCGATGTGGTTGTGCGCAACCTCATGGGCGTTCCGTTCTCCGAGCTGCTCATCAAGCTGCTCTCCCCGCTCTTCACTGCGGCAGAGACCTATCCTGGCCTTATCCTTATCCAGGCAGCCACCGCGTTCTTCTGGTTCATCGGCGTCCACGGCCCCTCGATTGTCCAGCCGGGCATCGACCCCATCCGTCTTGCCAACCAGGCCGAGAACCTGCAGGTTCTGCTGGCCGGTGGTCACCCCGCCCATTCCCTCACCTTTAACATGTCGCTCGTGGGTGAGTTCGGCGGCACCGGCGCCACGTTCATCGTGCCGCTTCTGCTGATTCTCTTTATGAAGTCCAAGCAGCTCAAAGCCGTCGGTAAGGCCTCGATTGTTCCTGTTGCCTTCGCCGTCAACGAACCGCTGCTCTTTGGCGCGCCGATGATCCTCAACCCCTACATGCTCATCCCCTTTGTTGCCGCCGGCTGCGTCAACGTAAGCGTTGCCAAGTTCTTTATCGACAACGTGGGCATGAACGGCTTCTCCTTCGTGGTACCTTGGGCTACCCCTGCCCCCATCGGCATCTTCATCACCACGAACTTCCAGCTTATCGCCCTGGTATTTGTCGCGATCATCATCTTGCTGGACGCCATCATCTACCTGCCGTTCTTGAAGGCATACGATAAGCTGCTCTGCGACCAGGAGGCCGAGCGCGCCGCCGAGCTGGGTCTCGAGTCCGATGGTGCTGCCACCATCACCGCCAGCACCTCTGCGCCCGCTGTCGAGCAGACCGCCGCTTCCGTCGAGCCGACCGCCGCTGCCGCCGACAGCAAGCCTGTCGCCGATCAGCCCGAGCCCGCCTCCGACGCATCCGCTAAGAAGGATGTCGATGGCCTGAAGGTCCTCGTCCTGTGCGCCGGCGCCGGCACCTCTGCCATGCTCGCCAACGCCATCAAGGAAGGTGCTGCGCAGACCGGAGAGAACATCGCTTCCTCCGCAGGCGCCTATGGCCAGCACACTGCCATCATGGATCAGTACGACGTTATCGTGCTCGCCCCGCAGGTTCGTAGCTACTACAACGACATGAAGGCCGACACCGATCGCCTGGGCATTAAGCTGCTCGCTCCCCGCGGTAAGGAATATATCGACCTTACTCGCGACCCCGCTGGCGCCATCAAGTGGCTCCGCGAGAACCTCGACTAGTTCCTCCCTCTGTTGGTGCCCGGATTCCCGGTTCGGGCACCTCTCCCTATTCGTATCCCACAGAAAGGATGACTCATGACCAACCCCATGCAGTTCCCCGACGGCTTTGTGTTTGGCGGCGCCACCGCTGCTTACCAGGTTGAGGGCGAGACCCGTACGCACGGCAAGGGCAAAGTGCCCTGGGACGATTTCCTGGCTGCTCAGGGTCGCTTCTCCCCCGATCCCGCAAGCGATTTCTACAACAAGTACCCGGTCGATATCGACCTGTGCCAGCGCTTCGGCATCAACGGTATCCGCGTCTCCATCGCTTGGAGCCGCATCTTCCCCAACGGTACTGGCGAGATCAACCCCGAGGGTGTCGCCTTCTATCACGAGCTCTTTGCCACCTGCAATAAAGCCGGCGTTATCCCCTATGTCACGCTCGATCACTTCGATACGCCCGAGGCCTTTTACCAGAACGGCGGCGAGGGCTTCCTGACGCGCACGACGATCGACGCCTTTGTCGAGTACGCCAAGTTCTGCTTTGCCGAATTCACCGAGGTCAAGCACTGGTTTACCTTTAACGAGATCCCCGCGACCGCCGAGGGCAGCTTTATCGTCGGCAACTGGCCGCACGGCGAGAAGTATCGCCTGGATAAGGCCTTCCAGCTCATGCACAACATGATGGTGGCCCATGCCAAGGCCGTCGTCGCCTTCCACGAGGGCGGCTTTGAGGGCGAGATCGGCATTGTCCAGAACCTGGAGCCCAAGTATCCCCTCGACCCCAACAACGCCGCCGATTGCGAGGCAGCTCGCATGGCCGACGTCATCAACAACCGCTGGGTACTCGACGCCACCTTCCGCGGCCACTATGCAGCCGACACCATGGAAGCCGCGACCAAGCTGGCCCATATCGCCGGCGGCGAGCTCGACGTCCGCGACGAGGACATCGCCGCGCTGACCGCCGCGCTCCCCTACAACGATTGCCTGGGCGTCAACACCTACAAGTGCCAGTTCCTGCGTGCCGCCGAGGGCGAAAACGACATCAACCACAATGGCACCGGCGACAAGGGCTCCTCGCGCTGGTTCCTCAAGGGCGTGGGCGAGTCATGCGTACGCGAAGGCGTACCCACCACCGATTGGGACTGGATCATCTATCCCGAGGGCCTCTACGACCTGCTGCTCCGCATTAAGAACGATTACCCCAACTACAAGAAGATCTACATCACCGAGAACGGCATGGGCTATAAGGACGACTTCGAGGACGGCTTTATCGACGACGCCCCTCGTATCGACTACATGCGTCAGCATCTCGCGTGGATCCTCAAGGCAATCGACGGCGGCGTGAACGTCGACGGCTACTTCGTGTGGTCGCTGCAGGACCAGTTCTCCTGGACCAACGGCTATAACAAGCGCTACGGCCTGTTCTACATCGACTTTGAGACCCAGAAGCGCTATCCCAAGGCGAGCGCGTACTGGTACAAGAACGTCGCAGAGACCGGCCTGCTCATGGCCTAACTTTTGCCGCATACCCCCTGTCGGCCGCATACGAATCCCTCCACGGGTTCGCATGCGGCCTTTTTGTTTTGGTTCGGCCCGTGCAGGCCGTTTGTCTCGATCTGTAACATCTAGCAGCGGTTTTCGGTCCTAACTGTTACAGATCAAGACAAACAGGACGCCCAGACCGAAAGATCTAAATCTGTAACATCTAGCCGAGCTTTTCGGTCCCAGTTGTTACAGATTGAGACAAACGGAATCGGCCAGGCAGAAAATCTCGATCTGTAACATCTGACGAGCATTTGACCGCCTAGTTGTTACAGATCGAGACAACCAGATGGTCAAATCCTCACTTTCCAGGCAGCTACGAAGCGCTCCTCTTTCCTTATTATTATCGGTATCACGAACACACTTTCGGTATCCTTTAATGCCGAAATGATACCGAAAGCGTGTTCGAAAATACGGTTAATTCCATGCGTTAGCCCAATCAAGCCCCAGGCTTACAAACTCCGTTTTTTTAGAATGCCAATGCATTCGCGCTTGCGTGTCATTTCACGTCACTTTAACACGTAAAATAACACGCAATTTTTTTCGTGTCATAATTTTGACGCGTAAAATGACGTGTAAAGTTTTACGTGTCATATTTCATGTCAAGTTAAAGCGAAACGGAGCACTACGATGCAAGAGACAAAGGATCTTGAGTTCAAGGAAAGCGTCACCAATTCGTTTCTCAAAACCGTCTCCGCTTATGCAAACAACACGGGTGGGCGTGTCCTATTTGGAATTAACGACGCCGGAAAAATCGTTGGCCTCGATGACCCCAAGCAGACCTGCTTGGATATCGAAAACAAGATTAACGATTCGATCATCCCCCAGCCCGATTACTCCCTAAAAATCAACGAGCCCGATGCAACCGTTGAGCTTACGGTCTTTCCCGGCAGATCGAAGCCTTATCTATACCGCTCGAAGGCGTACAAGCGCAATGACACAGCGACTATACCAGTTGATACCCTAGGTCTTTCGCGCCTTGTGCTCGAGGGTCAGAATCTCTCCTTTGAACAGCTCCCGGCAAGCAAGCAAGATCTATCTTTCACCGTTTTAGAGAATCGTCTAACTGCAAAGTTAGCGCTTCAGTCGTTCACAACCGACACTCTCAAAACCCTCGGCCTGCTCGATGAGACCGGGACCTACAATAATGCAGCAGAGCTGCTCGCGGACGAGAACGGCTTCCCAGGCATCGACATTGCAGTGTTTGGTGACACTATCAACCTCATTAAGCAGCGCAAGACCCTTGAGCATGCATCAGTTTTAACTGAAATTGACAGTGCTCTTGAGCTATTCGAAGCTCAGTACTGCTACGAAGAGATCAAGGGAATGGAACGAATCCGCAAGGAGCCCATTCCACTTGAGGCGTTCCGTGAGGCAATAACCAACGCAATCGTTCATAGGACCTGGGATGTACCAGCGCACATCCGCATCTCGATGTTCGACGACCGGGTAGAAGTCGCCTCACCCGGCGGATTACCGGCAAGCATGACTGTCGATGAGTACCTGTCCGATATGCTGTCCGTTAGGCGTAACCGCATTCTTGCCGAAGTCTTTTTGCGCCTGGGCCTTATCGAGGCATTCGGTACGGGCATTATGCGAATTCGAGACACCTATAAAGACAGCATCAAAAAGCCTCGTTTTCAAGTTTCGGACAACGCTATTGTGGTCACACTTCCCCTACTCATGGATAACCCCGGGCTCGAAGGCGACGATCTTACCGTATTTGAACTGCTGAGTGAAGTGCATCCCCAATCGACAAGTGCGCTTGCGGCCAAAGTTACCTTTAGCCGCTCGAAGCTACTTCGCATCCTCAAAAAACTCGTTGAGACGGGCCTGGCTACAGTTGAAGGCGCCGGCAGAGGGCAGAAGTATCTCCTGCTGCGCTAGCTAGCAAATGACCTGCGTATGCTCCTCGATGGCGGCGCGATCCTCGGCGGTAATACCCGGCTCGCACACCACGGCGTCCAAATTGTCCAAGCGGCAGAAGGTGTAGAAGTCGCGCTTGCCGATCTTGCTGGAGTCGGCGATCAGATAGCGCGAGTCCGCTTTGCTAAAAGCGAGCTGCTGGATACGGCCCTCGTCCATGTTGGACGTGGACACGTCGCCGTCCAGAATGCCGTTGGCACCGATAAACGCCGCGTCGATGCCCAGCGCACGCAGGGTATCCTCGGCCGTTGGTCCCACAAAAGCGGCGGTGCGGCGACGGTACATGCCGCCCACCAGGCACAGGTCGCAGTCTTCGCGCGCCTCGAGCAGGTTAAACACCGAAAGCGAATTGGTCACAATGCGCAGGCGAAACGCCGGCAGCATCGAGGCCATCTGCTCAACCGTGGTGCCCGTGCCCAAAAAGATGGTCGAGCCTTCCTCGATAAGCTCCACAGAACGGCGCGCAATCTGCAACTTTTCCTCGGCATGCTTCGTGCGCTTTTCACTGTGCGAATACTCGTGGCGCAACATAGCATGTGGACGGCCCTGCGCACTGCGGGCTCCACCGTGCACGCGTTCGATCTCGCCCAGGCTCGCAAGTTCCTCAAGGTCGCGGCGGATCGTCATATCCGAGACACCTAACGCATCAGAAATCTCTTTAACCGAGACCGTGCCCTGCTCTTCGAGCAGCTGCCGAACCTTATCCTGTCGCTCTGCCTTAATCACGATGAATCCTCGCCGTTCTTTGCGCGCATATCATTCAAACAGTAACGAACAAATTGTATCAGACTCGTGCGCGTCAAAAATGAACGCCCGCACAGCTCCAATCATCACTTTTTTGAGAAAAATACCCCCTGCTTTAGTGGGGTGTAGTGATAATCTCGCCTGTTCGCGCTACAGTTTGTCGGAAATACCTCGATGTTAGGAACCAAATGATCACTTCCGAGCTTTTCGGCACCGCGCCGTGCGGTACCCCCGTTCATCGTTACACCCTCAACGGGCCCGAGATCTGCGTTCGCATTATGGACTATGGTGCCACCGTGTTGGGCATCGACGTGCCCGACATCCCCGGCAACGTGCGCGATGTGGTGCTGGGCTTCGATAAGCTCGAGGATTACTTTGACAACCCCGCCTGCTTTGGCGCGACCATCGGCCCCGTGGCCAACCGCACTGCGGGTGCCACGATCACCATCGCCGGCACGGACTGGCATATGCCCGCCAACGAGGGCACCAACAACCTGCACAGCGATCTTGAACATGGTCTGCACAAGCGCGTATGGGACGTTGAGCTCGACGAGGTCCACAATGCCGTACGCATGACCACCTCGCTTGAGGACGGTGAGCTGGGCCTTCCCGGCAACCGCACCTTTACGGCCGTGTTTACCGTGACGCGCACCGGCTGCTTCCGTATCGAATATGGCTGTGAGAGCGACCGCGCCACATACGTGTCCATGACCAACCACACGTACTTTAACCTTGCCGGTCACAACGCCGGCATGGACTGTGAGCACTTCTTTGTTGCTAACGCTGCCCACTACCTGCCCATCAACGAGCAGAACATCCCCACCGGCGAGATTGCTCCAGTCGAGGGCACGCCGTTTGACTTCCGTGAGCTGCGCCCTGTCGCACCTGGCATGGAGGCCGACGATCCACAGATTAAGCAGGCACGCGGCTACGACCACTGCCTGTGCATCGATGACTATCAGTACGGTCGCAACCTGCGCCGCGCCCTGCATGTCGAGGAGATGTGGACCGGCCGCGAGCTGGACTACTACACCACCGCCCCGGGTGTGCAGCTCTACACTGGCAATTGGCTGGGCGACGAGCACGCCAAGGACGATGCCAACTATAGCTGGGGCGCCGGCTTTGCCCTCGAGGCAGAGATGTACCCCGACACGCCGCACCAGCCGCTGTTCCCGCAGGGCATTGTGGGCCCGGGTCACCCCTACAGCAATGTGATCGAATACCACTTTATGAGGCACTAAGCCCATAACGCAACATATCGCACAGCAACGCCCGCCGGCACCACCGCCGACGGGCATTTTTTCATCTTTTGGGCTCTTTTTCGCTGTGACTGTATGAGTGACATATCAAAACTATGCCCATTTACTACGTTTAGCCCGGGATGCTCGACCATGCACCGGTTTTTGTTAAATGCGCGAGCCGTCTACCTGCACTGATAATTGTCCTTGGGGGAAGCGGGCACTGCGGGGGCGCGTCAACAGCGCGCGATTTCCGCGTCGCAGCGCTACCCTGATGCTGAACGCCGGGACGATGACCCACTGACCTGC